>JANOLJ010000150.1:0-4875 GCA_031419715.1 Burkholderiales bacterium | reverse complement strand
GTGCAGGTAGACTCAGTGGCCGTGCGAGTCGCCCAGCACCTGTATCTCGATGTGGCGCGGTTGTTCAACGAACTTTTCAATGAACACGCGGTCGTCGCCAAAACTCGCGCGCGCCTCGTTACGGCAGGCGCTGTAGCCCTCCATCGTCTGGCGCTCGTCGTGCGCGACGCGCAAGCCCTTGCCCCCGCCGCCGGCGCTGGCCTTGATCATCACCGGGTAGCCGATGCCCTTGGCGATTTCGACGGCGCGTTCGGCCGTGTCGATCGCCGCGTTGTGCCCCGGGATCGTGTTCACCTTTGCCGCGAGGGCGAGTTTCTTCGATGCAATCTTGTCGCCCATCGCTGCGATCGACGCGTGTTTCGGCCCGATGAAGACGATGCCCTGCTCTTCGACGCGCCGCGCGAATTCTTCGTTCTCGCTCAGGAAGCCATAACCCGGGTGCACGGCCTGCGCGCCCGTTTGTTTGCACGCGGCGATGATTTTGTCGATCGCCAGATACGACTCGCGGCTCGCCGCGGCGCCGATGAACACCGCTTCGTCAGCCAGCTCAACGTGCAGCGCGTCCCGGTCCGCCTCCGAGTAGACAGCGACGCTCGCGATGCCCATCTTGCGCGCGGTCTTCATAACACGGCAGGCAATTTCGCCTCGATTCGCAATCAGAATCTTCGTGAACATGCGCCCGCCTTACAAAGGAATGTTGCCGTGCTTGCGCCACGGGTTCTCAAGCTTCTTGTTCGCCAACATCGCCAGCGACCGGCAGATGCGCTTGCGCGTTTCATGCGGCTGGATCACGTCGTCGATGTAGCCCCGCGCACCCGCGACAAAGGGATTCGCGAAACGCGCCTTGTACTCGGCCTCGCGTGCCGCGAGTTTGGCGGGATCGCCCTTGTCATCACGGAAGATGATCTCCACCGCGCCCTTGGCACCCATCACGGCGATCTCGGCGTTCAGCCAAGCGAAGTTCACATCGCCGCGCAGGTGCTTGGAACTCATCACGTCATAGGCGCCACCATAGGCCTTGCGCGTGATCACCGTCACCTTGGGCACCGTGCATTCAGCGTAAGCGTAGAGCAGCTTCGCGCCGTGCTTGATGATGCCGCCGTACTCCTGGCTCGTGCCTGGCATGAAGCCGGGCACATCGACGAAAGTGATGACGGGAATACTGAATGCGTCGCAAAAGCGCACGAAGCGCGCCGCCTTGACGCTACTTCGGATGTCCAGGCAACCGGCCAGCACCAGCGGCTGGTTCGCGACGATGCCCACACTCGCGCCTTCCATGCGCGCGAAGCCGATGATGATGTTCTTCGCATAGTCGGGCTGGAGTTCGAAGAAGTCACCGTCGTCGACGCTTTTGCGTATCAACTCCTTCATGTCGTAGGGCTTGTTCGGGTTGTCGGGAATCAGCGTGTCGAGCGACATGTCGAGCCGCTCGGCCGGGTCATCGCCCCGGCGCACCGGCGCCTTCTCGCGGTTGTTCAGCGGCAGGTAGTTGAACAGGCGCCGCAGCATCAGCAGCGCATCGACATCGTTCTCGAACGCCAGGTCGGCCACACCGCTCTTGGTGGTGTGGGTGATGGCGCCGCCTAAGTCTTCAGCGCTCACCTCTTCATGCGTCACCGTTTTCACGACTTCCGGGCCGGTGACGAACATGTAGGAGCTGTCTTTCACCATGAAAATGAAGTCCGTCATGGCTGGCGAGTACACGGCGCCGCCCGCGCACGGCCCCATCACCATGCTGATCTGCGGCACGACGCCCGACGCCATCACGTTGCGCTGGAATACTTCGGCGTAGCCACCGAGCGACGCCACGCCTTCTTGGATGCGCGCGCCGCCTGAATCATTCAAGCCGATGACGGGGGCGCCGACCTTCATCGCCTGGTCCATCACCTTGCAGATCTTCTCGGCGTGCGCTTCCGACAGCGCGCCGCCGAACACGGTGAAGTCCTGGCTGAACACGAAGACGAGGCGCCCGTTGATCGTGCCGTAGCCGGTGACGACGCCGTCGCCAGGAATCCTCTGCTGCTCCATGCCGAAGTCAGCGCAGCGGTGCTCGACGAACATGTCCCATTCTTCGAACGAGCCTTCATCGAGCAGCAGCTCCAGGCGTTCGCGCGCCGTCAGCTTGCCCTTGCCGTGTTGCGCGGCGATGCGTTTTTCGCCGCCGCCCAGGCGCGCCTTGGCGCGCTTGGCTTCCAGTTGCTGGATGATGTCGTCCATAAGCTGATCGGTCTCCTCAAGGTCTCGTTGTTTGGTACAGGTCGAGCAGCGCGCGGGCTGCCGCCGACGGTGCCATGCGCTGCGCGGCCACATCGCTCAGCGTTTGCGGCAACGCGCTTGCCACCGCCGGGTGCTCGTTGAACGCGGCTTGCAGGCGTGCATGCACGATGTCCCACATCCACGCCAGGGCCTGGTCGCGGCGCCGCGTGGCGAATTCGCCACTCGCTTCGCGCCGCGAGCGGAAGTCCCGGGCCGCGTCCCACACGGCCGCAACGCCATCGCCGCGCAAGGCGCTGACCTGCATCACCTGCGTATGCGTCGCGCCGGTGATCTGCGCTTGCGCGCGCATCGCCGCGGCAGGGTCGATGTCTGCCTTGTTGATGAGCGCCAGGTCGGCCAGCTCCATCACACCTTTCTTGATGGCCTGAAGGTCATCGCCGGCGTTGGGCAATTGCAGCAGGATGAACATGTCGGTCATGCTCGCCACCGCCGCTTCGCTTTGGCCCACGCCGACGGTTTCGACGATGACGACGTCGAAGCCTCCCGCCTCGCAAACCAGCATCGCCTCGCGCGTCTTTTCCGCCACGCCGCCGAGCGTGCCCGAGGCGGGGCTGGGGCGGATGTAGGCCGCGTCATGCACCGACAGGCGTTCCATGCGCGTCTTGTCGCCGAGGATCGAGCCGCCCGACACGCTGGACGACGGGTCCACGGCGAGCACGGCGACGCGCAAGCCCTGGGTGATCAAGTGCAAACCCAGTGCCTCAATGAAGGTGGATTTGCCGACGCCAGGGACGCCCGAAATTCCCAGTCGCAACGCCTCGCCTGTGAAAGGCAGCAAGGCGTTGAGCAGCGCATCGGCGTGGCCCCGGTGGTCGGCGCGAGTCGATTCCAACAAGGTGATGGACTTGGCCAGCGCGCGGCGCTCGCCGCGGCGTACGGCGTCGAACAGGGCCGGATCGAATGGCGTCACGTCACGCCTTGGCCAAGTTTGCCTTGATCTGTTCGAGCACGTCCTTTGCACTCGCCGGTATCGGCGTTCCCGGGCCGTAGATTCCCTTCACGCCGGCATCGAAAAGGAATTCATAGTCCTGACGCGGGATCACGCCGCCGACGAAGACGATGATCTCGTTCGCGCCTTGCGCGCGCAGGCTGTCCACGATGGCTGGCACGAGTGTCTTGTGGCCCGCAGCGAGGGTGCTCACGCCCACCGCATGCACGTCGTTCTCGATCGCCTGGCGCGCGCACTCTTCCGGCGTCTGGAACAGCGGGCCGATGTCGACGTCAAAACCCAGGTCGGCGAATGCCGAGGCCACGACCTTGGCGCCGCGGTCGTGGCCGTCCTGGCCGAGCTTGGCGATCAACACTCGCGGCCGGCGCCCCTGCTGTTTCGCGAAGTCGGCGATTTCGCTCTTGAGTTGTTCCCACCCTTGCGCGCTGTCATAGGCTGCTGCATACACACCGGTCACCTTTTGCGTATCGGCGCGATGCCGCCCCCAGGCTTTCTCCAACGCGTCGGACACCTCGCCCACCGTGGCGCGCAGGCGCATCGCCTGAATTGCCAGATGCAGCAGGTTGCCACCGCTGACTCCTACCGCAGCGTCGCTACGCGCGCAGGCCGTCAGCGCGTCCAACGCGGCACTCACGGCGTTGGCGTCGCGCCCGGCGCGCACGGCGCGCAGCCGCTCGATCTGGCTGTCGCGCACCGCGTGATTGTCGACTTCGCGGAAGTCGATTCTGTCTTCCTTCTCCAGCCGGTATTTGTTGACGCCGACGATCACGTCTTGGCCCGAATCGATGCGCGCCTGCTTCTGCGCCGCGCTCGCCTCGATCTTCAACTTGGCCCAGCCACTGTCGACGCAGCGAACCATGCCGCCTTGGGCGTCGACCTCCTCGATGATGGCCCACGCCTTGTCGGCCATGTCCTGCGTCAGCTTTTCCATCATGTAGCTGCCGGCCCAGGGATCAACGACGCCAGTGATGTGCGTCTCTTCCTGGATGATGAGCTGCGTATTGCGCGCGATGCGCGCGCTGAATTCACTGGGCAAGGCAATCGCTTCGTCCAGCGCATTCGTGTGCAGGCTTTGTGTGCCGCCGAACACGGCCGCCATGGCTTCGATCGTCGTGCGCACCACGTTGTTGTACGGGTCTTGTTCGGTGAGGCTCCAGCCCGAGGTCTGGCAATGGGTGCGCAGCATCAGGCTTTTTGGACTCTTCGCGCCAAAGCCACTCATGATGCGCCACCACAACAGGCGCGCGGCGCGCATCTTCGCGACCTCAAGATAGAAGTTCATACCGATCGCCCAGAAGAAACTCAGGCGGCCGGCGAAGGCATCGACGTCCAGGCCCTTGTCGATCGCGGCTTTCACGTACTGCTTGCCGTCGGCCAGCGTCAAGGCCAGCTCGAGCGCCTGCGTCGCGCCGGCTTCCTGCATGTGGTAGCCCGAGATCGAGATCGAATTGAACTTCGGCATCTTCTGCGCCGTGTACTCGATGATGTCCGCCACCACCCGCATCGATGGCTCGGGCGGGTAGATGTAGGTGTTGCGAACCATGAACTCCTTCAAGATGTCGTTCTGGATCGTGCCGTTCAACTGCGCCTGCGCCACCCCCTGCTCTTCGGCCGCGACCACGTAGCCGGCCAGCACCGGCAGCACTGCG
>JANOLJ010000149.1:0-1556 GCA_031419715.1 Burkholderiales bacterium | reverse complement strand
CGAAACGCAGCGTGCGCGCCTGGTGACCCGGCTGTGTCCTCGACGTCGCGTCGCTGATGGAAGCGGCCGTCATTGAGCTTCAACACTTCGGCCTGCTTGGCCACCAGTTCCAGCCGATAACTGCTGCCCAGATACAGGAACGATTCGCCGGAAACCCACTCCCGAACCACGTGCGCTGAATTCAAGTCTCGCCACTCCGCAAGATTGCGGTAGATCCACAGCCGCTTGCGCAGCACCGTCCGGTCGATCTGCTCCAGGGTCACCGACTTGGGCGGCCGCACGCAGACCGTGCCGTCGCGTTCGATCACGATGTCGGTGGTGCGGCGGTCAGTGCCGGGCAGCAGCCGGTACTGGATGTCGCGAACCTGCCTCAGCTCCATGATCAGTGCCCCTTGCCTGTGCCGACGAGTGCATCGTGCCGGTTGCGCGCCAGCTTCATGATCTCCACCGCGACCCGCTCGCGCTTGGCCTTGAGCGCGGCGAGGCCCGTCTTGCCCAATTCCACCTTGATCTGCCCGCGCAGGCGCTTCTGCTTGTCCTGGCTCTGCCAGAAGTCGATGCTGCCAATTGTCTCTTGCAGCAGTTCCACCAGCGCCTCCATCAGCGCCCGAAAGGTCAACTCGTCACCCTGCGGTACACGCCCCTGCTCGAACGCCAGTTCCGCGACGAACTCGTAGAAGGTGCTCGCCTCGCGGCTCATTCCGGCGCGCCCGTGCTGGCGGCCGGCGACCGCCTCCACGCGTACCTCCGCCAGCTGCTCGGCGAGCAAGTCCCATGCGTCTTGGTGTTTTTCGATCAACGCGTCGACCTTTTCCGACAAGCGCTTGTAGAAGGCGGGGTCTTCGTCGTGGTGAACCGTGCAGTGCTTTCGCAGGGCATGCTCCATCTCGCTCGCCTTGGCTCGAGGGTTGCCTTGAGCATGCGCCTGAAGCTGCTGCATGAAGTCTTCCGCGAGCAGTTCCACCGGCGGCACCATTGGGTTGATGCCCAGGCTCACGAGGTGCTCGTTGATCAGCGCCTTCACCTTCTCGCCGGCACCGGCGAGGTTCAGGCTGGAATCCTTGTAGCGCTCCTTGGTGACATGCAGGATGTAGCCGAAGCGGCGCGCCGGCACGCGATAGGTTTGGCCGGACGCATGCGGCAGGATGATGTCCAGGCTACCGAGAAACTTCTTCAGGTACACCTCGAAGTCCGCGCGCTGCCGCTCGTCGCCCAGCGCCGTCACCGCCCGGTCCACCACTTCGACTTGGGCCTGCTGCGTCGCGAGGTGCCCGGTCACGAAGGGCCGGATGTCGCGCACGCCGAGCGCGTCGAAATGCTGCAGCAGGCGCTGGTAGCGCTCATCCAACACCGGCAACTCGGTGTCGATGTTCTTCAGGCCCAGGGCGAGCTCTTGCTGCTCGTCTTCGCTGGCATACAGCGTCAGCGCCTCCGTCAAGTGGTTCGCCAGACCGATGTAGTCCACCACGTAGCCGCGCTGCTTGCCCTTGTTCACGCGATTCGTTCGGGCAATCGCTTGAAGCAGCGTGTGCTCGCGCAGCCGCTTGTCCAGGTAC
>JANOLJ010000148.1:0-15090 GCA_031419715.1 Burkholderiales bacterium | reverse complement strand
CAGGCCGCAGCAGGGCGACGAGCTCCAGCCTTTTTGTGGCGCGCTGATCAGCACGTCCACGCCGGTGGTTTGCATGTCGACCCAGATCGCGCCGGAGGCGATGCAGTCGAGCACGAACAGCCCGCCGACCTCGTGCACTGCGTCGGCCACGGCGCGCAAGTAGTTGTCGGGCAGCAGCATGCCGGCGGCGGTTTCGACGTGCGGTGCGAACACCACGGCCGGGCGCTGCGCGCGGATCGTCGCCACGACTTCGGCAATGGGCGCGGGCGTGAAGGCCATCTGCCGGCCAGCCCCGATGGGGCGCGCCTTGAGAACGGTGCAGTCTTGCGAGATGCGACCCATTTCCAGAATCTGCGTCCAGCGGTAGCTGAACCAGCCGTTGCGCAGCACCAGCGTCTTGCGGTCAGTGGCGAACTGGCGCGCCACGGCCTCCATGCCGGCCGTGCCGCCGCCGGGAACGACGATGGCCGATCGCGCGTTGTAGGCGACCTTCAAGACCTTGGAGATGTCGCGCATCACGCCCTGGAACTTCGTCGACATGTGATTCAGCGCGCGGTCGGTGAACACCACCGAATACTCAAGGTGGCCATCGGGGTCGACTTGGGGGAGCAGGCTGGGCATGGGGCGGATCCTTCTCGGGTTGGCGTTACGGCAAAGGTGCGCAGGTTAGCACTGTGGCGTTGACCTGCCGGGGCAGCGCCTGCAAATACCACTCAACCGGGTACGGTAGCGGCCGATAGCCCGCCTGAGTACATCGTTTTCGCGCCAACTGCCTGCGCCCAACCCAACCGGAGCCCCTATGAAACCCAGAGACATCTTTGCCGCCACCCTCTTGAGCGCGGCGGCCAGCAGCGCGTTCGCCGGAGAAGTCTATCTTGGGGCGGGTCTGCCCGGAGTGATGCTCGGCTATGCACACCCGCTCGGCAGCAGCTTTACCGTGCGCGGCGATTGGGCAACGCTCGGCACGCGGAGCAAGCGGCAAACGGAAAACGGGATCAACTACGACGCCGAGTTCGGTTTCAACCGCGCGGGCTTGTTCGCCGACTGGTTTTACTGGGGTGGCTTGCGCATCACGGGTGGCATGACATTCAACAATCTCAAGCTGAACCTCGTTGCACGCGGCGACGGCGTCACTTCGTTCCAGGTCGGAAACCAAAGCGTCGTTCCCGGGCCCGACGAGCGCATGAACGTATCGGTCAAGTACCCCAAGACCACGCCCTATCTCGGCCTGGGCTATGGGCACCAGGCGAGCACGGGCTTCGGATTCCTCTTCGACATCGGCGCGTCGATGGGCAAGGCCACCGTGAGTGAAACCCACTCAGGAACCATCCTGAACAGTATTCCGCAGGCCGAATTCGACGCCGAGTTGGCGCAACTCAGAGAAGGTGTCGCCAAGGTTAGGTATATCCCGCAGGTGAGCATCGGGTTGAACTATCGGTTCTGATCTGCGCACAATGCGCTGTGACCCGACTGCGCAGCTTCTTCTTTGGCATTGCGCTCGTGTTTGCTTGCGCCGCGGCTGCGGCGCAGGCAGGCGCGATTGCGAACACCGAATCGTCAGCACCCGCCACTAACCAGGCGCTGCACGGCCCAGCACTGCTGAAGGCGCTTCAGGCGGGCGGGCTGGTCATCTACTTCCGTCACACTGCCACCGACTTCTCGCGCAACGACGCGGCGATGCAGGGCTACGCCGACTGTGCGAATCAACGCCTGCTGTCGGCGCAGGGGCGCGAAGACGCCACCCGGCTCGGGCGCGACATGCGTGCGCTGAAACTGCGCATCAACGACGCGACGGAAGTCCTGGCCAGCCCGATGTGCCGCACCATGGAACACGCCACGCTGACGTTCGGCCGCGCCACGCCGACGCCCGAATTGCGCGAAGGACAGGCGGGAGACTATCCGGAACTGAAGCGTCTGCTTGCCGTACCCGTGGCTCCCGTGACGAAGGGCAAGAACCGTTGGATCGTCGGCCACGGCAACCCGTTTCGCGCGGTCGCCGGCCCGCCGCACCTGGCCGAGGGCGAGGCCGTGGTGATTCGGCCGGGAACCACGCGCTGGACCGTGCTGGCCCGGCTCAGTGTCGATCAATGGGCGGGGTTGGCTTCGCGCTGACCCACCAGCCCGTGCACGCTCAGGCGGGCACGGCAGGCAAGCCCGAAAGCGCCATCGCCAGCTCGGCCTCGTCGTATTCCTGATCGACCAGTTTTCCCGCGGCATAGGCGCTGTACGCCGACATGTCGAAGTGGCCGTGGCCGCACAGGTTGAACAAAATCACCTGCGAGCGACCCTCGCGTTTGCAGCGCAGGGCTTCATCGATCGCGCCGCGCACCGCGTGGTTCGCTTCGGGTGCCGGAACAATGCCCTCGGCGCGCGCGAACATGACGCCGGCTTCGAAACACGCGACCTGGTGATACGCCTTGGCCTGGATGATGTCGAGCTGCGCGAGGTGAGAGACGAGCGGCGCCATGCCGTGATAGCGCAGCCCCCCGGCGTGAAAGCCCGGCGGCGTGAACGTGGAGCCGAGCGTGTGCATCTTCGCCAGCGGTGTGAGGTGCGCGGTGTCACCGAAGTCGTAGGCGTATTTGCCGCGCGTCAGCGACGGACACGCTGCCGGCTCGACGGCAACAATGCGGCGCTTCTTGCCGCCGCGCAACTGTTGGCCGATGAAGGGGAAGGCGATGCCGGCAAAGTTGGAGCCGCCTCCGGTGCAGCCGACGATCACATCCGGATCGTCACCCGCCATCTCCATTTGCAGCATCGCTTCCTGGCCGATGATGGTCTGGTGCATCAGCACATGGTTCAGCACCGAGCCGAGCGAGTACTTGGTGTCGTCATTCGTCGCCGCCACTTCCACGGCTTCGGAGATCGCGATGCCCAGCGAACCCGGGTGGTTCGGGTTCTGGGCCAGGATCGCGCGGCCTGAGTTCGTTTCGTTCGAGGGTGACGCAATGCAGCGCGCGCCATAGGTTTCCATCAACGCGCGCCGGTAAGGCTTCTGGTCGTATGAGACGCGCACCTGGAACACGGTGACGTCGATGCCGAACAGCGCACCGGCGAAGGCGAGTGCCGATCCCCATTGCCCGGCCCCCGTTTCGGTGCTGAGTTTCTTGATGCCGGCCTGCGCGTTGTACCAGGCCTGCGGTACGGCGGTATTGGGTTTGTGCGAGCCGGCGGGCGAGACGCCTTCGTACTTGTAGTAGATCTTGGCTGGCGTTTGCAGCACCTTTTCCAGGCGATGCGCGCGCACCAGCGGCGAGGGCCGCCACAGGCGAAACACCTCGCGCACCGGTTCAGGAATGGGGATTTCGCGCTCGGTGCTGACCTCCTGCATGATCAGCTCCATCGGAAACAGCGGCGCCAGGTCGTCTGGGCCGATCGGTTGCAGCGTTCCCGGGTGCAGCACCGGCGGTGTGGGCACCGGCAGGTCGGCGGCGATGTTGTACCAGTGCTTCGGCAGCTTGCTCTCGTCGAGCAGAAACTTGGTCTGTGTGCTCATGGTGGAGTCCTCCTGGCCGGGCAAATCGCCCAAGGGTTGCCATGGTAGGCCGCAGTGTGGGGTGCGCGAAATGCTCGCTTGCCCGGGGGGTGCCGCGCCCACCTCAGGCGGGAACCAGAACCGGGCTGCCCAGCGAACGCAACACCTCACGAATCGCCTGGGCACGGTCTTTCACCAAGGGCGTATCGCGCTCGATGCGCAACTTGTCGTTGCCGGCGAGCTTGATGTGGCGATTCTTCTGCACGAGTTCGATGATGCGTTGCGCATCGACAGGGGCGTTGGGCCGGAAGCTGATGACCATCAGCTTCGCTGCGGCGTCGATCTTGCTCACACCGTAGGGTTTGGCCAGGACGCGCAAGCGATGTACGTCGAACAAGGTCTGGCCCTGAGCGGGGAGTTTGCCGAAGCGGTCGGTGATTTCTTCCAACAGCGCGTCGATCTGCTCGGGTTTTTCCACCGTCGCCAGGCGCTTGTACAGGTTCAGTCGGGTGTGCACGTCGCCGCAGTAGTCGTCGGGCAACAGGGCAGGGGCGTGCAGGTTGATTTCTGTCGTGGCCGACAGGGGAGACAGCAGATCGGGTTCGCGCCCCGCCTTGAGCGAGCGCACCGCCTCGGAGAGCATTTCGTTGTAAAGCTGAAAGCCCACTTCCATCATGTTGCCGCTCTGGTTTTCGCCGAGCACTTCGCCGGCGCCACGAATTTCCAGGTCGTGCATCGCGAGGTAGAAACCCGAGCCGAGCTCTTCCATCGCCTGGATCGCCTCTAACCGCTGTGCCGCGCCGCGCGGCAGGCCTTGCACGTCGGGCACGAGCAGGTAGGCGTAGGCCTGGTGGTGCGAACGCCCGACGCGGCCGCGCAATTGGTGCAGTTGCGCCAGACCAAACTTGTCGGCGCGGCTGATGACGATCGTGTTGGCGCTGGGCACGTCGATGCCGGTCTCGATGATCGTCGAGCACAGCAGCAAGTTGTGGCGCTGCGCCACAAAGTCGCGCATCACGCGCTCCAGTTCGCGCTCGGGCATCTGGCCGTGGGCGATCGCGATGCGTGCCTCGGGCAGCAGCTCGGCGAGTTTGTCATGGCGGGCCTGGATGGTTTCCACTTCGTTGTGCAGGAAGTAGATCTGGCCGCCGCGCTTGAGTTCGCGCATCACCGCCTCGCGGATCACGCTGTTGCCCTCGTTGCGCACGAAGGTCTTGATCGCCAGACGCCGCTGCGGCGCGGTGGCGATCACCGACAGATCGCGCAAACCCTCGAGCGCCATGCCGAGCGTTCGTGGAATCGGCGTCGCCGTGAGCGTGAGCACGTCGACTTCGGCGCGCAACGCCTTGATCATCTCTTTGTGGCGCACGCCGAAGCGGTGCTCCTCGTCGATCACGAGCAGGCCCAGGCGCTTGAAGTGGATGTCCTGGCTCAGCAACTTGTGCGTGCCCACGACAATGTCGATCGTGCCGTCGGCCATGCCGGCGAGCGCCGCCTTGATCTCCTTTGTCGAGCGAAACCGCGACAGTTCGGCCACCTTGACGGGCCATTTGCCGAAGCGGTCTGAGATGTTCTGGAAGTGCTGCTCGGCGAGCAGCGTCGTCGGCGCGAGGATCGCGACCTGTTTGCCGCCCGTCACTGCCACGAAGGCCGCGCGCAACGCCACCTCTGTTTTGCCAAAGCCCACATCGCCGCATACGAGCCTGTCCATGGGACGGGGTGACACCATGTCTTGAATCACGGCATGGATCGCCGCCGACTGGTCCGGCGTTTCTTCGAAGCCGAAGCTCGCCGCAAAGGCCTCGTAGTCATGCGGTGTGTAGCGGAACGCGTGGCCTTCGCGCGCCGAGCGCCGGGCGTACAGGTTCAGCAGCTCCGCGGCGGTGTCGCGTACCTGTTCGGCGGCCTTGCGCTTGGCCTTCTCCCATTGGCCGGAACCAAGCCTGTGCAGCGGGGCTTCTTCGGCGCTCACGCCGGTGTAGCGCGCGATCAGGTGCAACTGGGCGACCGGCACATACAGCGTGGCTTGGTCGGCGTACTCCAGGTGCAGGAATTCGCTGGGCTCGGAGTCGTCTCCCAGGGTGATGTTCTTCAGGCCGACATAGCGCCCGATACCGTGGTTGACGTGCACCACCGGGTCACCGACTTTCAGCTCCGACAAGTCCTTGATCAGCGCATTGACATCGCTGACCTGTTCTTGCTTGCGCCTGCGCCGCGCCGCAGGGCGGTTCGCGAACAGTTCGGTTTCGGTGATGAACTCCAGCGCGGTTCCCGTGTCGGGCTCGTGCCAGAAAAAGCCCTCGGCGAGCGGAGCAACGGCTATCGCAAAGTGCTCCGTGCCGGCAAGGAACTCGGCGAGCGAGGCCACGCTCGGCGGCTCGATGCGGTTGTCGCGCAGCAACTCCAGCAGCGTTTCGCGGCGCCCGGTGCTTTCGCCGACGATGAGCACGCGGTTTTGTGTCGCGCTCAAGTGCGCCTGGAGTTTCTTCAGCGGCTCGGGTGCGCCGCGGTCTACGCCCAGGTCGGGCAAGGGCTTGGCCCAGGCGCTGCGGGTCGGTTCGCCCGGGTCAGCGGCTTGCGCGTCGCTTACGCTGGCGACCGAGCCACGAACCGCGAGTGTGGCGAAGTCAGCGGTCAGCGTGAACCATGCCTCCGGTTTGAGGAACAGGTCTTCGGGCGGCAACACAGGCCGCTCGCGATCGGCCTGGAAGAACTTGTGGCGCTCGCGGGTATCGACCCAGAAACGATTCAGCGCGGCGTCAATCTCGCCGTGCAACACGAGCGCGGTGGAGCGCGGCAGGTAGTCGAAAAACGTGGCGGTGGTGTCGAAGAACAAAGGCAGGTAGTACTCGATGCCGGCGCTGGCGATGCCCGCGCCGATGTCCTTGTACAGACGTGCCTTGCTGGGGTCGCCCTCAATGCGCTCGCGCCAGCGCGAGCGAAACGCGTTGCGCGCCGGCTCGTCCATCGGAAACTCGCGCCCCGGCAACAGCCGCACTTCGGGAACCGGGTAGAGGCTGCGCTGCGTATCTGGGTCGAAGGTGCGGATCGAGTCGATTTCATCGCCGAACAAATCCACGCGATAGGGCACGGCCGAGCCCATTGGGAACAGATCGATCAAGCCGCCGCGCACGGCGTATTCGCCCGGTGACACGACCTGCGTGACATGGGTGTAGCCGGCCAAGGTGAGCTGAGCCTTCAGCGCGGCTTCGTCGAGGCGTTGCTTTTGTTTGAAATTGAACGTGTAGGCCGCAATGAAACTCGGCGGCGCGAGCCGCACCATCGCGGTGGATGCCGGCAACAGCACGACGTCAACATCGCCCTGGGCAATGCGCCACAACGTCGCCAGGCGCTCCGAAATCAAGTCTTGGTGCGGCGAAAAATTGTCGTAGGGCAGGGTTTCCCAATCGGGGAACACGGCGACGCGCAACTCGGGCGAGAAGAAGGGCAGCTCACCCTCCAGGCGCTGTGTGTCGGCGGGTTCGGCGCACACGATCACCGACATGGCGGCGTCCGCTTTGCGCAGCTGCGCAAAGCGTGCGATCAGCAGCGCGTCTGCCGAACCGCAAGGGCGGGGCAGGGTAAATCGCTTGCCGGCGCTGAGCCTTGGAAGTTGCATGCGGTGGTGGGACGGGGAAATGAAAAGAGGTAAGAGGGAAGAGGGAAGAGGGAAGAGGGAGGAGGGAAGTGGGAAGTGGGAAGTTGGATGAGGGAAGTGGGCCGAGGGAAGTGGGCCGAGGTGGCGCGACAAAAACGAATTCGCCCCGCGGAGCAGCTTCCCCCGGGGCGAACGAGCGGCGAATTATAGAATTCGCGCCTCGATGCCCTTGGCCTCACCTCACATTGACGTTGCCGCGCCGCGCCTGTTCGCCCTGGTGCCGTGTGCGGGTGTCGGCGAACGCGCCGCGACGCTCGCACCCAAGCAATACGCGATGTTGATGGATCGCTGCGTGGTGGCCCACACCTTGCGCGCACTGGCGCAGGTTCGGCGCCTCGCGGCGACGCTGGTCGTGGTCAGCGCGCACGACACTCTGTTCGAACGCCACTGCCCGGAGTTCAAAGGTTGGGTCGCGCGCTGCGGCGGGGCGACACGCGCCGCGAGTGTCGACCAAGGTCTTGCAGAACTGGTGCGGCGCGGCGCGCTCGACCACGACTGGGTGCTGGTACACGACGCGGCGCGCTGCCTGTTGCAACCGGCCTGGGTAGACAGGTTGATCGATGCCTGCCTGCCCGACGCCGTGGGCGGGCTGCTCGCGATGCCGCTGGCGGACACGCTCAAGCAAGGGGCCGGCGACCGGGTCACGGCGACACTCGCGCGCACTGACAAGTGGGTGGCACAAACACCGCAAATGTTTCGACTCGGCCTGTTGCGCGACGCATTGGCCGGCGCGGGCGCCGAAGTGACCGATGAAGCCAGCGCTATTGAGGCCGCTGGCCACGCCCCGTTGCTGGTTCGCGGCGCCGCGGAGAACCTGAAGATTACCTGGCCCGAGGACATGGATATGGCAAGGCGGTTGCTCATGGGCGCGGCTCGATCCGAGCCTGCGCATCTGCCGAGTGCGGCCGAGGCGCGCGAGTGAGCCCCGCAGCTTCCCCCGCGCTGCGAATCGGCCAGGGCTGGGACATTCACGCCCTGGTCAAGGACAGGCCTTTGGTCCTGGGTGGCGTAACGATTGCGCATACGCACGGCTTGCTCGGCCACTCCGACGCCGACGCGCTGTGTCATGCCATCACCGATGCGCTGTTCGGCGCCGCCGCGATGGGCGACATCGGCCACCATTTCCCCGACACCGACCCGCAGTTCAAAGGCGCGGACTCGCTGGCGCTGCTCGCCGAAGCGGCGCGCCGGGTGCGAGCCCAAGGCTGGCAGATCGGCAACGTCGACAGCACCGTGGTCGCCCAGGCGCCGCGCTTGGTACCTCACATCGCGGCGATGCGCCAACGCTTGTCGCAAGCGCTGTTGGTTGAACTTGCGCAAGTCAACGTAAAGGCGAAGACGGCCGAGGGGATGGGCCCGGTGGGTCTTGGCGAGGCGATCGAAGCCAGCGCGGTGTGTCTGTTGACGCGGGCCTGAGAGCGCCCCCAGGCCGACGACTGCGTCGTCCGCCCCCCGAGGGGGTATGAGTAAAGTGGCAGAGCCACATTTACTCATGAACCCCCGCGCTCGCAAGGATCACTCAGCGCGTTTCAACCGCATCACGACGAGCAGGCCGCCATCGTCGGCATTGCTCAGCTCGAAGGTGCCACCCATGCGCTGGATCGCCTTGTCGACGATCGCCAGGCCGAGACCGGCGCCGGTGGCAGCCGTGCGCGCATCGTCACCCCGAAAGAACGGCGTGGTCAGTTGCCCGAGCTTGGCGGGGTCGACACCTTCACCGAAGTCACGCACGCTCAGGATCACCCAGGGCCCCGTGCGCGCGCAACTCACGAGCACGCGGGCGATGCCGTTGCTCGCGCTGCGCCCATAGCGGCGCGCATTCTCGAACAGGTTCTGCAGCACTCGGCCGAGTTCGGTGGAGTCGGCCATGACCTGGGTGTCGGCGGGCACGCGCGAGCTGATCTGGATTTGCGTGGGGTCGCGAAATGGTGCCATTTCGCGTTCGACCAGGCTGCCCAGATCCACCGGCACGAGGCGCACCTCACCCGGGCGGGCATAGTCCATGAACTTGTCGATGATGGCGTCGAGCTGATCGATGTCCAACGCCATGTTGTGCTTGGCTTCTTCGTCCTGCACGCTCATCTCGGTTTCCAGGCGCAGGCGCGCGAGCGGCGTGCGCAGGTCGTGTGAGATTCCGGCGAGCATGACGGCTCGATTCGCCTCCACCTTCGCGAGTTCGCGCGCCATGCGGTTGAAACCCATGTTGACTTGGCGAATCTCGCTGGTCAGCGTGGTTTCATCCAGGCGTGAGTCGAACTCGCCCTCGCGGATGCGGCTTGCGGCAAACGACAGGTCGCGAAGCGGCTGGTTGATGAGCCGTGCAATCGTTGCCGAGCCGAAGATCGTTGCCAGCAGGGCGATGCCTACCCAAAGCGATAAGGTACTCGCGGCAATCGGGGCAACGCTGGACTTGTCGGTCTGGAGCCAGTACGGATCGGTCTCGATCGAAAACCCCACCCACAGGCCAGGCACGCCATTCACGGAACTGGCCACCAAGGTGTCGGGCCCGAGTTGCGAGCGCAGGCCCTGGCCAATGGCGATGGTGAAGCGGTCGACCTCGTAAGGCACCCATTGGTCGTTCGGTTCGCGCGGCGCCAGCCGAACCGACTTCTGGTTCGACATGCTCTTCACGACCGCGATTCGATTGATCCCGTCGCTGGCACGCAGCGCCGCGCGTGCCAGGTTCACCAGGCTTGCGATTTGATGCGCGGCCTGCACGGCACGTGGCTCGAACTCCAGGGCGCGAAACGTCTGCACCCAGGCGAATACGCCGCCTGCAAGAAGCAAGGCCAAGAGAAAGAACGTGCGCCAGAACAGGCTGAGCGCGACGAGCTTCTTCGTCATGGTCTGGAGGCCGCCACTGGCGGCGGCTGCGGTCGCGAGCATGATTTCTGCGCTAGGTGGTCAACCCGCGCTACCCGTTCGCGCGCACTCAGTTCTAACGATCCGGACAGGAACTTGGAGAGTGAAATTCCTCAAGATGCGCCGTCCGGGACGAAGACGTAGCCTACACCCCACACGGTCTGGATATAGCGCGGCTGGGTCGGATCGGGTTCGATCATTTTGCGCAGGCGCGAGATCTGTACATCCAGGCTGCGGTCAAAAGGCTCGAACTCCCGGCCACGCGCGAGCTGCGCCAGCTTGTCGCGCGACAACGGCTGGCGCGGGTGGCGCACCAGGGCCTTGAGCATCGAGAATTCGCCGGTGGTGAGCGCGATTTGTTCACCGTCTTTCGACAAGCGGCGCAACGTGAGGTCGAACTCGAACGGACCGAAGTTCACGTTTTGTGCGTCCTTGGCCGGCGCGCCCGGTGCCTCAAGCATCGGGCGGCGCCGCAATACCGCATGGATGCGGGCCAACAGCTCGCGCGGATTGAAGGGCTTGGGCAGGTAGTCGTCGGCACCGACTTCCAGGCCGACGATGCGGTCTACGTCTTCCACTTTAGCCGTCAGCATGATGATGGGCGTCAGGTCGTTGGCCGCGCGCAGACGCCGGCAGATCGACAAGCCGTCCTCGCCGGGCAGCATCAGGTCGAGCACGATCAGGTTTACCGTCTCACGAGTCAGCACGCGGTTCAGCGCCTTCGAGTCTTCGGCCAGCAAGACCTCGAATCCTTCCTGGGTCAGGTAGCGGCGCAGCAAGTCCCGAATGCGCGCGTCGTCATCGACAACGACGATGCGGTCCGCGCGAGGGGTGGGCGAAGTGGACATGGGCTGGCTCCAAATATGTAACAGCCGCGATTCTGCGCAGATTCGACAGTCGTTTTGCCATATCCGACTTGCTGTTACAAGTCTTGCCGTGATGTAAGTCACCAGGCCGCGCGGGGACTGCGCAACGCCGGTATGACGAGCCCCCGCGAGCGAGCCGGGTGTGGCAGGGCGCCTATTGCGCCGTCCAACCGCCGTCAACCGCCCAGGCGGCACCATTCACGTTGTCGGCCGCAGGCGAACACATGAAGACGGCCAAGTCACCCAATTGTTCGGGCGTTGTGAATTGCAGTGAGGGTTGCTTCTCGGCCAGCAGCAGGCGTTTCGCTTGCGCGTCGTCAACGCCGTCTTTGGCCGCGCGGGCATCGACCTGCTTTTGCACCAAGGGCGTCAGCACCCAGCCCGGACAAATTGCGTTGACGGTGACGCCGGTCGTTGCTGCTTCGAGCGCGACTGACTTGGTGAATCCCACAATGCCGTGTTTCGCCGCCACGTAGGCTGACTTCTGTGCCGACGCGACGAGACCATGCGTCGAGGCGATATTGATGACGCGGCCCCAGCGCCGCGCCTTCATCGCCGGTATCGCGAGGCGTGTCGTATGGAATGCGGACGACAGGTTGATCGCGATGATGGCGTCCCAGCGTTCGGCGGGAAAGTCTTCCACGCTGGCGACATGCTGAATCCCGGCGTTGTTCACCAGGATGTCGACGGCGCCGAATTCGCGCGCCGCATGGGCCATCAGGGCCTCGATCTGCCGCGGCTGGCTCATGTCGGCGTCATGATACGTGCAGCGCACGCCGAGGGCGGCGATCGCGCTCTGGGCAGCCGCCGTGTCGCCGAAGCCGTTGAGCACGATGTTCGCCCCCTGCGCCGCGAGCCGGCAAGCGATGCCCAGCCCGATGCCGCTGGTTGATCCGGTGACGAGAGCGGTTTTTCCCTTGAGCATGTGAACCTCGGGTGAGTGTTGGCTTAGCATCGATTATCCGAGACGAAAACGAACACGAACGAAAGCGAGTCAATCATGGTCGAGCCGCGTCTGCACCACGTTCAATGCCTGAGTGCGCGCGGCCTGCACCGCATGGCCTATTGGGAGTGGGGCGATGCCGCCAACCCCCGGGTGCTAGTGTGTATGCACGGCTTGAGCCGGCAGGGGCGCGACTTCGACACGCTGGCGCGCGCCGTCTCTCATCACTACCGCGTGGTCTGCCCCGACGTGGTGGGGCGTGGCCAGTCAGATTGGCTGGCCGACCCAATGGGCTACCAAATCCCTGCGTATGTGGCTGACATGGTGACGCTGCTGGCGCGCCTGAATGCGCAGACCGTGCACTGGGTCGGAACCTCGATGGGTGGCCTGATCGGCATGGGTTTGGCGTCGCTCGCGAATTCGCCGGTGCGCCGGCTGGTGCTGAACGATGTCGGCCCGGTGATTCAGCTCGTGGCCCTGCAACGCATCGGCTCGTACCTCGGTTTGCCCATGCGCTGGGACAGCGTGGAAGCCGCCGCCGCCTACATGCTGAGCATCTCGAAAGGCTTTGGTCCACACACCGAGCAGCAGTGGCTGGCTCTGACGCGCCCGATGCTGCGCGCCGATGGCGCGGGCTTCAAGCCGCACTACGACCCCAACATCGCGCTGCCGTTTCGCGCGGCCACCCCTGAGCTTGCCGCCGCCGGTGAGCTGCTGCTCTGGCGCAGCTTTGACGCCATCACCTGCCCGACGCTGGTGCTGCGCGGCGCCGAATCGGACCTGTTGAATCGCGAGACAGCGCAGGCGATGACGCAGCGCGGTCCCAAGGCGGCGCTGCGGGAGTTTGCAGGCGTGGGCCATGCCCCGATGCTCGTCGTCGAAGAACAGGTTGATGCCGTCAAGCAGTTCCTGCTTTCACCATGAAGACCGGTGTGCTGGCGGGCTGGTCGGACCCGCGCGAGAGCAGCGCGCCGATCGTCCAGCTCAGCGTCGCCGATCAGCCAGCACTTGATGACGCCGGCATTCTGGAGCGAGCGCGCGGCTTCGCCGAGCCTTTGCTGCGCGGCCACCCGCTTGAAAGCGGGGAAGACACGCTGACGCATGCCGATGCCGTGGCCGATATCCTCGGCGCGATCGGCGCATCCGCGGCGTTGCGCGCGACGATCTACCTGACGTATGCAGCGGACTACCTGAACAAGCCCGAAGAGGCGATCGGCAGGGCTTTTGGCGAGACCTTCGGCTCGCTCGTCGGGCATACGCGAAAGCTGGTGCAGATCTTGCGATCGGCCAGAGATGCTCCCGTGCAAGGCGAGCAGCGCGCAGTGCAAACCGAACGTGTGCGCAAGATGTTGCTGGCGTTTTCACGCGACCTGCGCGTCGTGCTGCTGCGTCTGGCGTCACGCTTGCAAACCCTACGCTACTTTGCCGCGGCCAAATTGCCATGCCCGCGGCCACTCGCGACTGAGTCGTTGCAGGTGTTCGCGCCGTTGGCTGACCGGCTGGGCATCTGGCAGGTCAAATGGGAGATCGAAGACCTGGCGTTCCGGTTTCTTGAGCCTGAGGCCTACCGGGCGGTGTCGCGTTTGCTCGACGAAAAGCGCATCGAACGCGAGCTGGGCGTCGCGACGTTCGTGCAGGACTTGCAGGCCGACCTCGCGCGTCACTCGATCCAAGCCGAGGTGACCGGACGGCCCAAGCACCTGTACAGCATCTGGAAAAAGATGCAAGGCAAGGGCTTGCCGTTTGCCGAGGTGTTTGACGTGCGTGCCGTGCGAGTGATCGTTGCCAGCGTCGCTGAGTGCTATGCGACGCTGGCGCGGGTGCAGGAGCGTTTCCAGACCGTCTCCGGTGAGTTCGACGACTACATCGCCCGGCCCAAGGCAAACGGCTATCAGTCGCTTCACACCGTGGTGCGAGAAGCGCAGGAACGAACGGTTGAGATTCAGATTCGCACCCGTGAGATGCACGCGCGCGCCGAGCACGGCGTGGCGGCGCACTGGGCCTACAAGGAGGCCGGAAGCAAAGGCTACGTTGGCGTGAGTGCGGATGCGCAATTGAGCGCGAAGGTCGCACAGGCACGCAAGGCGGTATTGCGCCAACTGCTCGCCTGGGAGCGCGACTTCGCCGGTCAAGAAGCCGCTGGCGGCGGCGAGCTGGAAGACAGGATTTACGTGTTCACACCGGCGGCCAATGTGGTGGAGCTGCCCGCCGGCGCCACGCCCATCGACTTTGCCTATGCGGTGCACACCGATCTGGGCCACCGCTGTCGAGGCGCGAAGATCGATGGCGTGATGGTGCCGCTGAATACCGCCGTGCTCAATGGGCAGACAGTGGAAATCGTTTCGACCAAAGAAGGCGGACCATCGCTGGATTGGCTGAACGCCGAGCTCGGTTATTTGAAAGCCGCCCGCTCAAGGGCCAAGGCCCGCGCGTGGTTCAACGCGTTGGCGCAGAACCAAACCATCGCGCGCGGGCGCGAGCAGGTTGAAAAGCTGCTCCAACGCGAAGGCAAGACGTCCATCAAGCTCGACGATCTGGCCGCCCGGCTTGGGTTTCGCAGTGCCGACGCGTTGTTCGAAGTCGTCGGCAAGGACGAATTTTCGGTACGCAACATCGAGACGCTGCTGCGGCCAGCGGAAGTGCCCGCGGACAACGACGACACCGTGGCGTTGAAGCGGCCTCAGGCTGACGGACGAAGCTCCAAGGGCGGCGTGTTGGTTGTCGGCGTGGATTCCCTTTTGACGAGCTTGGCGCGCTGTTGTCGCCCGGCACCGCCGGATGCGATTGGCGGCTATGTCACGCGCGGCAAGGGAGTCGCGATTCACCGCACAGGCTGCACCAACTATCGCCAAATGCTCGCGAGCAGCCCGCAGCGCACGATCGAGGTGGCCTGGGGCGCGGTGCGCGCCGACGCCCATGATGCCTATCCCATCGACGTCATGATCGAGGCTGCGGATCGTCACGGTCTGCTGCGCGATATCTCGGAAGTCTTTGCCAAGGAAAAGATGAACGTGACCGGCGTGCGCAGCGATACCGTCAAAGGCAGCGGCACCGCCTGGATGACGTTCACCATCGATGTCACGAATGCCTCGCGGCTCGCGGCGGTGCTCGCCCAAGTGAGCACGGTTGCGGGCGTGCGTGTCGCGCGTCGGAAGTGAGGCCGCGAATGAGACCGTTCAGCGCTGCTACACTGCGTCGCTTATTTCTCGACAGGCGCGTAGCTCAGCTGGTTAGAGCACCACCTTGACATGGTGGGGGTCGTTGGTTCGAGTCCAATCGCGCCTAC
>JANOLJ010000147.1:0-14096 GCA_031419715.1 Burkholderiales bacterium | reverse complement strand
GCGGGCTTCTGGGTCGAGGGCGGGCAGATTCAATATCCGGTGCATGAGATCACGATTGCCGGCAATCTGCGCGACATGTTCAAAGCCATCGCCGCCATCGGCTCCGATGTGTACAACCAAGGCTCGAAGAGCGTGGGCTCGGTGCTCATCGAGCGCATGAAGATCGCCGGTCAATAGCGGTCAAGTCGCCACCCTGTCGGCGAGTCTCCCGCGGGTGCGTTGCTTGAATGGCGCGAGGTGCGGCACTTGAATCGCACGGGTAAACACCGGTGATTCGGGTTGTCCCCTACTTCTAGAATGCGCCGCGCCTTTGCATTTTCCCCCCTACTTGACCGATTCTTCACAGGAGATTGAGCATGAGCATGGAACGTCGTTCCTTTATTCGCAAGACCGGTTTGGCAGGTGTGCTGGCGGCTGGCGTCGCGCCGGCCATCGTGCATGCGCAGGCCAACCTCCGCTGGCGCCTCACGTCGAGCTTTCCGAAGTCGCTCGACACATTGTTTGGCGTGTCCGATGTGTTTGCCAAGCATGTGAACGACATGACCGGCGGCAAGTTCGTGATCTCCACGCACGCCGCGGGCGAAATCGTTCCGGCGTTCGGCACGGTTGATGCTATTCAGAACGCCACCGTAGAAATGGCGAGCACGGCGCCTTACTACTACTTCGGCAAAGACCCGACCTTCGCGATCGGCTGCGCCATCCCCTTCGGCCTGAACAGCCGCCAGATGACGGCCTGGATGTATGAAGGCAACGGCCTGAAGCTGATGCGCGAGTTCTATCGCCCCTACAACATCATCAGCTTCCCGATGGGCAACACCGGCGCGCAAATGGGCGGCTGGTGGCGCAAAGAGATCAAGTCGGTGACGGAGATGAAGGGCGTCAAGTTCCGTACCGGTGGTTTCAGCGGCCGGGTGTACGAACGCCTGGGCGGCGTGGCGGCCAACATTCCCGGCGGTGAAATCTATGCCGCGCTGGAAAAGGGCACGATCGACGCGGCCGAGTGGGTGGGCCCCTACGACGACGAGAAGCTCGGCTTCCACAAGGTCGCGCAGTTCTATGCCTATCCGGGGTATTGGGAAGGCGGGCCGCAGCTCGATCTGCACGTCAACATCAAGGCCTACGAAGGCTTGACGTCAGAGTACAAGGCGATCATCGAGGCGGCGGCAGCCTATGCCCACACCGACATGCAGGCCAAGTACGACGGCAGGAACTCCGCAGCGTTGAAACGCCTTGTGGCCGGCGGCACCAAGCTGTTCCGCTTCCCCAAAGACGTCATGGACACCGCGTTCAAGGAATCAATGGCGCTGTATTCCGAGCTTTCCGCCAGCAACCCTGCGTGGAAGAAGGTCTACGAAGACTACGCCACGTTCCGCCGCGACGCGAACCTGTGGTTCCGCTTCACCGAAGCGGGCTTTGACGACTACATGCAGAGCGCCAAGCTGTAAGGCAAGGCATGGCGTGCGGCGCGGGGCCGCACGCAAGCGCGCCCTGTGGCGCGCGGGCAAACAAAAAGGGCTGCGTCGATCGCAGCCCTTTTTTCATCGCGTCGCGTCGCGTGGCAACGCTACTGCTTGGCCTTGTCTTGTTCGAGTGCGCGCCTCACCGCTTCCATCGGGTCTTCTGCCGCAGCCGGTGCTGCGGAACCTGCGTCGCTGCCAGCCGCTGCTGCGCCGGGGGCGGGCAGGCCCAGGTTCGGGTCAATGCTGGGCTCCTGCCGGGTGCGCCCGCCACCCATCTGCTCGATCTGCTGGCTCGCCTTGTCCAGGTCGAGCACCTTTTCCTTGTCGAGAAACACCGTCACGGTCTGCGGGAAGAAGATGACGATCGCGACCAGGATCAGCTGAATCACGATGAACGGAATTGCGCCCAGGTAGATGTCTCTCGACTCCACCTTGCGCGGCAGCGACTTGTTCTTGAACAGCGTGTCGGCGATGCCGCGCAAGTAGAACAGCGCAAAGCCGAACGGCGGGTGCATGAAGCTGGTTTGCATGTTCACGCAGATCATCACGCCGAACCAGATCAAGTCGATGCCCAGCTTCGCCGCCACCGGGGCGAGGAACGGGATGATGATGAAGGCGATCTCGAAAAAGTCGAGGAAGAACGCCAGGAAGAAGATGAAGATGTTGACGGCAATCAGGAAGCCGAGCTGCCCGCCCGGCAGGCCCGCCAGCATGTGCTCGATCCAGATGCCTCCGTCCACGCCTTGAAAGACGAGGGAGAACACGCGCGAGCCGATCAGGATGAAGACCACCATTGCGGTCAGGCGCATCGTCGTGAGCAGCGCCTGCTTGAGCAGATCGAGGGTCAATCGCCTGTGTATCCCGGCCAGGATGAACGCGCCCACCGCGCCCATCGCACCGGCTTCGGTGGGCGTGGCGATCGCCACGTTCAGCCCCGGCAGGCCGCCCATGCTGCCGAGCACAGTAAAGATCAACACCGCCGACGGAATGATGCCGCGCAGACACTTGCTCCACAGCGCCCAGCCGTTCAGCGTGCGCGCCTCCTTGGGAACGCCCGGCACATGCTCGGGCTTGATGCGCGACAGCATGAAGGTGTAAAGCGCGAACAGCAGCACCTGCAGGATCGATGGACCCCATGCGCCCTTGTACATGTCGCCCACCGGCTTGCCCAATTGATCGGCCAGCACGATCAGCACCAGCGAGGGCGGCACGAGCTGCGTGATCGTTCCCGATGCGGCGAGCACGCCGGTGGCATAACGCATGTTGTAGCCCCAGCGCATCATGACCGGCAGCGAGATCATTGCCATCGCGATCACCTGGCCGGCCACCGTGCCGGTGATCGCGCCGAGAATAAAGCCGACGATGATGACGGAGTAACCCAGGCCGCCGCGCGCCGGGCCGAACAACTGACCCATCGAGTCGAGCATGTCTTCGGCCAGGCCGCAGCGTTCGAGAATCGTGCCCATCAGCGTGAAGAAGGGAATCGCGAGCAGCAGGTCGTTGGACAGGATGCCGAACACATTGAGCGGCAGATTGCCCATGAAGCCGGCCGGAAACCAGCCCATGTAGACAGCGTAAAAGCCGCAGCTCAGGCCAAGCGCCGTGAGCGAAAACGCCACCGGGAAGCCGATCACCAGCACGAAAATCAGAGCCGCGAACATCAGCGGCGCGAAGCTGTCCATCGTCATTGCAAGGGCCTCTCGTAGTGGAAATCGCCTTCGTACTTGTGCGCCAGCCACGCGACCCTCTTGATGGACTCCGACACGCCTTGCGCGAACAGCAGCGAAAAGCCAAGAGGCAACATCAGCATCGCGGGCCAGCGGATCAGGCCACCGGCGTTGCTCGAGACCTCACCCGTGAGGTACATCTTCCAGAACAGCGGCAATGAGTAATAGATCATCACGAGCATCGAAGGCAACATGAACAGCACCAGCCCGGTCAGGTCGATCAGGGCCTGGGTGCGCCCCGTGTAGCGGCCGTAGAAGACGTCGACGCGGATGTGTTCGTTGACACGCAGCACCTGCGAAGCGCCGAGCATCACGACAGCGGCGAACAGGTACCACTGAATTTCGAGGTAGGCGTTCGAGCTGTAATTGAAACCATAGCGAATGATGGCGTTCGCGGCACTGATGAAACACGAGGCGATGACGGCCCATTTGGCGATGTCGCCAAACCTGTCGTTGACCTTGTCGATGAGTTTGGAAAGCGCGAGCAAAGCATTCATGGGCGAAGCTTCCGAAATACGAACATGACGCCCCAAGCCGGCCTTGCACAAAAACTCTTGAGGTGCCGCAGTGTAAGAAGGCTCGGCGTGTTCTGGCCCGAGGGCAATTCCCTACCGCGATGTGCTCACATCTCGCCGCTGCGCACGGCGGGCGGACCTCTCAAGCGCTCGTCGCAGCGCGAAACAGCCTGCCGGAACGCGCCCCGCTGCGGCAAAACGCCAAGACGGGCTTGGGCAGGCTGATCAGAAGTTCGCTGAAGCGGGAGATTTCTTCGGGCGACTGATAGCCGCCTTGCACCGGCAAAAACGCGTACGCCAGACCGGCGGTGCGCGCCGCAGCCTCGATCGCGGCGTTCGTCGGCTGGGCGGGGCCGGCTTCAAAATCGGGCCGGTTGTTGACCACGCTCTTGAAGCCCGCTTGCGCGGCCCACGCCATTGCGGCCGGATCGAGTTGACCGGCGACGCAGAAGTCGGCGCTGAGTTGCTGGATCGCAGGCACGTTCATGAATCAGGCTCGACAGGTTCAAGATTGCAAACTACTTGCTCAGCGCTTTTTTCACCGAAGCAGACACCAGCGCCATCTCGGCCTGGCCAGCGAGCTTGGCCTTCACGGCAGCCATCACCTTGCCCATGTCGGCCGCGCCAACCGCGCGCCCCAGTTCGCTGCCCAGCGCCGCGATCACGCTGACGACCGCGGCGTCAATCTGCGCCGCGTCAAGGCGCTGCGGCAGATAGGCTTCGAGGATCTGAAGCTCAAACGTCTCCTTGTCCACCAGGTCGGTGCGCCCGGCAGCGCCGAACTGCGAGATCGAGTCTTTGCGCTGCTTGATCAGCTTGTCGACGATCGCGACCACGTCGGCGTCAGTCAGCACGATGCGCTCGTCCACCTCACGCTGCTTCAGCGCGGCGAGCAGGCCGCGGATCGTGAGCAATCGCGGCGCATCCTTCGCGCGCATCGCGGTCTTCATGTCTTCCGTGATCCGGTCTTTGAGGCTCATCGTTTCCCCCGAATGGTGCGACCCTACAAACGACAAAGCCCGCAGGTGCGGGCCGAATTATTGCGAGCGCCGCGGGCGCTGCGCGTCAGAACAATTTCTTGGGCAGCATCATGCTGCGCACGCGCTTGAAGTGGCGCTTCACCGCAGCCGCCTTCTTGCGCTTGCGCTCGGCGGTAGGCTTCTCGTAAAACTCGCGCGCCCGCAGGTCAGTCAGCAGGCCGATCTTTTCGATGGTGCGCTTGAAGCGTCGCAGGGCGACATCGAAGGGTTCGTTTTCTTTGACGCGAATCGTAGTCATGTAGCTGCTGGATCCTGATAACCGAGAAAGCCGGATTTTGGCAAAGGCGGGATTATAGGCTCAGCTTCCGGCGAGGCCGGGTTGAGCCGCGGTATGGGAACCCCGTCGGGGTCAGGCCTTGCCTTTTGCCTCTTCACCGCGTCACCTGCAAGCAGGCAAGAGGCAAGAGGCAAGAGGCAAGGCCTGACGCCATCAAACCGACCCCTCCTCACTCCGGCCGCAGCAGCGGAACTGCCTTACGTCCGTGGCGGCGGTACACGTGGAAATCGCTGTCCAGCGTTACCACGCGGCTGGGCTCGTACAGCTCGCTCAGCCGGATCAGGCAGGCGTCTGCAAGAGATGCAGGCACGTTGTCGTAGCGCTCGAACAACTTGCGCACCGCGCTGGCTTCCTCGCTCAGGACCATGCCGATGCGTACCACGCCGCGCTCCAGCAGGGCCAGTGCCTTGGCACGGTCGAAACCGCCGCGAGCCAGCAGAAAACAGACCTCGGTGACAACTGCCTCGCAGGTGATGAACGGGCCCGGATACTGAGCGAATTGCTCCTTGGCCCAGCCGTGGTAGCGCTCGTCCTTGCAGTGCAGGGCGACCCACGGGCCGGTGTCGAGGATCAAGCTGGTCGTCATCGCTTGCCAAAGTCGTCCAGGTACTTCGGATTGCTCGCCAGGTCCTTCGGCCCGCCTTTGAAACACCCCACCAGGGGGCCGGCTTGTTCGAGCGCCGAAATGAACTTGGCTGGCCCGGTGGGGCGCAATACATAGGCCGCCACCGCCCGCCTCACGAGTTCGGACTTGGTGAGGTGCTCGCGCCGCGAGGCCAGATCGATCTCACGCTCAAGCGCGGGCGTAATCTTGATCGACAAGGTGCTCATGAAGGGTGCGTAGTACGTTAAGGCAAGCGATCTTACCGCGACTTGGCGCGGTCGCAGGGCATGGGTTGAAGTGGATGCTCACCAAGCCATGACGGTAGGCAAAAGGCAAGACCTGACCCTGGGGGTCGGGTCACGGGGGTCAGGCCTTGCCTGCGTGACCCCATGCCTCCGCATGC
The DNA here is from genome assembly GCA_031419715.1 of Burkholderiales bacterium. Classification (GTDB taxonomy): domain Bacteria; phylum Pseudomonadota; class Gammaproteobacteria; order Burkholderiales; family Burkholderiaceae_C; genus JAEMQF01. Next base: position 8,070 of record JANOLJ010000147.1, on the reverse strand, counting down.
TTCCGGCATCGCCATCAATCAGTTTCGACCTTCTCCGTAACTCGGGGCGCGATTCTGGTGGCGAACCACGAGAACTCGAATGCCCTGGTCGGTTGGTTTGTAGACGATCGAATACGGAAAGACGCGCAGCGGATATGTTCTTCGAGGAAGGTCAAATGGAGTGCCGAATCCCGGATTCTCGGCAAGCAGGTTGGCAACGCGCTCGAACTCTACGAGAAAGGCGCCCGCGACGCGAGAACTGCCGCTTCTCGCATAGAAAGCGGCGGCGGCAGCCAAGTCATCCGCTGCCTGCGGATGGACTGAGTAGCTCACTGAAGCCCAGCGCGCAACCTTGCCAGAACCACGTCTCCGGGAATCGACTGCACGGCACCTGATTCGATCTCTTCATCCCTGCGCCTTGCCTCTTGCCTCCACGCATCATCAGTTGCACGGTCTGCGTCGAGACTGGCAATGAGTTTGTCCAGCAGGCGCGAGCGGTCGGCTGACCCAAGATTCAGAAGCTCTGCTTCGAGTGCTTCAAGGGAAATTGACATGGCATCTCCGGTTCGGGGATCGGGCTGTACGTCCGTAGCTTGCCACAAAGTGTTGGCCCCAGTACCCGCAGTTCACGATTCCGGGGGCCGAGTTGCACGCGACCACCACTGAGGCAAAAACGCCAGACAGTTGCGAAGCCTCGGCCAGCCAACGCCCATCGTGTTCGCACTCGTACTCCAAGGTGAATTTCATCTGCAAAATCGTGACTCACATCAACGGGGTGAATCGAGCAACTCGCGCCGCCCGCGCCCCGACCCGCGCTAAACCTCAGCCGCCGCTCACCCTGGCCTCGGCACCGCCAGCACCGAGATATGCCCGGCCTCACTGCTGTTGGCGCGGGGCCGGATCATGATCTCGACGTCTTGATTCAGCGCGGTCAGGAACTCCATTAGCTTCTCGATTGAAAACTGATCGAGCCGGTAGTTCTTCAGCGCCGAGACCTTGGGTTGGGAGACGCTGAGCAGCGCCGCGATTTCCCGCTGCGTCAGCTTGCGGCTCTTGAGCAGTTCGTTGACGGCCAACGCCAGGCGCGTCTTGATCTGCCGTTCGGCGGCATCAGGGTAGCCCAGGTCTTCGAAGACATTGGCGGTGCCGCGTGTGATTCGGTTCATGGCGATCGAATCCTTTCATAGTCCCGCTGCGCACGCTTGAGTCGCTCGGTGATCGCTATCGCACGGCGAAAAGTCGTGACCCACATCATCTAGTGGTAATCCTGATAGTCAACGACCGTTGCGTCGGGGACGTCAAATCTGACTAGTCGGAGCCGACGGTGCGCGGTGTGCGTCGCTGCCGCATCAGACCCGGATTCGAACACGCCGCTCGTCGATGACCCAGAGCTGGCCGGAATCGAAGGGTCACCTGGCCACCCTACGCAGGCAACGGAACGATTCGCTCGCGGGCCAGTTCGGCTGCGTAGCCGATGGCCGCGGGTAGGTGCTCCGGCTTCAGCGTCGGGTACTCATCGAGGAGGGTCGCGGCGACGTCAGACGTTGAGCGCGGAGTTCAAGCACAAGACCGGACCCTCGATGCGTTGGGCAGCAGATCGCGAACGCGCTCGAATTCAGCCAAGAACGCTGCCGCGATCAATCCGCTGGCATGCGTCGCGTAGGACGTCGCCGCATCGCCGAGCTCGACCTCGGCATCGGAGTGAATCGGTGCCGCGCGTGCGCGCACAGCCGCCCCTGCAAGCGCCAGTTGTGCTATGGTCATACTTCTCAATACTTAGCGAGTGATGTCATGGTCACGACAAGCGCGGCCGCTGTTCGCCCCGTAGCGATCAAGATCGAAGCGGACATCAAGGAGCGCGTCAAGCGCTTGGCCGATGCCCGCAATCGCACTCCGCACTGGCTGATGCGCGAAGCGATCCGCCAGTACGTTGAGCGTGAGGAAAAGCGTGAGGCGTTTCGTCAAAGCGCGATCAGCGCCTGGAACGACTACCAGGCTACCGGCCAGCACGTCACGGTCGACGAAGCCGACACCTGGCTTGCGCGGCTGGAGGCGGGCGAGGACGTGGAGCCGCCTGAATGCCACGGTTGATCTGGTCGGCGCCAGCACTGCCGGACGTGCAGCGGCTTTACCGATTTTTGGCTGGGAAGAACCAAGACGCCGCCCAGCGAGCGGTAAAAGCGATCCGCAGTGGCGTGAAAGTCCTCGCGCAGCAGCCCGGCATCGGCCGGCCGGTCGAAGGCATGGAACCGGAATACCGTGAGTGGCTGATCAACTTTGGAGACAGTGGCTACCTGGTGCTGTATCGCTACGACTCAGGCGCAGCGGTGATTTTGGCGGTGCGCCACCAGCGCGAAGCTGGCTACTGACGCCAACGTCCTGCGCGTCCGTATCGGCGCCACGCAAGTCTCGGTCAACTTGCGCCCGCGATGCGCGCCCATTCCGGTTTGCCTCGCGACCCTCGCGCGCGATGGAGCCGTCAACGTCACTGTGAGGGCCAGGCGTCCCGTTGTAGCGCCGCAAGATTCGACGAGACCTGACCGCAGGCCCTTCAGTCAGACGGCTTCGCGCAATTCCAGGCGGCGATCGATCTTTTCCACACGGTCGCTCAAGCCGTCGATGCGCAGGTTCACACCGGCGAGGTCTTCATGAATGAAAGCCACACTCTTGTGCATCTGTACGACCTGGTTTTCCAACGAGGCCAGGCGCGTTTTCACGTCGCGCAACTCGCGCCGTACCTCCGCGCGAGTACCAAGTGGCGCACAGCGGCGAACGACTGCGCCGCCGGTCTGAGCACCCGAATGCCGCGGTGGCTGGCCGCCGGGTATGCCGTGATGTCTGAGAAGTCAAGGTCGAGCCTGACGAGCACCCGGTCTTCCGCGACGCACGCCGCCAGCAGTGCCGGATCCTTCGCTCCTTCCGACATGAAACCCGCCGGGAACGCAGAGAATTTTTGAGCAATGTCCACCAGCACTCTGCGGCGCACTGGTCGCACCATCAAGGCGTCTCCGTGGCGCTCGACGACAACCTCGCTCCAGTCGGCGGGAAACGCAAGCTCCTTGGGGATGCGCACAGCCTGCGAATCGCCACTACGAAACAAGTCGGTCAGCATAGCCTGCCCCTTCAAGAAGCGCCGATCGCTCCCTGACCCCAATGACTACCCCAATGACTACGCCAACGGCGACGACAACTCGAGACGCTTTTCAATGCGCTGAATACGCTCAACGAGTTTGTCGAGGCTCATCTACAGGCGCACGTCGGTCTCGTCGCTTGCGGTGACCTCACGCTTGACCAACACTATCGACGTTTCCAGGCCGGAGATGCGATGTTTCAAGTCCGTCACATCGTCGGCGATCTGGTCCACACGGCCGCGGATGTGGCGCAGATGCTCAAGGACAAGGTTCCCGGCGCTTTCGGTCATGGTATCGCCTCATTGAGTGATTCTTCAACCAAGGCATTCATGATGCACTCCGCAGAGGAACACAGGCCGATTCTACTGACGGCGCTTGGTGTCAACGGCGGCCTGACCTCATGCCGCACGCCATGCCAATAATCAGCCAAGAACGCCGCCGCGATCAAGCGGCTGGCATGGTCCGCGTAGTACATCGCCCCGGTGCGGCCTCGGGTGCGCGAGGGCGGGCGAATGGGCGGTCATGACTGTCCCATGGGCTGGCGACGCGAACCGTTCGCGCCGTTGCCTGGAGGGTCGATGACTGGCGTTAGGCAACCATTAGCGGCGCGCTGCGGGTTGGTTCGCCGGTTTCAGGCAACCTCATGCAGACACTGTACAGCGGCCCTGCCGATGTGAGCCGAGCGTCCTATGGCGTCGTCGCCGGCAACCAATCCACCCGCAACACCTGCTCCACGGTGTACGTGCAAGCGAGCGGAAACACGCCAAGATCAATGCCGGTTTCGTCTGCCGCCAGCTCGCGCGCAAGCTCGTAGTCATCCTGCAGGAACTCGCCAACTTTCGCGCGCAATGACAGCATGCGCTTGAGCAACCGCTCGAGCCGCCTGCGCTGCGCGCGAATCGTCGCCGTCCAGGACGCGCCACGCTTGGGTGGTTGGTACTGCCATTTCAGTAGGTGCAGCAACAGTTGTCGAGCCTGCTCTCGAGCTCACGTTCTTCGCTGCGTCCCAAGGATTCGATCTCCTCGATCAGGTGGGCCACATCCAGGCGCGCGAGGTCGCCGCGCCTGATCTTCTCAACCTGGTCGAGCGTCCAGGCGTAGCAGTCGGTCTCGTACAGGCCGAGCGTCGCCTGTTCTTTCATGGCGCCCATGATGGCTCCCTCCCGTTCGACAGCATGCCCATCGCGTGCTTCTCGCTGAGGGTGACCTGGCCGACATTGGCGCAACCCCTTTCAGTGATTCACCCTGGTGAACGGGTCTTTGACCCCAGGCAACCTGCCCAGCCGTAGCGGGCGCGGTCATGCGAGCAGCTCCACGCCGGGCAATCGGGCGGCGCCGGCGTCGAAGGTCAGGAAACGGCTGCGGCCGAGGTGCGCGGCGCGGGCCGTGAGCAGGCAGTCGGCGAAATCGGCGCCTGGGTGCTGGGCCCAGACGTAGAGCGCCTCTTCCACGGTGGGCGGGTGTTCGAACTCCACATCGGCGCTTTCGAGCAGCGCCGCGAAGGCACCCGCGATGCTGGCCTTGTCGAGCTTGTATCGGCTGCGCAGCACCCATTCGGTTTCGAGCAAGACGCCGAGCACGATCAGCACCGGCTCCTCGGCAGCCGCAGCATCATCCACCAGTCGCCTCGCCGCCGCGTACTGTGCCTCGTCGTCGCGGACGAGCAGGCGCACCAGCACGTTGGTGTCGATGGCGATGGTCACAGGCGAACCTGCGCGTCGCGCGCCGCGTTCGCGGCAGCCCAGCCGCGGCTCATCGCGCCCGACGTTTCGTGGCCGTCGTCGCTGCCGCCGCCTGGAACGGGTTCATGTCCTCGAGGGCGACCTTGGGCTGTCCAGGGCGCGTGAGCCGGCCCGCCAAGTCCGCCAGACGCCGCGTCTTCGGCCGCATGACGACCGTACCGTCACTGAGCATCGTGAACGCCATCTTGTCGCCGGACTTGAGCCCGAGCCGGTCGCGGATTTCGCGCGGCACCGTGACCTGGCCCTTGGTCGTCATCGTGGTGGCGTCAGCCATGTTCGGGCTCCTGGAATTACGAGTGCGGTTATCGTAATACCCGGGTGCGACAACGTCAACCCATCGAGCGCACCCAAACGCCTCGATGGCTGGTCGCCGGGTATGCCCTGATGTCCGAGAAGTCGAGATCGAGCGTGACGAGAATTCGGTCTTCCGCAACGCACGCCGCCAGTAGTGCCGGATCCTCGGCTCCCGCCAAGCCTTCCGAGTGGGCAGTCTCGACGTCGTGCCCGAGATCGCGCAGTGCGGCCTCTGCCAGTCGAGGGAGGTTCTCGTCGAGTTTGAATCGAAGAGTCACCTGCCGGCCCTACGCAGGCAACGGGACGATTCGCTCACGGGCCAGTTCAGCGGCATAGCCGATCGCCGCTGGGATGTGCTCTGGCTTCAACGTCGGGTACTCGTCGAGGATGGTCGCGGCGCTTGCCCCGGCGGCCAGATTGTCCAGCACCACAGACACCGGAATGCGAGTGCCGCGAAAGCACGCCACACCATGCATGACATCGGGGTCTGCGGTGATATGCAGGGGCGGACCTTCGCAGCAAACTGACCAAGACGTTGTCTCGCCTCGCCACGCAGCGCGCCTCACCGCAACGGCACGAAATTCACCACGAAGCTCGGCACGAACCCGTTGAACGTGCCGCCGCGCAGGCTGCGCGTGGGTGCCGTCAAGCCCACGACCGAGAGCGCCGGGGTGTAGATAGTGTTCGCGCGGAGCAGGTCGTTGCGCCCGCCGAGCGGCCAGGTGCCGGGCCAGGGCACGAATGGATCGAGGATTTCCAGTACCACCAGGTCCTGCACGATCACCGGCGACGCGTTCGGCGCCGACATCGGCTCCCACTCGAGCGCGAAGTTCAGCGGCACCGTTGTCGTCGAGTTCGGCGTGGGCGTGAAGCCTTTTGCCTGGTGTCAATCGCCTTGAGTGGCGAGACTGAAAGCTGTAGTCAACTGGGTCTACCGCAGCGCAAGCTGTTTCCCGATTCAAGGCCGCGAGCGACAGCTAAGACAGCTCGAGGCGCTTTTCAATGCGCTGAATGCGCTCGACAAGACTGCCGATGCTGATTTGTTGGCGCACATAGTCGCCGCGCCCGTTTGCCATTTCATGCTTGATCGACACAAACGCCGTCTCGACGCTTGCAAGCCGCAACTTCACATCCTTGAATTCCACGTGCATTTCGGTGCGCAAGGTCTGCACATCCGATCGCAGGGCTTTAAGGTGTTCGATGACGAAGTCGTCAACGCTATCGGCCATGACGAGATCTCGATGCTTGATGCCACAGGGTTAGACAGCCGAATGATGTCCGTCAATGGCCTCTGGAGGACCCCCTGAGCCCTAAGCCGCGCGAGCAATCGCCAGCGACTCGACGACCGCGGGAACATACCAATCCTCGTCGATCGCCGCCCAGTGCAAACCGAGCCCTGCGTCCACCACCTTCACGCCTGCGCAGTCTGCTGGCGACGCCGATGCAAGGCGAGCAGAAAACGAGCGCGGCACCTGCAGGCTCCACCCCGATGTCAGCTCGATCTCTACCCGGTCGCTCCCGGGCAAATACCGCGCCGCGACAGCGCGCAACTGCCGCAAGCTTTGGTCGCCGCGTTCACGCGCGGCGGCAATCGTCGCATCGTCATCAATGTCGGTCGGCTTAGCCATGATGATTCCTCCACGCAGCGAGTAACTCCGCTTGTCTTTGCCTTGCAATCCTCAGCACCTCGCGAACCTGGGAGTTGGAAAGCGGCCCGCGCACCGCACGCAGCGACAGGGGGCTCAGGAGCAATTCGACCACACCCCCATGGCCTACAACATGAACATGCGGTGGCGCGTGGTCATGCACGTAGATCATGAATCGAAACCCGCCCTCATTGAAGATCGTGGGCATGGCAAAGTGTAGGCCTGATCGGCATCGCCTTGCGGTCCGGCCCGAGGCTCGCGTAGTACGGCTTCGACTTCAGCTTACCGGGAGTGGCGTGAATGGGGTCAGGCCTTGCCTTTTGCGACCCCAATGGCTACGACAGCTCGATCAGGCGCGCCGCGCGGGTGAACTCGGCCAAGAATCATTCGGCCACTTTGGCGCTGGCGTGTTCGCAGTAGTAGGCAACGATTTCCGTGAGTTCCCGCTGCGCGTCTTCGGAGAGCGAGTAAGTCACTTCAGCCGAGCGCGAAGACGATCGATCGCCTCTTCTCCAGGAATCCACTGCGCAGGCGATCAGCAATTGTGTCGCCACCTGATGCGCATCGCCAAGCGAAAAGCCGTGCTTGCAGGTCAGCACGGAAACGGTCTCGTTGACGAATTGTGTGCTGGTGACAACGTCGCCTTCGAGTATCCGAATCGCCTGGGCCGTCTCTTCCCCGCCGTCGGATCAGGCGTAGACGGTGACGTTCGTATCAGCGAACGCACGCACGCTGCCACAACTCGTCGTGACCCCATCGGCATGGCCCCGTCGGCACCGCCGAAGCCGGCCGCGGCCTGCCCTGCGGCAAGGCCGCGTCGCCGCTCACCCTGGCCACCTTGCCGCTGTGACGCGCATCGCAGCGGTGAAGTGCGAAATTCACCCAGGCCTGCGCGCGCGATGTGCTGCCGCATGGTCGGGCGATGCTGCCGCCAAATCGTGGCCCGGCGCAGACAACGCGCCTGCGCTTTACCGAGCCGGTCCAAAGCTGCCGCAGCCGCGCGAAGCGATCTACACCGGCACCGCCAGCACCGAGATATGCCCGGCCTCACTGCTGTTGGCGCGTGGCCGGATCATGATCTCGACGTCTTGATTCAGCGCGGTCAGGAACTCCATCAGCTTCTCGATTGAAAACTGGTCGAGCCGGTAGTTCTTCAGCGCCGAGACCTTGGGTTGGGAGACGCTGAGCAGCGCCGCGATTTCCCGCTGCGTCAGCTTGCGGCTCTCGAGCAGGTCGTTGACGGCCAACGCCAGGCGCGTCTTGATCTGCCGTTCGGCT
>JANOLJ010000146.1:0-3209 GCA_031419715.1 Burkholderiales bacterium | reverse complement strand
GGTGTCCATGATGCAGCGGGTGCAGGTGATCATTCGTTGTCGCGGCATGTGGCCGTCAAAGTGCAGTACGTCTGGTGGGTTCAAAGTTGCGAGGAACAGCTTGCAAGAGGTAGCAAAAGAGGATGATGAACATGAAGTTATAGGGAACGATGAAGCTGCCATAAGCTAGAGACGCAACGCCAAAGGTTAGAACAATTGTTCCCTTTAAGTTGTCTACGGCCACCGCCGCGCGGCGGACCAGGAGCCATAGATAGACGAGGAATGGCACGAAGCAGAGCCCAAGCCGAGCGAGCCAGGACGTAATGAAGGATTCCGAACCCGAATCATCTTTGCCTTCAATGAGACTCTCCTTTACGACGGATGAAAACTCGAACGTCCCGATGCCAGTCAACGGCGAAGACAGGAACAGCTCAAGGTGCTGTAACCATAGCCAAGCTCGATAGACAGTCTGACTGAACGCGGCATCCGAATCGCCAAAGGTCTCAGTGCGAAACAGGTAGTTTCCGATCACTCCGCCGGGCAGTGTCGGCAAAAAGGGCGCTGCGTAGCTGGCCACGATTGCGCCGGCAAATGTCACGATCAAAAAGACAAGCTGAGCCGTTCGTGCCTTTGTGCTGCACCGCTTGCCGTTCAGGGCCACATAGATCTCACACAGTAGAAGTGCAACCAAGGCAGATCGCATGCCACTGAACACCACAAAATAGAGTGCCAGTGTGCAGACGCAGATTCTTGACCATCCGCGCCCGTGGACTTGATTCGCAAGTAGGACGACAAGCGCCAGGAAGCCGCTCTCGGGCACGAACGGAAACAACGAGACTCTCCATTCGATACCGCGGTCCGCGCCTTCTGAGTACTGACCTGGCAGCAACCCATAATCGCTCAGCCCAAGCAGGAACCAGATTCCGCCGACGACAATGGAAGCTAGGAAGTAGATGTTGAGCGTTGCGAGGGGTAGCCTTGGTCGAGTTCCTCCTAGCCAAAGCAGTGTCAAGACCATCAGGCCAGTGCTTCGTATCGACGCCAAGTCTCCGCGTCCTGCTGACACGACTGTAGCAACTGCGATCAACAACAGTAGCGGCGCTGCCAGTGCATCGCTCGCCGTGGAGTACCGGCCGCGTGCCAGGTTAGCCAACAGGCCGATTGAAGCTGCGAGCGCTATTGGCGTGACCAGTAGCGCATATGTCCACGCCGATTCTTCAGGTGGTGGAAGGAGCACCTGAAGGTACAAGCACGCCCAGTAATAGAGCAGGATCAGCGGCAGCAGGATCTGCACATTCCTTTTCCCGCGCTCTGAGCCCACAAGTCGAGCCGCATTTGGACTCGCGTTCGTCGCGTCAGCCACGCGATATCTCACTCTCCAACAAGAGTCGTGGCGGGTAGGTGATCAACACCGCCCGATGCGGTCCGTGAAACACGAACATCGCACCCGCTGCGACTGCCGCTGCACCGCCCTCGCGGATCGCGGCACCGAAGTCGCTCACCGACCCAGCTCCGCCCGAGGCGATCACAGGAATGCCGACGGCCCCTGTGACCTTGGCGATCAGCTCGAGTTCGTAGCCTTTCATCGTGCCGTCGCGGTCGATCGATGTCAGGAGTATCTCGCCCGCGCCGGCCGCCTCCATGCGTTGTGCATACTCGACCGGATCGATGCCGGTTGAACGGCTGCCGCCCTCCACGAAAACCTCGTAGCGGCCAAAGAGCCTTCGGCGCACATCGATCGAGGCCACCACGGCCTGTGCGCCAAACTCGCGCGAGGCGTGGCGCAGTATCGCGGGCTCGCGCCATGCGGTCGTGTTGAGAACGACCTTCTCGACGCCAAGCTTGAAGATGCGGCGCGCCTCCTCGACCGTGCGGATGCCCCCGCCATAGGCCAGCGGCATGAAACATTCGCTGGCCACTTCCTCAATGACCGAGAACGCCGGACCGCGGTCTTCTTTCGTGGCGGTGATGTCGAGCAGCACCAGCTCGTCGACCTCCTTGTCGTTGAAGATCTTGATTGCGTTGATTGGGTCGCCAACGTACTTGGGATCCTTGAAGCGGGTCGTCTTCACGAGGCCCGCGCCGCGCAGGAGCAGACAGGGGATGACGCGAGGCTGCAGCATGGTCAGCAGCGCTCCGCGAAGTTGCGCAGCAGGTGCATGCCGAACTTGTGGCTCTTCTCGGGGTGGAACTGCACGCCCCAGACGTTGCCGCGATGGAAGCCACTGTGAAAGGGCTCGCCGTAGTTGGTGGTCAGCAGCACGTCTTGCAACTGCTCGCAGCGGATGTAGTACGAGTGCACGAAGTAAAAGCGAGTATCTTCCGGCAGCGCGTCCACCAGCGCGGCTTCGCGCATCGGCCGTACCAGGTTCCAACCCATGTGCGGAACCTTCAGACCCACTTCCGTGGCTTGAAATTTCAGGGATTGTGCGTCGATCCAGCCCAGTCCCTTGCGCGTGCCTTCGCTGCTGCCGAGTGTCATCAGCTGCATTCCCAGGCAGATGCCCAGTATCGGCACCCCGGCGACCAGCACGCGTTCGCCGAGCACCGGGATCAGGCCGCTGCGCTCAAGGTTCTCAATTCCGGCGTCGTATGCACCCACGCCGGGAAGGATGAGCTTGGTGGCTGCAGCAATGCGGACAGCGTCCGATGTGACTTCGGAGTCAACGCCGATTTTCTTAAGCATGTTGCGGATGGAGCCGAGGTTGCCCATGCCGTAGTCAACGATGGTGATCATGCGGCGATCGGCTCCGTGTGATGTGGAGGCTTGCTGCCCAGCAGTTCGTCGAGTGCGGCAGACAACGTTGGGCCCTGCGGTGAAAGGGCCGCTTCGCGCTGCCGCGGGCGCTTCGCAAGCGTTGTGACGGCGTGGGCGATGGCTGTCGAGTCGAGTGCGCGCAAGGCCATGCCATTGCGGACCAGGTCGGCGTGCATGGCGGCGCCGTAGTCGCTTGTTACGACCGACGGCACGCCGAACTCGGCTGCCTCCCGGATGAGTGTTGACGAATGAGCCACGGTGAGATCAGCGTTGCGTACCAGCGCATACAGCGGCAGGTCGGTTGCTTCGCCTACGCAACTCGCGTCCAGCCCGCAGCGCGCCAGCCGTGCAGCGAATTCCGCGCGCCGGCCAGACTCCACCGGATGCAGCCGCCACCACCAGGATACCGAGTTACCGCACAGGCGCGCTGCCTCCATCAGCTTCTCGGTTTCTTCCTCTGCAACGCCCCAAG
>JANOLJ010000145.1:0-15165 GCA_031419715.1 Burkholderiales bacterium | reverse complement strand
TCGACCTGCGCACGAGAACACGGTGTTGATGGCGCGACGCAAGTGGGCGCAATCCGGTGCCCCGCGAGCGTGGGCCGGAGAACGTACCCCAGGCCGACTGCCACGCTGCTCGACATCTGCACGCAGCGAGCAACGAAGGTCTGCAACGGGCCGAAAGCAAACCGTCCAAATCCATGCAAAGAGGTGAGTCGCATTTCAGCTCACCTTCGCCGCCACCGGCCCCACATCGCGCAACAGGTTTTCGGCGATCGGCCCGCTGCGGCGCACTTGTGCTTCGCGTTCGAGCTGACGGTTCACGATGCGCCAGTCCAGGTCCATGAAGGTCAGCGGGGGCAGCTTGTCGGCGATCGCCTCGGTCAAGGTGCGATGCAGCGACGCCTTCGTGATAGCGCGGCCGCCGAGACCGGCCACTACGGTGTAGCCGTGCAGCTGCAGACCCGACAGCGCGAGCCGCACGTCGGTCGAGACCACGCCGCCGAGGCCGACTGAAAAGCTCTTCTCCAGCACCATCACGCGCTGCGCGCCCTGCAGCGCGGCGCGCACCGCGGCCAGAGGAAACGGGCGAAACGACTGGATGCCCAGCACGCCGATCTTCACGCCTCTGAGGCGCATCTCGTCGATTGTGTCTTTCAGCGTGCCCAGCACCGAGCCGAGCGCAACGACAATGGTGTCTGCGTCATCAATGCGGTAGCCGCGCACCAGCCCGCCCGAGGCGCGGCCGAAGCGGGCCGCAAACTCCTCGGCGATGCGCGGAATGACGTGCAGCGCCGACAACTGCTTGGCGTGCGCCAGGTAGCGCACCTCCATGAAGGCCTCGGGCCCGACCATCGCGCCAATCGATACCGGCTGCGCCGGGTCCAGCACCTGGCGCGGCTCGTAGGGTGGCAGAAAGGCATCGACCTCGGATTGAACCGGCATGTCGACGCGCTCGTAGGCGTGCGTCAGGATGAAGCCGTCCATGCACACCATCACCGGCATCGACAGCTCCTCGGCGAGCTTGAACGCCTGGATGTGCAGGTCCAGCGCTTCCTGGTTGCTCTCGGCGAAGAGCTGGATCCAGCCACAGTCGCGCTGGCTCATCGAGTCGCTGTGGTCGTTCCAGATGTTGATCGGCGCGCCGATCGCGCGGTTCGCGATCGTCATCACGATCGGCAGTCCCAGCCCCGACGCGTTGTACACCGCCTCGGCCATGAACAGCAGTCCCTGGCTCGCGGTGGCGGTGTAGGTGCGCGCCCCGGTGGCGGACGCGCCGATCGCCACGCTCATCGCGGCGAACTCGCTCTCGACATTGATGAACTCGCAGGGTGCGAGCGCGCCGCTCTTTACCAGCTCACCCAGCCCTTCGACGATGTGCGTCTGCGGCGAGATCGGGTAGGCGCAGATCACCTCGGGGCGCGCAAGCGCCACCGCTTCGGCCACCGCGCGCGAGCCCTCAATCTGTTTGAGCATGGCTCGGCTCCTTGATCTGATGCCGCACGGCTTCGAAGGCCTCTTGCGCCGCGGCGACGTTCGCTTCGGCCACCTTGCCGCCGAGTTTGTCGCCGAACTTTTCACGGATGGCGTGCGCCACCGCGGCCAGCGTGATCAGGCCGCTGAACGCCGCGAACCCGCCCAGCAGCGCGGCGTTCGGCAGCGGCCGGCCCACATGCTTGAGCGCGATCTCGCTGGCCGGCACCGTGATCAGGCGTTCGCTTCGGAAACGCTGCTCGATGTCGGCCAGACCGAGGTCATGAAAGCTGCGCTTGCTGTTGATGAGCACATAGCCGTCGGGCTGCAAGCCCTGGAACACATCGACCTGGTGCAGCAGCGTCGAGTCTTGGACGATCAGCACGTCGGGCGCGACGATAGGCTCGCGAAGGCGAATCTCGTGCTCGTCGATGCGGCAGAACGCGACCACCGGCGCGCCGGTGCGCTCCGAGCCGAAACTCGGGAAAGCCTGCGCGTGGCGGCCCTGTTCGAACGCGGCGATCGACAACATCTCCGCGGCCGTGACCACGCCTTGGCCGCCGCGGCCGTGGATGCGGATTTGCAGCATGCAGTGCGCTCCTGATGTCGCGTTCGGGTGGCTAGTATTCGCGCTCTGCGCGCGCGGCTCCTTGAGCCAGATCAAGCAAGCGGCCGGGGCCGCATCGCCAGAAACGCATAAGCCACGAACGCCAGCGCGCAAACCACGAAAAGCGCGACCTGCCACGCCAGCGGCAACGCCGGAAAGTACGCAAACAGCAGCGCGAACGGCGCGCCACCGATCGCGGTGGACAGCGCGTTCGCAAAAGCCGTGGTCTTGAGGCTGAACAGGCCGAGCACGATTGAGAGAATGTCCACCGGAAACGTCATGCGCAGCGCGATCAGCGACAGCAGGGGGTGGCGCGGGTGCAGCAGCCGGTCGATCTGGGCGTAGCGCGTGACGCCGGGGAACATTCGCAGCAGCGGCGCGCGCAGGTATCGGCCGAGGCCAAACGCCAGTGCCGCGCCAAGCACCCAGCCCAGCAGCAGCAGCGCGGCCGTGCTCCACGGCCCCCACAGCAGCACCGCGAAGGGCGCGAGCGCGAGGTTGCTGAACAGCGGCAGCACGACGGCCAGCGCCGTGCTCAAGACGAAGAGCACGGCGCCCAGCACGCCGTGCCCGGACAGCACCTCTCCGATCGGCGCGGCATAGGTGCGCGCCAGCACGAGCGCCAGCGCAAACAGCAGCAGCCCCCAGGCCAGCGGCCGCAGCGAGGGCAGCAGATCACGGGGCTTCAGCGGGGTCTCGTGGGAGTCGGCGAGGGTGGGCATGTTGAAGTCGCTTCGCATCCGATTGGATGGAAATGGCGGTTTGCCACCGCCCCGGTGCACCTCATCCCGGGGGTCGCTCTGCGCCTCTCAACCCGACTGCCACACCACCTCCCGCCCCGACGCCTCCCAGCGCTCATAGTGCGCCGAGTACAACTCTTCGATGCGGTTGCGCTTGACCTTGAAAGTCGGCGTGATGACGTCGTTGTCCACTGTCCAGGCGATGCTCGTCACGACAATGCACTTCAGTTGCTCATGTGGATCCAGCGTGGTGTTGATCGCGCGCAGGTGCTCAGTGAGCGACGTTTCCAGCGCAGTGCGTGCCGTCGTATCGGCCACGCGCGCCGCGGCCTCGGCGTTGAGCATCACGATGCCCAGCGGCTGGCCCAGGTTCGCGCCGGTGACGACGCAGGCCTCGACCGATTCATGCATGCTCAGCTTGTCTTCGATCGGCGCGGGCGCCACATACTTGCCCTTGCTCGTCTTGAACAGGTCTTTCACGCGGCCGGTGATACGAAGCAGGCCCTGTGCATCGATCTGCCCTTTGTCGCCGGTGCGCAGCCAGCCGTCCGGCGTGAACGCCTCGCGGCTCAGTTCGGGCTGCTTGTAGTAGCCGAGCATCAGCGCGCCGTTGCGCATCTGGATTTCGCCGGTGTCGGGGGCGATGCGCGCTTCCACGCCGTCATACACCGGGCCCACCGTGCCTTCCTGGTTCTGGCCGGGCACGGTGAGGTGCGACAACGCCAGGTTCTCCGTCATGCCATAACCTTCGTTGATCGGCAGCCCGAGCTTGCGGTACCAGGCGAGCAGCGCCACCGGCATCGGCGCGGCGCCGCCCGCGGCGATGCGGCACTGGTCCAGGCCGAGCGCCTTCAACACCTTGCGCCGCACGATGCCGCCGAGGATAGGAATGCCCAGCAGCCGGTCCAGCTTGGCCTGCGGCATCTTGTGCTGCACGCCGTGCTGGAACTTGACCCACAGGCGCGGCACGGAGAAGAAAATCGTCGGGTGCGCGCGCTGCAAGTCGGCGGTGAAGGTTTCCAGCGACTCGGCGAAGTAGATGCGCATCCCCGTGCGCAACCAGCCATGCTCGACGAGCACGCGCTCGACCACATGCGCCAGCGGTAGGTACGACAGCATGCGGTCTTCGCTGCCCATCGTGAGGCGCTGGATGCCCTTGTCCAGCGCCCAGGCGAAATTGCCGAAGCTGTGCATCACGCCCTTGGGCATGCCGGTCGTGCCCGAGGTGTAGATCAGCGTGGCCAGTTCGTCGGCGTTGCGCAGAGGCGTGTCTTGCAGTGGTGACGAGCGTGCGCAGATCGCGTCCCAGCCGGGGTAGGCCTGAATTGCGTCAGGCGGCGACAACGGATAGCTGATGCACGGCAGCTCCGGCGGCACGCCGGGCTTCATGCCGGCCCAGCCGTCGAGCTTGCCGATGAAGCAGGCGCGCGCCTCGCTGTGCTCCAGGATGGTCCGGATCGTCTCAGGCGCCAGCGTCGGGTACAGCGGCACCGACACATAACCCGCCATCCAGATGGCCAGGTCGCTCATCAACCACCAGGCGCAGTTTTTCGAGAGGATCGCCACTTTCGAGCCCGGCTCCCAGCCCTGGGCGCGCAAGTGCGCCGCCATGCGGCGCGTCTGCTCGGCGACTTGCGCCCAGGTGAAATCCTGAACCACGCCGCCGCCCATCGGCTGCGTCAGCGCGATGCGTTGCGGCGCGGTCTTTTCCCAGTGGTAGAGACGCTGCAGAGCGAGCATGTCGGGTGAAACGGGGGTCATGTTGGGGTTCTCCGTGGTAGGTTGGGCGCACGCCGGCAGGGCGCACCAGCCAAATGCGCAAAGATGCACTGTTCACGCCGGGCGGGCTTGCGCTACGTCAATTGTGTTTCGAATCAGTGACCACAATACGCCAGCTTCGGCCGGATATTCTTGCAAGCGCGACAGACCACTGTTCTCAGGAGAAACGCTATGCGCATCGGATGCCCCAAGGAGATCAAGAACCACGAATACCGCGTCGGCTTGACGCCGGCCAGCGTGCGCGAGTTGAGCAGCCGGGGCCACGCCGTGCTGGTGCAGGCGGGCGCGGGCGAGTCGATCGGCCTGGCTGACGCGCAGTACACGGCGGCCGGAGCGCAGATCGTCGCCGACGCGGCGACCGTGTTCGCGCAGGCCGAGATGATCGTCAAGGTCAAGGAGCCGCAGCCCGATGAATGCACGATGCTGCGCGACGGCCAGATCCTCTACACCTACCTGCACCTGGCGCCCGACCCGGACCAGACCGCCGCGCTCATCAAGTCGGGCGCGATCTGCATTGCCTATGAAACCATCACCGGCCCGGGCGGCGGCCTGCCGCTGCTCGCGCCGATGAGCGAGGTAGCCGGGCGCATGGCGATCCAGGCCGGCGCGGCGCACCTGGAGCGCAGCAAGGGCGGCATGGGCGTGCTGCTCGGCGGCGTGCCCGGCGTTGCGCCGGCGCAGGTGGTGATCCTCGGCGGCGGCGTCGTCGGAACCAACGCCTTGCAGTTGGCGGTGGGCATCGGCGCGCGTGTCGAGGTGCTCGACACGTCAGTAGAGCGGCTGCGCCACCTCGACCTGGTGTTCGGCAATCGCATCAGCACGCTGTTCTCCACGGCGCAAAGCGTCGAAGACGCCGTGCTCGGCGCCGACCTCGTGATCGGCGGCGTGCTCATTCCCGGCGCAGCCGCGCCGAAGCTCGTGACGCGGGCGATGGTCGGGCGCATGAAGAAGGGCGCCGTCGTCGTGGACGTCGCGATCGACCAGGGCGGCTGCTTCGAGACGTCGCACGCGACCACGCACGCCGATCCCACGTACCAGGTCGACGGCGTGGTTCACTACTGCGTCGCCAACATGCCGGGTGCAGTGGCGCGCACGTCGACGTTCGCGCTGAACAACGCCACGATCGGCCATGCGCTGGCTCTGGCCGACAAGGGCTGGCGCCAGGCCATGCGCGACAACCCGCACCTGCGCGCCGGGCTGAACGTGGCGGCGGGCCGGGTCACGTACGAGGCGGTGGCGAAAGCGCTGGGTTACGAGTACACGGCGGCGCAGAGCGTGCTGGGGTAGCGCGCGCGGCGGCTGCGCCGCTCACGCCGGCGCAGACGCACGCCACTCGGCCGCTACAGCTTCGTCACCGCTGGCGCGGGCGCCGCGTGCTTTCCCTACCCGTAGACAAATCTGGAGAGTGCGGTTCGTTCGCGTCTGCAACAACAGGCGACTACCGCTTCGCGAGCGGAATCACGTCGCGCGGCAGGCTGCCGGTATACAGCTGGCGCGGCCGGCCGATCTTGTACTCGGGATCGGTGATCATTTCCTGCCACTGGGCGATCCAGCCCACGGTGCGGGCGAGCGAGAAGATCCCGGTGAACATGGGCACCGGGATGCCCAGCGCCCTCTGCACGATGCCGGAGTAGTAGTCGACGTTCGGATAGAGCTTGCGTTTCACGAAGTAGTCGTCCTCGAGTGCCACTTTCTCCAGCGCCATGGCCAGCTTGAACAGCGGGTCGTCGGCCAGGTCCAGTTCCGCGAGCACTTCGTAGCACGTCTCTCGCATGAGTTTCGCGCGCGGGTCGTAGTTCTTGTACACCCGGTGTCCGAAGCCCATCAGGCGGGCCCCGGAGTCGGGGTCTTTCACCTTGGCAACGAACTCTCCGAGCTTGGCAACGCCGCCCTGCGCTTGGAGTTGCTGCAGCATGTTCAGGCATGCCTCATTGGCGCCCCCGTGCGCCGGGCCCCACAGGCAGGCGACGCCCGCGGCAATTGCGGCGAACGGATTGGTTCCCGAGGATCCGCAGAGCCGAACCGTCGACGTCGACGCGTTCTGCTCGTGGTCGGCATGCAGGATGAAGATGCGGTCCAACGCGCGCACCAGCACAGGGTTCGGCTCATAGTCCTCGCACGGCGTGGCGAACATCATGCGCATGAAGTTCGCCGTGTACGGCAGGTCGTTCTTCGGATAGACAAATGGCTGACCCAGCGAATACTTGTACGACATCGCGACCAGCGTGGGCATCTTCGCGATCAGACGCAGCGCCGAAGTGTCACGGTCGCGCGCGCTGCTGATGTCGAGCGCGTCGTGATAGAACGCGGCCATCGCGCCCACCAGACCCGTCAGCACCGCCATCGGGTGCGCATCGCGGCGGAAACCGCGCAGGAAGAACTGCATCTGCTCGTGCACCATGGTGTGCTGCGTCACCGTGTGCACGAACTCCTCGTTCTGCTGCGGCGTGGGCAGTTCGCCCTTGAGCAGCAGGTAGCAGGTCTCGAGGAAATCGCAATGCGCCGCGAGCTGCTCGATCGGGTAGCCACGGTACAGCAGCACTCCTGCGTCGCCGTCGATGTAGGTGATCTTCGACTGGCAACTCGCGGTAGACATGAACCCGGGGTCGTAGGTGAACATCCCGGACTTGCCATACAGGGAACGGATGTCGACCACGGGCGGCCCCAAACTTGCACCCATCACCGGGAATTCGACCGACTTGCCATCGCCGTAATTGAGAACGGCCTTCGTGCTCGAGCTCATGTCTTGCTCCTGAGGATTTCGAGGCGAGAAAACAAGAAAAAGTCTAGCGCCGATGGATTGCAAGGAGATGATCCGGATCAATTGCGGACGCGGTGCGAGGCAGCCTGCAGTGACCGGATGGAAGCTCGGCGATGTTCACATCCGACAGTCCTGGGCGTGGTTTGAGCCGGGCCTTTGGGCGATCACGCTCAGTGCCAACATCGAAACCAGCCTGGACGTGGCCGGTGCGAGTTCGCCGACCGTCATCAAGGTGTACAGCGAGGAATCGCGGCAGATCGCCACTGAAACGGCCTGGCTCGAAATCCTGCAAAAGGCACTGCTGGCCTACCGCGAGCAAGTGGTGTCCAAGCTGTCGGTGTCGCCCTTCTGACCTTTCATTGCCAGCACGCCGCTGGCGATCGCCATGCACGCGACGAGCAACCGCCACAAGCGATCGGACCGCCCATGCGCGCGCGCTCACGCCTTCGCCAAAGACCCCTCGAGAAACGGCGTGACGTTGCGCATCGCGCGCGCGACGTAGTCGTCCTTTTCTCCCACCGGCGCGACGTAGTGCATTGCGCTGCGCGCCGCGGCGATGCCCACGAGGCGCGCGATCATCCAGGCCGCCAAATACTGCGAAGCGAGGCATCCCCCCGCGGTGGCCACGTTGCCTTTGGCAAAGAAGGGCTGGTTCAGCACGCTGACGCCGGCTTCCTCGACCCAGGGCTTCGTCGTCAGATCGGTACACGCCGACACGCCGCCGAGCAGCCCCAGCTTCGCCAGGACCAGCGTGCCGGAGCATTGCGCGCCCAGCAGTTGCCGGGAGGGGTCGAGCTGCAGCTGTGCCATCAGGGCCGCGTCGGCGACGACTTCGCGCGTCTGCATGCCGCTGCCGACGATCACGGCGTCGGCCGCACACGCCTCGCGCAGGGTCGCCTGAGATTCGAGGACCACGCCGTTCATCGACCGCACCCGCGCCGTGGGGCTGGCGATCGAGACCCTCCAGTGCGTCTTCTTCACGCGGTTGAGGATGCCCAGCGCGATGAGCGAGTCGAGTTCGTTGAAACCTTCGAAGGTGAGGATGGCGATGTGCATGCTGGGGCGAGTCTACGCTCGCAGCGAATGCGCCCTCGCCAGGCGAACAAGGTCTCGCGGCCTGCGCTGCGGCGCGGCACATCAGGCAAATCGCCCAGCCGTGCCGCGAGCCGACGCAGTTTTGCGCCCGGTCAAGCGGCGATCCGGCGCGTGGCGCATAAGCACTGCAGGCCAGTTCGCGAGTGCGGCGCTGCGCTTCCTGGGCTGCCGAATGCGTAAACCATCGAGAAGGGATTCATCATGAAGACGGACGCACAGTTGAAGAAAGACGTGATGGAGGAGCTGCAATGGGATCCCTCGTTCAACGCGACGAAGATCGGCGTCGCCGTCAACGACGGCGTGGTCACGGTCACGGGTCACCTCGACACCTTCGCCGAAAAGCAGGCGGTCGAGCGCGCCGTGCAGCGCGTGCACAGCGTCAAGACGATCGCGATGGAGATCGACGTGAAGCTCGACCCGCGCCACCAACGCAGCGACTCGGAGATCGCCGCGGCGGTCGAGTCGGCGTTGAAATGGCATGCGGATGTGCCTGAAGACCGCATCCGCGTCAAGGTGGAGCAGGGCCGGGTGGCTCTCGAAGGAGAAGTCGACTGGGACCATCAGCGCCAAAGCGCCGCGGCGGCCGTGGCGTGCCTGACAGGCGTCGTCGGCGTCGACAACGCGATCCGGCTGAAGGCCTCGACGATGCCCGCCAACGTGGCCGACTGCATCCGCGATGCCTTGGCGCGCCACGCCGAACAACAAGCGGGGCAGATCGAAGTCTCGGCCAAGGGCTCCACGGTCACGCTGTCCGGCCGGGTCGACTCATGGGCGGAACGATCGGCAGCGCAGGCCGCGGCGTGGTCGGCACTGGGCGTACAGAACGTCGTGAACGAGATCAAGGTGCGGTTGTGACGCGGCCCTGAGCCGCCAAGGGGAGCGTCAATGAATGGGGGATCGCTCGTGCATTCGACGCCTAAGTACCCCATTTCGCAAATACGCACACATGAAATCGCGCCTTTCGGGCCATGACGGCGTTGTAAATCCTCGCGATACCACGAGGTATCGCTGCGGTTTGCGCCTTACCATGGCCCGAAACGCATCGATTTCATCGCGTGTGCGTACTTGCGAAATGGGGTACTAAGAGTCCGGGTTTGCGACCGACTCTGTTGGCTTCTTGCCTTGGGTCTTCCACTTCTCGTAGCACTCGAGTCCGCAGAAATGCACGAAGTAGTCGCTTGCCTCCGGGATCGTGGCCTCGGTGATGGGAACCTCCTTCAGGCATACCTCGCACGAGACGCGGGCGGATTCGACCGCTTTGTCAGGTGTAGCCATCGCAACCTCCCTTCCAAACATTCATCTCGCTCCTTCAGAGCCTGGCGTCGGGTCGCCCCCTTCCGTTGCCACCGAGTATCCGTCCGGCCAAAGCCACTGCGTTGACGAGGCTCAACGTTGGCGCATCGAGGTCGGCACACCCGAAGCGCAGCAAGGGCGCCGCGCCATGCAGAGCAAGAAGCGCGTCAGATCGAAATCACGCTCGAGGGCGCCACGGTCACGTTGCGCGGCTGCGTCGACTCGAGGGCGGAACGGTCGGCAGCGCAGGTCGCGGCGTGGTCGGCCCTGGGCGTGCAGAACGTCGTAGACGAGATCCAGGTGCAGCGCTGAGGCGACACAGCGCCTGAACCAACGCGGCGGCGATTGCGCGCTCGCCGTCGAAAGCGAGCACGCATCCGGGTGCTTGCGCGCCGTGTGTCACGCGACCGTCTTCGCCGGGGCCAACGAGTAGCCGCAGTCGCGCGCAGCCATGTCGCGCGCAAAGCCCAAATCGGCGGGGTAGCGGGCGTGGATTCGGTAGAGCGGCTGGCCGGCAGCGACCGGGTCGCCGACCTTGTGCAGCAGGTCCACCCCCGCGCCGCTGACCTGCGGCGCACCGGCCAGGCGGGCGATTCGCGCCAGGCGCAGGTTGTCGATCGCGGCGACGCTGCCCTGCGCCGCGGCGCTCACTTCAAACGTCAGCTCGCCCGGCAGGGGCAGCACGGCGCGCCGGCCCTGGGCCGTGATGATGGCTTCCATCTGCGCCAGCGCGCGGCCGGATTCGAGGATGTCGCGCGCAATGCGCCAGCCGTCGCCGCCGCGCACGTCGGGGTCGAACTCGAGCACGCGGCCGGCCAGGCGCAGCGCCTTTTCGCGCAGGTCGGTGGGCGCGGACGCGTCGTTGCGCAGCACGCGCATCACGTCACGCGCTTCGAGCACCGGGCCGATGCCGTTGCCGATGGGCTGGCTGCCGTCGGTGATCATGACTTCGAGGTGCAGGTTCAGCGACGACGCCACATACTCGAACAGCTTGCACAGCCGCTGCGCCGCCGGCATCGAGCGCACCTTGGCGGTCGGGCCGACGGGAATGTCGAGCACCAGGTGCGTGGAACCGGCGGCGATCTTCTTCGACAGGATCGACGCGACCATCTGCCCGGGCGAGTCGATGCCCAGCGGCCGCTCGACGGATATGAGGATATCGTCGGCCGGAGACAGCCCCGCCGTGCCGCCCCAGGCCAGGCAGCCGTTGGTGTCGCGCACGATTCTCTTCAACCGCTCAAAGGGCAGCTCGACTTCGGCGAGCACCTCCATCGTGTCGGCCGTGCCGGCCGGCGAAGTGATCGCGCGCGACGAGGTCTTCGGGCACAACATGCCGTGCGCCGTGACGATGGGCACGACCAGCATCGACGTGCGGTTGCCCGGGATGCCGCCGATGCAGTGCTTGTCCACCACTGGCCCGCCGCGCACCGCCTGCTGCCAGTCGAACCGGCGCCCGGTGTCGATCATCGCTTCGGTCAGGTACAGCACCTCGTCGCGATCGAGGTCGTAACCGTTGGTGGCGACGACAAACGCGGCCAGTTCGATCTTGGAGTAGCGCGCCTGCGCGACGTCGCGCACGATGGCGTGCAGGTCCTCGCGCGACAGCCTCTCGCCGGCGATCTTGCGGTGCAGGGCGGACAGGGACATCGGCGGCTCGGCCGGCAAGACCTCGGCCGCGCAGCCCGCCTCGACGTTGAGTCGCACAAACGCGTCTTCGGACAGGCCAAGCTCGTCGAGCTTCACGACGGCCTCGTCGACGACGACGTTCAGCACCGCGCTGATCGTCATCGCACCGGCGCGCACCGTCACCTTGGACAGGGCCTGGAATCCGGCGGCCCGCACCACGGCGCAGTTGCGGTGCAGGTAGACAACGCTTTCGCGCCAGGTGTCGATCGCCACCCGGCGGATGCGCAGGTCTTGCGGTTGCCCGGCGGCCATGTCAACACCTGATTAGTGACATGGTTCAGCTACCCGTCGTCATACCGGCGAAAGCCGGTATCCACTCATTGGAGAGCCGCGCGCGGTGCGCGATTCGCTACTTTCACCCAGTGGATCCCGGCGTACGCCGGGATGACGGGCTCTTGTGTGCACATGCTGAGCTTTGTCGCTAGTCAGGTGTCAACAAGGCATCGCTACTTCATCCCGACCGCTGCCCTCGCAATGCCGTCGAGCAGCGTCTCCACGTCTTTCAGCGCCGCCTTCGACGCTGCCGAACCCTCGGGGCGCCATGGGCGACGGTAGGCGACGATCACTTTGTCGGGCTCGGCGGCGGTGACGTACAGCGTGATCGAATACGGGCACATCGCCGCGTTCGCCGGATCCGCTTCCATCGTCTTGCGCGACAGAGCCGCGCTGCAGAAGACGAAGGCCTGCACGTCGACGTAGACCTTGCGCGCCGAGCCGACGTCCGCTCCGGTGCGCTCGATCATCCGGTTGATGAACGAGTGATAGTCGATCACCAGGCCCTTGCCCTCGATTGCCAGCTTCAGTTCGTCACGCACGTCCTCGAACTTCGCCTTTTTCGAGTACGTGACCAACGGGTGCGGTGGGGCCGCCAGCGCGACCGAGCAGAACGCCGTGAGCAATGCAAACACGAAACCGCGGAACATGCTTTTTCTCCTTGAGTGGGTCAGACACGAAAGTTCTTGAATTGCCAGGGGTCGTCGAGATCGAGGTCTTCTGCAAACAGCCTGCCGCGGCCGGCGAGCGGCGTCCAGTGGCTGAACACGCCGAGCAGCTCGCCCAGGTAGGGCCGGGAGAGTTCAATCATCTGCTCGAAGGGCAGGTCGTCCGGCTCGACGACGTCGCACGCCGGGTTGCGCATCACCCACACGACACCCGCCAGCACCGCCGCGGCGACCTGCAAGCTCGTGGCACTGTTGAACGGACACAGCGCGCGCGCCTGTTCGATCGACAGCCGCGAACCATACCAATACGCGCCGCACGGATTGCCCAGCAGCAACACGCCGAGTTCATCGACGCCGCGCTCGATGTCGTCCTTCAGCACGCGCTTGTGTTCCTGGGCCCGCCAATTGCGTGCGCCCAGTTCGAGCAGCGACAGCACCGCGTCGTCGCAGGGACGGTAGGCGTAGTACACCGTCGGCCGATAGTCGGGGTGCAGCGGATCGCCCAGCGTGAGGTAGTCGGCGATCGAAATCGACTCGCCGTGCGTGATGAGGAACGCGTGTTGCGCGCCTGCCAGCGGCGTCCAGCTTCGCACCCAGGTGGCTGCGCCGGGCCGCTGCAGGTAGATCGCGGCGCGCGAACCGGATTCGTAGCGCTTGGCGTCGGCCGGGAAGTGCCGCTCGTGGCTGCCCCAGCCGAGTTCGGCAGGCTGACACGCCTCGCCGACGAATGCGTCCACCGACCATGTGTTGACGAACTCGCCGGGCGCCTTGCGCCGTGCTGCCACTTGCGTGTCCGACTCCGCGATGTGGATCGTCCGAACGCCCAGGCAATGCGCCAGGCGCGCCCAGTTCTCGCGGCTCGCCGGTCGCTCGAACGAAGCGCCTGATGCCTGCGCGAGGTCGAGCAGCGCCTGCTTGACGAAATGCGACACCAGCCCGGGGTTGGCGCCGTGCGTCAGCAAGGCAGTTGGCGCGTCGCGCCGCGGGTGGCGCAGCGCCAGCGCGGCTTCGCGCAGCGCGTAATTGGTTCGTTCGGCAGGCGCCAGGTTGCTGTCGATGTAGCCGCCGGCCCAGGGCTCGATGCAGGTGTCCAGATAAAGCGCGCCGCGAGCCTGGCAGAACTTCATCAGTGCATGGCTGCTCACGTCCACCGACAGGTTGAGCAGGAAGTCGCCCGGGCCGAGCAGAGGGTCCAGCACCTGCCCGAGGTTCTCGGCCGTCACCGGCACGCCGAGCAGATGCACACCTTGAGCTCGCGCGATCTCGGCGCCGGCTTCGTCGGCGCTGACGATGAGCAACTGGTCGGGGCGCATCTGGACGTGGCGCAGCAACAGCGGCAGCACGCCCTGGCCGATGCAGCCAAAGCCGAGCATCACCAGCCGGCCTGCGAAGGCATGCTCCTTGCGAAAGTCGTCCATGGCCCAGCCTAGGGCTGCGCCAAGACCGACGTGTTGACCCAGCGCAATTCGGCTGCGGGCGGGTGCATTGAGCGCACTCAATTTCTGCTTGCGCATCGCTTGGCCGAAATCAATGTGTCGCGACGCGCGGAGGCCATCATTGCGCGCAACGGCAAGTCAAGACGCGGAGGGATCCTGGATGCATGAGACAACGCCTGTGATGGCCGCGGACTCGGCGCCACCGGCCGCTGCCCAGGTTGGCGCCGGTGTTGCCCAGGCGCCGGCCCCGCCCGGCCCCGATGTCTCCCACGCGCCGGCCCCGCCCGGCGCCGATTCCCCTCACGCGCCGGCCCCGCCGGGCGTCGATGTGTTCCACGCGCCGCCCCCGCCCGGCGTCGATGCCCCCCACACAGCGCCCCCGCCCGGCGACAACGCGGGAATCGCCCAGTGGCTGCGCGAAATGGCAGTGCTGCTCGATGCGCAGAACGGCAACGTCTACCGCGCAGCCGCTTACCGCAAGGCGGCTGATACGGTGGCCCAGCTGCCGCGCAACGTGCGCGACATCTTCGAGGAAGCCGGCATCAGCGGCCTGGACGCGCTGCCCGGCATCGGGCCGCGCATCGCCGCGGCGATCGGCGAAATTCTCGCCACCGGCCGCTGGGGCCAGCTGCAACACCTGCGCGGTGAGGCCGATCCCGCTGCGCTGCTGCGCACCATTCCCGGCGTCGGCCCCGAGCTTGCTCACCGACTGCATGAAGGCCTGGGCGTCGAAACGCTCGAGGCGCTCGAAGTCGCGGCACACGACGGCCGGTTGGAGCGCCTGCCCCACATCGGCGCGCGCCGCGCCGCGTCGATCCGCGCTGCCCTGACGCAGATGCTCGACCGGCGCCGCGCGCTGCATCGGCGCGTGCCGGTCACGACGGCGCAGGACGAACCGAGTATTGAGGTGCTGCTCGACATCGACCGCGAGTACCGCGCCGGCGCGCAATCCGGAACGCTGTCGAAGATCGCACCGCGCCGCTTCAACCCGAAGGGCGAAGCCTGGCTGCCGGTGTTGCACACGCAGCGCGGCGACTGGCACTTCACCGCGCTGTTCTCGAACACGGCGCGCGCGCACGAGCTCGGCCGGGTGCGCGACTGGGTCGTGATCTACGGCGAAGACAAGGAACACGGCGAGCGCCAATACACCGTCGTCACCGCTGCGCACGGGTTGCTCGCCGGGCGGCGCGTCGTGCGTGGCCGCGAGGCGGATTGCCGCGATGGGTACTCACGCGCCTGAGTTCAATGTTCAACCTAGAAACGGTAGTTGAACGCGCCCGAGTGGGGCGCGCCGTGGTGCGCTGGCAAGGCGCGACGACGCTGCGGGCTCATGCCCGCGAGGAGGAGTAACGCAGCCAGCGCGCCGCAGCGCGGCTCAATC
>JANOLJ010000144.1:0-12697 GCA_031419715.1 Burkholderiales bacterium | reverse complement strand
CAGCGCCGCCAGAATGATGAACACCCAAGCGGTGGCCGTGACGAACAGCGAGCGCGATCCAACGTTGAAGGTTTGCGGCATGTCGACTCCAAGGGGTGGCACTTCCTCGGTTCGTGTCTCGAACCACGCGGGGAGCGAAAGCACACTCGAATCCCACAGCGCGGTTGTGATTTTCTTCCGCGTTTGATGACAACTCCCCCCGTGAACGGGGGGTTTCGCTCAATGATTTGTAATAAGTTGTCGCCGTTCAAGCCGAAGTCTGCTACCGCACCGTCCGCACGCGAACCCGGGCCCGGGCCCGGGCCCGACTAGCGTCTTATCGAAGATCACCCGCCAAGCTCGCCAGCGCTTCCGCCGGTATGTTCAGGTGCGCCGGATAGTTGGAGTGGTCACAGCCGAGCTTCACGGCGGCGCCCGCGCGCACCGCCTCGCGCATCGGCTTGGTGAACTCGAAGCGCACGAAGTGCACGGCGGACGTCTTCTCGTCGTTCTCGCGGTCCAGGTCTTCGTCGGCAATCGCATAAACGCGGCCATGGCCCTCGACCTCGACGAACATGCGGTCCTCGACGCCGATCAGCCGCGCCAGCTCGCGCTTGCGCTCGGCCACGTCGGGGTACTCAATGAGCAGCGTCGCCTTCCAGTTGGTACCGTCGGGCACCAGGGCGGCGTAAGCGTCGATCTCACTCTGCTTGCCTTCGTCGTCGAAGATTTTTTCGATGTGCAGCATCTCTTGAATCTGGCGGCGAATCGTGCGTTCGTCTTCGAACTGCACGCTGACATGTTCGCCCAGGTGCACGGTGCGCAGCTTGCGGTGCGCAATCGCCTCGGGCTTGCCGGTCTTGCGGACCTTGGCGTAGGCCTCCAGGCTCATCAGGCTGTCGATCGTGATCGTCATCGTGTTACTCCAAACCGTAGGCGATGCGCAGCAGGCTCAGCGGATGCGCCAGCTTCGCCGCGGGCAGCGATTCGTTCTCCATGCCCTGTGCAATGTGGTGGCCGGCGAGCGCGCAATCCGAGCTGATGTAGTCGGGCTCGTCTTTGGCCATCGCCTTGAACACCGGCTTGCCGATCTTCATGGCCGACTCGTGATACGCCTTCTTCACGCCGTAGGTTCCGGCGTGGCCGGAGCAGCGCTCGACGGTGTTCAATTCCACCGCGACCGACTTGCCGATCAGCTTGAACATTTCTTCCGTCTTCTTGCCGATGTTCTGCACCCGGCCGTGGCACGGGATGTGGTAGCTCACCCGGCCCAGCGGCTGCTTGAAATCGGTCTTCAACAAGCCGTCTTTATGGCGCGCGACGAGGTATTCGAACGGGTCGAACATCGCCTGCTTGACCAGGCGCACGTCGGCGTCATCGGGGAACATCAGCGGCAGCTCCTGCTTGAACATCAGCGTGCACGAGGGAATTGCCGAGAGGATGGCATAGCCCTCGCGAGCGTACTTTGCCAGCACCGGAATGTTCGCCTCCTTGTGGCGCGCCACACCGTCGAGGTCACCCAGCTCCAGCTTGGGCATGCCGCAACAGCTTTCCTTTTCGACGATCACGTAGGGAATGGCGTTGTGCGCGAGTGTCTTCAGCAGGTCGTGGCCGATGCCGGGTTCGTTGTAGTTGACGTAGCAGGTGGCGAAGATCGCTACCTTGCCGGGGCTGCGTTCGCCGTCCGTCACCGTGTGCGCCGCGTCAGACTTCGCCGCGCCCCAGCGGAAACGCTGTGTCGCCAGCTCGGGCATCCACGCGTCGCGGTGCACGCCGAGCGCTTTTTCCATCAGCTGGCGCGCCGGTTTCGTCTTGTTGATCGCATTCACCGCCTGCACGACGATGGGAATGCCGGCGAACTGGCCGTGCACATCGGTCGACGCGAGGAACTTTTCCGCCGCGCCCACGTTGCCCGCCTTGTGCTTGATCGCCTTGGCGCGCAGCATCAGGTGCGGAAAATCCAGGTTCCACGGGTGCGGCGGCACATAGGGGCACTTCGTCATGTAGCACAGGTCGCACAGGTAGCACTGGTCGACGACGTTCCAATACGCCTTCTTGTCCACGCCATGCTCTTCGCCGTAGGTGGTGGCATCCACCAGGTCGATCAGGGAGGGGAAAGACTTGCATAGGCTCACACAGCGCCGGCATCCGTGGCAGATGTCGAACACGCGCTCCATTTCCTTGAGCGCGGCGTCTTCGTCATAGAACGCGGCGGTCTTCCAGTCGATAGGGTGGCGCGTCGGCGCCTCGAGATTACCTTCCCGATTGCTCATGTCTTTGGGTTTCCCAATGAACAAGGGGCACGAAGCCCCTTGTAGGTCAGCGTAGTCAGCCTTCAGTCAACCAGCGCGTCGAGCGCCTTCTGGTTGCGGTTCGCGTGCGACCGCTCGGCCTTGGCCAAGGTCTCGAACCAATCGGCGATTTCGTCGAAGCCTTCGGTGCGCGCCTGCTTGGCCATGCCCGGGTACATGTCGGTGTACTCGTGCGTCTCGCCGGCCACGGCGGCCTTCAGGTTCTGCCGGCTCGAGCCGATCGGCAGCCCCGTAGCCGGGTCGCCGGTGGCTTCCAGGAATTCCAGGTGGCCGTGGGCGTGCCCGGTTTCACCTTCGGCGGTGGAACGGAAAAGCGCCGCCACGTCGTTCTGGCCTTCAATATCGGCCTTGTTTGCGAAATACAGATAGCGACGGTTCGCCTGCGATTCGCCAGCAAAGGCGTCCTTCAGGTTCTGCTCGGTCTTTGACCCTTTCAAGCCCATGTTCATCTCCTGTCGTTGAAACACTCGGGGATCGGCTGCGACCACGCGGCGGGTGCCGCGCCGCAGCGCGAAGTGGAGACCTTACTCCAGCATGCAGTGTCGCGCTAATTCAATCGAACAATCCAGGTCATCGGCAAAACCAATGAGTGAGCCCGGAGCGAGCGGACTCGGCCCTGAGGGCGCTCACAGGACCGGCCGCGCGATCCCAAGCAACCGCAACGCCAAATCGTGCTGACGCCCTTTGGAATCGGCCAAGTCGTGCAGCACGTTGAAATGGTTCGTGCCCGCTATGCGTTCGCAAACCGGTACCGCCTCGGTGCCCCAGGCAGCGCGGATCAAGTCGGCCTGGCGCAAGAATTCGTCGCTTTCCTGCGCCCCCACCGTCGCGTACAGCGTCCGTTCAGGCCGCGCGAAGCGCGCTGGGCTCAGGCGCTGCGCCGATTCCCGGGTGAGCCGCAGGTCATTCATCAGGAACGGCGTGTGCCGCAGCGGCTCGAGGTCGTACAGCCCGGAGATCGACATCGCCGACTTCACCAGGTCGGCAGGCAGGTCGGGCGCGACATGGCGCCACAGGCAACTCAGCAGCATCGTCGCCAGATGGCCGCCCGCCGAATGGCCGGCGACGACAATGCGATTCCGATCGGCACCATAGGACGCCGCGTTGCGGTACACCCACACCAGCGCGCGCACCAACTGAAGCGTCATCTCGGCGATCGTCACCTCCGGGCACAGAGCGTAGTTCGGCACCACCACCATGGCGCCGTCCTGCACGAAAGATGGCGCGACGAACGAGACATCGCGCTTGTCGAGCGAACGCCAGTAGCCGCCGTGGATGAACACGAGGATGGGAGCGTCTTCCACCCGCGGCACGAACACGTCAAGCGTCTCTTTGGGCCCGTTCCCGTAGATCAAGTCGACCTGGCACACCGACTTGTCACGCGCCAGCGCCGACGCACGGCTCCAGCGATCGAGTATCTCCGGGTGCTCGGGAACGAGTGCGCGATTGTTGTACTGCCGATCAAGCCAATCGGGATCGAGTGAAGTCATTGTTGTTCCGCCTCGTGAAGGCGCGAGTTTGGTTGTCGCCCGGCGCGATTGTCAATCATGGCAGACATGGATTTCCTGGCTGGTTCGCCCGGCCCACCAAGGGCGACATGCCAATGAAAAGGGCTTGGCCAAAACCAAACCCTTGAGTCGTGTGGTGGAGAGGAGGAGGATCGAACTCCCGACCTTCGCATTGCGAACGCGACGCTCTCCCAGCTGAGCTACCCCCCCACACGAGCCGCGAGTCTAGCAAAGAAGACGGTGGATATTGTGCGGATCAGCGGGCCAAGGCGTGGCGCGCCAGCCGCAGCCGGGATCAGCCGGGGGCCATGCCGAGCCAGCGCCGCGCGTTGCCGGCGCGCAGGCCGGCGAGTTCGTCTGGCTGTAGGTTCAAGCCCAGCGTGCGCGCGTCCGGCTCGGTGTCCATGATGGCGAACGGATAGTCCGAGCCCGCCATGATCTGGCTGACGCCAAACACATCGATCAGGCGATGTATCGTTGCGGTGTCGTAGACGAGGTCGTCAAAGTACATCTGCCTGGCGCGCTCAATCGGATCGACAGTCATCGCCTCGCGCAGCGGCGCCATGCACGACCACGCATGGCGCAGGCGCGGCAGCAGCATGCTGAAGGAACCGCCGCCGTGGCTGAAGGCGATGCGCAAGTCGGGAACGCGCGCCAGCGTGCCACCGGTGATCATCGAGGCCACCGCGAGCCCGGTTTCGCTCGGGAACGCGAGCACCTGCTCCAGGATCGGCGGCCCCAGCAGCCGCTCCATGCCGACGGGCTTCAGCGGGTGCACAAAAATCGCCGCGTTGAATGCGACGGCGGCTTCGAAGAACGGCAGGAAGCGCGGGTCGCCGATCGGCACGCCAGCCACATGCGTGCCAAGCTCCACGCCGGCCAGGCCGAGCTCACGCATGCAGAACTCAAGTTCCTCGATCGCGCGCGCCACATCCTGCAATGGCACCGCGCCCAACCCGATGAAGCGCGTGGGTGCTTGCGCCACCATCGTGGCGATCAGGTCGTTCAGGTAACGGCACATCGCCGCGCCGTCGTCGGGCTGCATCCAGTGCGACAGCAATTCAGGCATCGGCGACAGCACTTGGCGCGTGACGCGCTGCCGGTCCATGTCGCCCAGGCGCACCGCGCAGTCCCAGCATTGATGCGACACGGTGCGGTACACCGAGCCGGAGATCATCACATGCTTGTGGCAGGGCTGCGCGTCGGCCATCGACGGCCAGGGAACGTTCAGATGGCGCCCCACGTAGGCCGGAAACTCCCGCGGAACCACATGGGTGTGGATGTCGATCAATTCGTCAGCGGCTGGCATGGTCGCGGCATCTTAGACGGCGATGCTGAACACCAGCCGCAGAGTTTCCCTGTTACCGTTGATGGGCAGGAAATTCCTCGCCGGCTTGCAACCCTCGCGCATTGGCACACTTCGGTTTCCAGACTCAACATGCTGCGCATCGCCCTCGTCCTGGTCGCCACCTGCCTGCTCGGCGCCTGCGCCAGCCACGATGGCACGGTCGCCCCGGACCTGGAACCCGGCCGCTTGCCCACACCCGACCTCAGCCTCAACATTCCCGGCCTCGGGCCTTGCACCGACAACCCGGATCGCAGCGTGCATCTCAATGCCAGCCGGCCTTTGCACGTGCTGGTGCACGGCTGTTTCGGTTCCTCCGGCCAGTTCCGCGCGCTGGCGCAAGTGCTCGCCTTTCATGGCCAGCAGACGGCTTGTTTTACCTATGACGACCGCGCCAGACTCGACAGTGTTGCGACTGAGCTGAGGCAGGCCTTCACCCAGATCGCCGAGCAAACACGCGCACCGCGCATCACCGTGATCGGCCACAGCCAGGGCGCGCTGGTCGCGCGCAAGTCGCTGGTCGAGTCTCTGCCCTCCCCGCTTCCCGCCCACTCGGTTGAATTGCGCCTCGTCACCGTCTCGGGTCCGTTCTCGGGCATCGAGGCGGCTCGAACCTGCGGCAGGCGCTGGTTGTACCCGCTGACGCTGGGCCTGCTGCCCTTGAGTTGCTATGCGGTGACGGGCCCGAAGTGGGCTGACATCACCTACGCATCGCCCTTCATCGTCGAGCCGGGAGAATTGTCTCGCCAAGTAATCAACCACCTGAAGATCGACACCGATGAGCGCGGCGCGTGTCGGCGCGAAGAGAGCGGCCGCTGCGTTGAGAGCGACGACATCTTCTCGCTCGCCGAGCAGCGCCATGCGCGGGTGGAGGCCGATGCGCGCACGCGGCGGGTGCAGGTGGATGCCGGGCATGTCGAGATCGTCGGCAACAGGCGCGAGGCCCCGACGAAGCTGATCGCCGTGTTGCAGGATGAGGGAGTCGTGCTGCCCACGGCGCCGGCTCGCTTGTCGGCGTTCACTGCGTTGCTGGTGCGGCTCTATCGGGGCGATGCCGCGCAATAGCTGGCACCATCCACGCACCTGCCCACAGCCCCAATCGAACTCCATCACACCATGCCGAAAGCACCGAAGAGCACTCCCAACGTCGCCGCGCCGCACGGCATGAAGAAAGGCCTGACGAGCTACGGCGATCAGGAGTTTTCGCTGTTCCTGCGCAAGGCCTTCATCAAGGGCGCGGGCTACACCGACGCGGCGCTGGATCGCCCGGTGATCGGCATCGCGAACACCGGCAGCGACTACAACCCCTGCCACGGCAACGCGCCGCAGCTCATCGACGCGGTGAAGCGCGGCGTGATGCTGGCGGGCGGGTTGCCGATGGCCTTCCCGACGATCTCGCTGCACGAGAGCTTCGCTGCGCCGACCAGCATGTACCTGCGCAACCTGATGGCGATGGACACGGAAGAGATGATCCGCGCCCAGCCGATGGACGCCGTGGTGCTGATCGGCGGCTGCGACAAAACCGTGCCGGCGCAATTGATGGGTGCGGCTTCCGCCAACCTGCCGGCAATCCAGCTCATCACGGGTTCGATGCTCACCGGCTCGCACCGCGGCGAGCGTGTCGGCGCGTGCACCGACTGCCGGCGCTACTGGGGCAAGTTTCGAGCCGGCGAAATCGACGCGCAAGAGACGGCGGATGTGAACAACCAGCTCGTCGCGAGTGTGGGCACCTGTTCCGTGATGGGCACGGCCAGCACGATGGCGTGCGTTGCCGAGGCGCTGGGCATGACGGTGCCGGGAGGCGCGTCGCCACCCGCCGTGACGGCAGACCGCATCCGCGTCGCCGAGCAAACCGGCGCGCTGGCGGTGCAGATGGCGCAAGACAAGCTCAGCGTCGACAAGATTCTCACGCCGGCCGCGTTTGAAAACGCGCTGCGCGTGCTGCTCGCGATCGGCGGCTCCACCAACGCCGTCGTGCATCTGGCGGCGCTCGCCGGCCGCGTCGGCCTGGACATCGACATGCAGGCGCTGGACCGCATGGGCCGCGAAACGCCGGTGCTGCTGGACCTCAAGCCTTCCGGAGCGCACTACATGGAAGACTTCCATCATGCCGGCGGCATGGCCACGCTGCTGCGCGAACTCAAGCCCTTGCTGCGCCTGGAAGCGCTCACCGTCACCGGCCGCACGCTGGGTGAGGAGATGGAGCGCGCCGGGCCCGGTTTCAAGCAGAGCGTGGTGCGCGGACTCGCGAACCCGATTTTTCGCGAGGGCAGCATCGCCGTGTTGAACGGCAACCTCGCCCCTGGCGGCGCGATCATCAAGCAATCGGCCGCCGATGCTGGGCTCATGGAACACGAAGGCCGCGCCGTCGTGTTCGAGAACCTGCAAGACATGGCCGAGCGCATCGACCAGGACGATCTGAACGTCACGGCGCAAGACGTGCTGGTGCTGAAGAACATCGGCCCGAAAGGCGCACCGGGCATGCCCGAGGCGGGCTACATCCCGATTCCGCGCAAGCTCGCGCGGGCCGGCGTGAAAGACATCGTGCGCATTTCCGACGGCCGCATGAGCGGCACCGCGTTCGGCACGATCGTGCTGCATGTGACGCCCGAATCCGCGATCGGCGGGCCGCTCGCGTTCGTGCGCAACGGCGACCGGATTCGCCTCAGCGTGAGCCGGCGCGAGATCTCGCTGCTTGTGTCCGACGCCGAATTGGCACAGCGCGCGCGCGACCAGCCGGTGTTGGAGCCCAGCGCGGATCGTGGCTACCGCAAGCTGTTCCTGCAAACCGTGACGCAAGCCGACCAAGGTGCGGACTTCGACTTCATGCGTGCAAGCGTGATGGTGGGCAAGACGCCGCAGTCACGATAGGCCGCGCGCAGGCCATGGCGACACCGCCACCGGCCACCGCACCCCGGCGGAACCGCAGACCTAGGCGTTCGGATTGCGCGGCGTATTCGTCACCGCTTTGCCGTCTTGCGCAAGTTCGCTCGGCTTGATCGCCGGAGAACCTGCGCCAGGCGCGCCCTCGATCTTCTGTTCGACTTTCTCCAGCTTCTCGTCCACTTCTTGAGTCGAGTGCTTCGAGGGTGCGATGTGTGAATCTGCGGTCATGATGGTTTCCTTGTTGCGTGAGCGGGCCCTGCGGCCCGTGGCTTCACTTCATTCCTGAGTGCATCGCTTCCCAGTCTTTCAGACTGACCATGCCGTTGTTGCCCTTCTTCATCTTGTCGAACATGGCCTCGTGATGTTTCATGAACTCGTCCTTGGAGATCATGCCGTCACTGTTGCTGTCCATGGCTTTTGCGTCCATGCCCATGCCCATCTTCATGCCCGTGCCCATCCCCATCCCCATCCCCATGCCATCCTTTTGAGCGGTGCCCATGGGCGGCATGGCGGTTTCCTTGGGTGTGTTCTGCGCAAATGACGCAAAGGCGGTGGCACACAGCACGGCGGTCAAACCTGTCGATATCAGCTTGTTCATATGAACTCCGGTGGGTTGTGGCGCAGCATCGCCGCGCCGAGGGTGGTCAGTGGTCGAGGTCGCAATGTAGTGAGCGCGGAACCCATCGGTCTGTGCGATCGCCTACACAACCTGGCATGCACTCGCATGGCTCCGCGCAAGCGTCCGCGTCCTACAGCACAACGAGCCCTTGTCGCAGCGACACGCCGCAAGTTCGTGCATAGAGTTGCAGCATCACCTCAAACCACTGGAGAACTCGCATGGGCAAATATGTGATCGGATGGGTACTTGGCATCCCGGCCGTCGTGCTCGTCATCGTCTACATGCTCTTCAACTGAGTCGGCCGATGCACTCCGCCGTGATTCAAGTCGCGCGCCGTCTCTTGGTAGGCGCTGTCGCGACCTTGTCGTTGGCAGCCTGCCAAAACGAATCGGCAGGCGTGCCGGACGACACGAGATTGCCCGCAATCGTCACCGCGACGCCAGCTACGCCAGCCGTACCTGACGCCGCCACCGCCCTGGCGGCGCAAGACGCTGCCGACAAGGCCAAAGCCAGGCAGCACGGCGGCACCTCGTTGGACACGTCCAACCCGGCCAGCACGATGAGCAAGGGAGAAGAGTCGCGATCGATGCCGCAGCCCGGCCAGGCGAACGACCACTCGACGCTGGCACCCGACAAGAGTCAAGCGAAGCAAGCCAAATAGCCACGCAAGAGGGGCGCGGCATCGGCGCGTCTCATCACGCGTTGGGCGTCATCGACACGCGTGGTGTTTCCCTCCTGACCTGCGTAGCCGGTGGGCTACACTTGCCAAATGCTCGTTGCAGAGACCGGCGAGTATCGTGCCTGGATTGACGCCATGAAGGACCGAGCAGGAAGAGCACGAATCTTGGTTCGCGTCGATAGGCTCATTCATGGCAATCCAGGCCAGTTCCGGGACCTGACCGATGGCGTTTCTGAACTGAAAGTCGATGTTGGGCCTGGATACCGGGTCTACTACTCGCAGCGCGGTACACGGCTTCTGCTCCTTCTCGCTGGCGGCGACAAATCAACCCAACAGAAGGACATCGCGAAAGCGATTACCCTGGCCAAGAACTTTCAGGAGTAACAGGCTATGCGCAAGACGACTGTGAAGAAAGCGGCGAAGACCAAGGCCACGCCCTACGATGTAGCGGAGCACCTGCGGACGCCCGAAGAATTGGCTGCCTATCTTGACGCCTGGCTAGACGAAGCGCCGGACGATGCCACCGGAATTGCCAGAGCACTCGGGGATATCGCTCGCGCCAAGGGAATGACCCAGGTAGCCAAAGATGCAGGCCTAAGCCGTGAAAGTCTATATCGCGCCCTCAGCGCCGAAGGAAACCCTAGTTTCGCCACAGTGCTGAAGGTCGCACGAGCGCTCGGAGTCAAGCTGCACGCGGAAGCGGCGTAATCCCAGGACGCGCGGCGACTGAGGCCGAACCCTTCGCTCCAGCCGGCCCGCTCCGGACTGCGGCCTCCGCGGGCGGCTGAGCTCACACGATGGGCCGCAACTGCTGCAGCAAGGTCGGCACCAGCTCCGTCACCGTCGGATGAATATGCACCGCGCGTGCGATCACGGTGTAGGGTTGGCCGGCGGCCATCACATCGAGCAGCGAGTGCACGACCTCGTCGCCATTCAGGCCCAGGATGGCGGCTCCCAGCAAGCGCTGCGTGTCGGCGTCTACCACTACCTTCATGAAGCCCTGGGTTTCGCCCGCCTCACGCGCCCGGCCGACACGCTGCATCGGCATTTTCGCGAGCAGCAGTTTGCGGCCACTGGCGCGCGCTTCGGTTTCCGTCATGCCGACACGGCCGAGCGCGGGGTCGATGAACAGCGCGTAGCAGGCGATGCGATCCGTGATGCGGCGCGGATCGTTGTCGAACAAATTGGCGACGACGATCTCATGGTCATTCCACGAGGTATGCGTGAACGCGCCGCGGCCATTGCAATCGCCCACCGCCCAGACGCCCTGCGTGCTGGTGCGGCACTGGTCGTCAACTGTGATGAAGCCGCGCGCGTCGGAGTTGATGCCGGCGGCGTCGAGCCCGAGCCCGTCGGTGTTCGGTCGTCGACCCACGGCGAGCAGCACATGGCTGCCGACGATCGGCGCTTGATCGCCAGCGCAAGCGGCGCCGACGACGATGCGTTCGCCCTCGCTCGACAGGGAGATGCATTCGGACGCCAGCGCAAAGCGCACACCCTCGTTTTCCAGGATCGCGCGAATTCCGTCCGAGACGTCCGCGTCCTCGCGCGGCAGCAGATGCGCCGACTTTTCCACCACCGTCACCTCGGCGCCGAAGCGGCGCATCATCTGCGCGAACTCCAGGCCGATGTAGCTGCCGCCGATGATGACCAAATGCTCGGGCACGCGGTCCAGTTCCATGATCGACACGTTGTCGAGCGTGGGTACCGTATCAATGCCAGGAAGGTCGGGCCGCACGGAGCGGCAACCCACGTTCAGAAAAATGCGCGGCGCGGTCAAGCTGCGGCCCGCGACGTCGAGGGTCGCGGGTGCGGCGAAGCGGGCCTCGCCGACGATCACCTCCGTGTGCTTCAGGCCACGCATCCAAGCCTCGAGCCCCTCGCGCGAATGGCGCACGATGCCGTCTTTGCGCGCCTTGACACGCGCCATTTCTACGCGGATGTCCCCGGCTGCGAAGCCGAACTCCGCCCCACGCCGCGCCAGGTGCATCGCGCGCGCGCTAGCGACCAGCGTCTTCGTCGGCACGCAGCCGACGTTGACGCAGGTACCACCGAAATGCCCACGCTCGATGAGCGCGGTGCGTAGGCCTTGCCTGCTGCACCGAGCGGCAATCGCCGGGCCCGCCTGGCCGGCGCCGACGACGATGGCGTCGAAGTGTTCGCGGGTCATGTCGGCGCCTTTCGTCGATCAAACGGAGTGGCAGTATCGGTGACGGGGATATCCTGCACTTGGCGTCGCACAAGAGCCCGGGTCTTCATGTAGGTCTGCATGTAGGTCTGCATGTGGCGCGGCGCTCCAGCGCCGTCTTGGCGCCGCCCCTGGCTGCGGCCCGTTCGCGGGCAAAATGGCGCGATGCCTCCGACTCTCGTTCGACTGCCGCCTGACGACTGGCCCGCGCTCGCTGAGTTGATTTACCGCTGCAACCAGCGTTCCGACGGAGGGGTTCACTGCCTGCACGCGGCACAAGGTGCGGACATCGCTTCGCACGCCTCAGAGCTGCAGGCCTTGCCCCCCGACGAAGCCGCCTTCTGGGCCATCAAGGAGGGAGGGCAACTGGTCGGGGTCGTGGGCTGCGAGTTTGATCCCGCATTGGCTCGCGCCTGGGTACGGGCCCCCCTCTTGACTGACGGGCGCTTGCTTGCAGACATTCTTCCGGTGGTCGGCGCAACGTTGGAGTCCGCGCTTGCGCAGGTCACGCAATTCGACGCCTTTCCAGCGGCCGATGGCGCCGGCCTCAACCATTGGTACGCCGCAGCGGGCTACGAGGCTTTGCAAGTGCACCGCGTGCTGCGCGCAACGGTGGGCAAGGAACCCGCCATGGCGCGCTCTGTCCGGCGTGCGGCGACAGCTGAACTCCCGGCGCTGCTGAGCCTGCACCAGAGCTTGTTTCCTAACGCCTACATCGGCCGGACCAACTTTGAGCGTGCCGTGGCGCAGGGCGGCGACTGCGCGCTGTTCGCGGCCCGCAGCGGCGACGCTGCTCCCATCGGATACCTCTATGTCAAGGACGATCCAGTCGAACACGAAGCCTATATCGACTACCTCGGCGTGATGCCGGCGCACCGCGGGCAAGGGTTCGGCCGGGCCTTGCTAGCTCTGCCCGTTACCTGAAAAAACCGCTGGACATTTTTGACGACACCTTTTATCGTCGCGGATGGATGCACAGAACGAGATCAAGCGGACCTTAAAGCAGGACGACGCGATAGAAGCGATTCAACAGCTCTTGGTACTAAACAACCACCGGCTAAAGCCGGTGGGTTTGTGTTGCGGACTGAAAGTCCGGATACGCGTCGGCTGAACGACGCGTCTATTCCGGTTCCATGCGGAAATCATCGTTTGGCTTGGGTTCGAAATGGTGCTCCAGGTAC
>JANOLJ010000143.1:0-12488 GCA_031419715.1 Burkholderiales bacterium | reverse complement strand
CCTGACCCCGCCTCCTTGACGCCTCCGCATTTGCGGCTCACCGCGATCCGCAAGGACTTCGGCGGCTTCACCGCGCTGCGCGACGTTGCGCTCGACATCGCGCAGGGCGAGTTCGTCTGCTTTCTCGGACCCTCGGGCTGCGGCAAGACGACGCTGCTGCGCATCATCGCGGGCCTGGAGGTGCAAAGCGCCGGGCGCATCGAACTCGCCGGGCGCGACATTTCCCTGCTGCCGCCAGCGCAGCGCGACTACGGCATCGTGTTCCAGTCTTATGCGCTGTTCCCGAACTTGAGCATCGCCGACAACGTGGCCTACGGCCTGGTGAACCGCAAGACACCGAAGGCGCGGGCGCGCGAACGCGTCACGGAGCTGCTGGCACTGGTGGGCCTGCCCGGCAGCGAGGCCAAGTTTCCGGCGCAGTTGTCGGGCGGCCAGCAACAGCGCATCGCGCTGGCGCGGGCGCTCGCCACGTCGCCCGGGCTGCTGCTGTTGGACGAGCCGCTGTCGGCGCTCGACGCCATCGTGCGCGTCAAGCTGCGCGCGGAAATCCGCAGCCTGCAGCGCAAGCTCGGCGTGACGACGATCATGGTGACGCACGACCAAGAAGAAGCGCTGTCGATGGCGGACCGGGTGGTCGTGATGAACGCCGGGGTGATCGAGCAGGTCGGCACGCCGTTGCAGGTGTACAGCCAGCCGGCGACACCGTTCGTGGCCGACTTCATCGGCAAGGGAACGCGGCTCACGGCGATCACCGAAGCCGATGGCAGCCTGCGCTGCGGCGAGATGTGCCTGCCGCGCCCGGCCGGTTGGGGGCAGGGCTTGCCTGTGGGCACGGCGGTGACGCTCTACCTTCGGCCGGAAGACCGCGTCGTTGAAGGCCTGAGCGACGAGCATGCGCACCAATGCGTGGGCACCGTCGGGCATGTTGAATTCCTCGGCGGCAACTGCCTGGCCGAGATTCACGTCGAGGCCTTGCCGAAGCAACCGTTGCTGCTGCAATTCACGTTGAACCAGATGCACGACCTGAACGTGCGCGAAGGCACGGTGTTGCGCTTCGCGCTGCGCGCCGACCGATTGCGCGCCTTCATGCCGGTGGCGCACTGATGCCCGCCGACGTGTGCTGACTCTCGCCGGCACTCACTGATGCAGATCCAGGCTCGCTGACAGCCATGGCCGCCGCGCCGCCCCTCACACTCACCGCGCCGCGCCAGCGCATGCACTGGACCGAGCGCTTCGCCCACTTAGGCCTGCTGCTCGTGGCGCTCGGGTTGATGGCCTTCCTCGCCGCGCCGCTGCTGGCGATTCTGCAAAAGGCGATCGAAGACGGTCAAGGGCGCTTCGTCGGCGTCGCGAACTTCATCGCCTACGCGAAGACTCCCGCGCTGCTGCAATCGCTGTGGAACAGCGTCTGGGTCTCGCTGCTCGTCACGCTGGTGACGATACCCACCGCCTTCGGCTTCGCCTACGCGCTCACGCGCAGCCGCATGCGCTTCGCGCGGCTGGCGCGCACCATCACGCTGGTGCCCTTGCTCGCGCCGTCGCTGCTCGCCGCGATTTCGCTGATCTACTGGTTCGGCAACCAGGGCGTGCTCAAGAGTTGGCTCACGCAACTCGGCATCGAGCAGATCTATGGCGCGCCGGGCATCGTGCTCGCGGAGATTTTCTCGACGTTTCCGCACGCCTTGATGATCCTCGTGACCGCGCTGGCCGCCGCCGACGCGCGCCTCTATGAAGCGGCCGATTCGATGGGCACCACGGCCGCGCGCAAGTTCTTCACGATCACGCTGCCCGGCGCGAAGTACGGGCTGATTTCGGCCGCGCTCGTCACGTTCACGCTCGTCATCACCGACTTCGGCATCCCGAAAGTCATCGGCGGAAATTTCAACGTGCTCGCCACCGACGTGTTCAAGCTCGTCATCGGCCAGCAAGACTTCCCGAAGGGCGCAGTCGTCGCGCTGCTGCTGCTCTTGCCCGCGGTGCTGACGTTCGCGGTGGACCACTGGGTGAGCCGCAAACAGACCGCGATGCTCACCGCACGCGCCGTGCCTTACCGCGCAAAGCGCGCACCGCTGTTCGATGCATTGATGTCGCTGTACTGCGCCGCCGTGTGCACGCTGATCCTGGCGATGCTCGGCATGGCGGTGTTTGCCTCGTTCACGAGCTTCTGGCCGTACAACCTCACGCCCAGCCTGCGCCACTACGAATTGGGGCTGGTTGACGCCGAAGTCGGCACCGCTTTCGTCAACAGCCTGAAGATGGCCGCCGGCACCGCCGTGTTCGGCACGGCGCTCGTGTTCGCTGGCGCTTACCTGCTGGAGAAGACGCAAGGTTTGAAGCCATTGCGAAGCGCTGTGCGGCTGCTCGCGATGTTGCCGATGGCGGTGCCCGGCCTGGTACTCGGCCTGGGCTATATCTTCTTCTTCAACGCACCGGCCAATCCGCTGAACGGCCTGTACCACACGCTGACACTGCTCACCGTATGCACCATCGTGCACTTCTACACCACCGGCCACCTCACCGCGGTGACGGCGCTGAAGAGCCTGGACGCCGAGTTCGAATCGGTCTCGGCATCACTCAAGGTGCCGTTCTACAAGACGTTCTGGCGCGTCACGCTGCCGATCTGCTCGCCCGCGTTGGTGGACATCGCGCGCTACTACTTCATCAACGCGATGACAACCATCTCGGCCGTCGTGTTCCTCTACTCACCCGAGACCAAGGTCGCGGCGATCGCGATACTCAACCTCGACGAAGCTGGCGAGATCGGCGCGGCAGCGGCGTGCGCCATTCTGATCGTCGCAGCGAATACGATCGCCACATTCATCTTCATGGGCCTGGCATGGTGGATCGAGCGCCGCACGCAGGCGTGGAAGCAGCCTTGAACGCGGCTTGACCGGCTACAGCAGAAACGAGTGACGATGATTCCCGCAGATGTGGCAGCACGCGCCGGCACCCGGTTGCACGCCCTTGACGCCATTCGCGCCAGCGCCCTGTTGCTGGGCATCTGCTTGCACGCCAGCTTGTCACTGGTGCCGACTCGCGGTCTGGTCTTCTGGCCTGTGAGTGACGTTCAACAGAGCACCGCACTCACCGTCGCCGGCTTCGTCATTCACATCTTCAGGATGTCGGTGTTCTTCCTTGTTGCCGGCTTGTTGGCGCGCGCGCTCGTGGAGAGCCGCGGTGTCGTGGCGTTCTTGCGCAACCGGGCCGCGCGCATTCTGGTGCCGCTGGTTTTGGGCTGGGTGCTGTGTTTCGCGCTGCTGGTCGGCGTTGGCCTGTGGCTGCTGGCGAAGGCCAACAACGGCGAGTTGCCATCGCCACTGCCGACCGCCATGTTGGATGCGGGTCTGAACTTTCTGCACCTCTGGTTTCTTTACTTGCTGCTGTGGCTTTACGCCATTTCACTCGCAATGCGCAGCGCCCTGCTATGCATCGACAAAAGCGGCAGCGTCTCGCGCATGCTCGACGCGACCGTGGCTCACTGCATTTCATCCCGCGCCGGACCGCTGGCGCTGGCGGCGCCGGTCGTCGTGGCACTGTCCGTGATCCCGAATTGGAGCATCGGCATGGGTGTTCCGACGCCGGCCTATACCCTCGTGCCGCCAGCCACCTCGCTGTTCATCTATCTGTACGTCTTCGTGCTCGGCTGGGCGATGCACCGGCAGCTGCATCTGCTCGCTGAACTTGCCAAGCGCTGGTCCGTCAACTTCTGCTTCGGTCTGATCGGAGCCTTGTTCAGCCTGCATCTGGCGGCAGCGCAACCGGACCCCGCCTCTGTGCTGAGCGGGGCCTACCACCTCCTGGGCGCGGCAGCGTATGGCATCGCCCTCGTGTGCTTGACATTCGCCTTCGTCGGCCTGGGGTGTCGATACTTCAGCCAAGAGAGTCCCGTCGTGCGCTACCTTGCCGACGCGTCGTATTGGATGTACATCATCCACCTTCCGCTGGTCATGGCCTTGCAGACGGCGCTGATGTACGAAGACCTGCACTGGTCGATCAAGTTCTTGCTCATCAATGCGCTGGGCGCCGGTTTGCTCTTGTTGACCTACCACTGCGGGGTTCGCTA
Source organism: Burkholderiales bacterium (assembly GCA_031419715.1). Classification (GTDB taxonomy): domain Bacteria; phylum Pseudomonadota; class Gammaproteobacteria; order Burkholderiales; family Burkholderiaceae_C; genus JAEMQF01. The sequence continues at coordinate 8,425 of JANOLJ010000143.1, read as the reverse complement.
CACCTGGGTCGGGCGCTTGCTCAATGGCGCGAGGCGCCCGCGACGAACGGGGCTCGTGCACACCAAGGCCGCTGCGCTGTAGCCGACTCACTTGAGCCAACCTGCTTGCTGAAAATTGGATTGAACCCATGGACCGCGACCGCATTCTTCTCACCCCCGGCCCGCTGACGACGACGCTGCGCACCAAACTCGCGATGCTGCGGGACTGGGGCTCGTGGGACGCCGATTTCATCGGCGTCACGGCTGCCCTGCGCTCGCGTTTGCTCGACATCGTGCAGGGCCACGACACGCATGTGCTCGTGCCCTTGCAGGGCAGCGGCACGTTCAGTGTGGAGGCCAGCGTTGCGACCGTGGTACCCAGAGACGGCCATGTGCTGGTGCTCGACAACGGCGCCTACTGCAAACGAGCCGCCAAACTCACGCAGATGATGGGCCGTCGTGCGAGCGTGCTGCCGTTTGCCGAAGACGCGCCGGTGTCGGCGGCGGCGCTCGATGCGCATCTCAAGAGCGATGCATCGATCACCCACGTCGTGCTGATCCATTGCGAAACGGGCACCGGTGTGGAGAACCCCTTGGCCGAAGTGGCTCGCGTGTGCGAGCGGCACGGCAAGGGCTTGATTGTCGATGCGATGTCGAGCTTCGGCGCGCTGCCGATCGACGCACGCAAGTTCACGTTCGACGCGCTGATCGCCGCCAGCGGCAAGTGCATGGAAGGCGTTCCCGGCATGGGCTTCGTGGTCCTGCGCAAGGCCATCCTTGACGCCTGCGCGGGCAACAGCCAGAGCCTGGCGATGGACCTGCACGACCAGCATGTCTATATGGAAAAGACCGGCCAATGGCGCTTCACGCCGCCCACGCATGTGGTCGTCGCCTTGGCCGAGGCGACCGAACAATTCATTGAAGAAGGCGGGCAGCCGGCGCGTCTGGCGCGCTACACCGACAACTGCAAGACGCTGTTAGAGGGCATGGCGGCATTGCGCTTCAAGCCGTTTCTGCGGCCCGAGGTTCAGGCGCCGATCATCGTCACGTTCCATGCCCCGGCGCACGCCAACTACGAGTTCAAGCGTTTCTATGCGGCCGCCAAGGCGCGCGGCTTCATTCTCTATCCCGGCAAGCTGACGCAGGTTGAGACGTTTCGCGTCGGCTGCATCGGCGCGATCGGGCGCAACGAGATACGCGAGGCGGTGCATGCCGTGGCCGATGCGCTGGCTGAAATGGGCATCCCGAGCGGGGCGCATGGGAACCAGGATGAAGCACACGGCCATGGGTGAGGCGCGTATCGGGTGTCTCGCGTGTTTCGGCGCGTTGCTGACCTTCGTTGCTCGCTGCGTGCAGATGTCGAGCAGCGTGGCAGTCGGCCTGGGGTACGTTCTCCGGCCCACGCTCGCGGGGCACCGGACTCGGCCCACCCGCGTGGCGCCATCAACACGGTGTTCTCGTGCACAGGTCGAGGACACCGCGAATCGGTCCTGCGCCCGTACCCCAAACCGCCTGCCCCGACTCCCGGGTGGCAGGCAAAGGCGTGGCATGCGACCGGAGGTTGGAGCAGGGCGCCGCCGTCGCCCTGCAGCCGCGACGACGGCAGGCCGACACTCCATCGACACTCAGTAACGGGCCGAAGACGAACCCGACCAACCCGCCAGTCCTATGCGATTGAACGCCAATCGATATCAATAGAACACTGACAACCACTGGAGCAGCAGCATGGCGAACAAAGAACTCAAAGAACACCCGGCGCTGGCCGCCGTGCGCAACTCGAATGCGAGCAAAGTCAAAGTGGCCTGCAGCGACATCGACGGCATCCTGCGCGGCAAATACCTGCACCGCGACAAGTTCCTGGGCGCCGCTGAACCGCACCCCAAAGGGGGTTTTGGTTTTTGCGATGTCGTGTTCGGCTGGGACAGCGGCGACCAGACCTATGACAACACGAGCGTCACCGGTTGGCAGCACGGCTTCCCCGACGCGCTGGCGCGGCTGGACTTCGACACCGGGCGCAACGTGCCGTGGGACAACGGCGTGCCGTTTTTCCTCGGCGAATTCATCAACACCGACGGCTCGCCGTTTCCCGTGTGCCCGCGCCAGACGCTCAAGCGCGTGTTGAAGCGCGCACAGACGCTCGGCTTCGACGTCATGGCCGGCATGGAGTTCGAGTGGTTTAACTTTTTGGAGACGCCGCACAGTTGGGCAGCAAAAAAAGGCGTGGGCCCGCAAAACCTGACGCCGGGGATGTTCGGCTACTCGGTGCTGCGCATGGCGGACCACCGCGAATTCTTCAACGCGCTGATGGACGATATGCTCGCGTTTCGCGTGCCCATCGAAGGCCTGCACACCGAAACCGGCCCCGGCACTTATGAGGTGGCGATCGCTTTCAGCAAGGCGATGGAAGCGGCGGATCGCGCCATCCTGTTCAAAACCGGCGCCAAGGAAATCGGCAAGCGCTTCGGCATCATGCCGAGCTTCATGGCGAAGTGGAGCCAGCAGTACCCGGGCTGCTCGGGGCACATTCACCAAAGCTTGTCAGACGGCAAGAGCAACTTGTTTTACGATGCGAAGAGCAAACATTCGATGAGCAAGCTGTTCGAAAGCTACCTCGCTGGTCAAGTGGCCTGCCTGATGGAATTCGCGCCGATGTTCTGGCCGACGATCAACAGCTACAAGCGCCTCGTCGACGGCTTCTGGGCGCCCGTGAAGCCGACCTGGGGCCTGGACAACCGCACAGCGAGTTTTCGCGTCATCGCCGGCAGCCCGAAGGCCACCCGCCTGGAAACGCGCTGCCCCGGCGCCGACGTGAACCCGTATCTCGCGATGGCCGCGGTGATCGCCGCCGGCCTGCACGGCGTGGAGAAAGGCTTGAAGCTGACCGCCCCGCCGATCACGGGAACGAATCAGGGCTCGGACGACGTTCCGCGCGCACCACGCTCGCTGCTGCGATCGACCCACACCTTCAAGGAATCAACGATCGCGCGCGACTGGTTCGGCGACACCTTCGTCGACCACTTCGCCGCGACACGCTACTGGGAGCACCGCCAGTGGCAAGACGCCGTGACGGACTGGGAGTTGAAGCGCTACTTCGAGATCATTTGAAGCGCGCGCCAGCAACCTTGCGTGCGCCCGCGCGCACGCCGTACCGAATTGCCCAAAGCCCCACACCACATGCGCCTGCTGCCCCTGACATTGTTCGACCTTGACCACACTCTGCTCGACGGCGACAGCGACGTGCTGTGGGTCGAGTTCCTCATGGCGCGCGGCGTGCTCGAACGCGATCTCTTCGCGCCGCGCAACCGCCACATGGAGCAGGGCTACCGTGCAGGCAGCGTCAGCGCGCATGAGTTCTGCGAGTTCTATGTGTCTTCTCTGGCGGGCCGTTCGCGCGCTGAGTGGGAGCCGCTGCGCCGCGAATATTTCGAGGCCGCGATCGTGCCGCGCATCGGCAGCGCCGCGCTCGACCTCGTCGCACGCCATCGCGACGCTGGCGATCTGGTGGTGCTCACCACCGCGACCAACCGCTTCCTTAGCGAACTGACGGCCGCGCACCTGGGCATACCGCACCTGATCGCCACCGAATGTGAAGTCGGCGCCGATCAGCGCTTCACCGGCCGCATCGCCGGAACGCTGAACATGCGCGAAGGCAAGGTGACACGCCTGCACGAATGGCTGGCGACGCAGCGCAGCAGCTTGCGTGAATATGACTCGTGTCTGTACAGCGACTCAATCAACGATTTGCCGCTGTTGCGCGCGGTGCGCCGGCCGATTGCCGTGGACCCTGACCTGCTGCTCGCCGCACATGCCGCCGAACAAGGTTGGCCGGTATTGCACCTGCGCCCCCTGCTGTAAGGGGCTTAACTTGCCGCCCTGCGGGGCCGGCACCGGTGCCACGGGCTCACGCCCGCATGAGACTCAGCGAAAGCGCGCCTGCGCCACCGTGCGCAAATCGCCAGGCAGCGAGGCGATGTACGCCGACAACTCCTTCAACTCCTTCTGCGTGTAGGGTTTGGCCATGCCCATCATCACCGGGTTGCTGCGCCCGACCTGCGGGTTCTTTTCGGTCTGGTAGGCCTTGAGCGCGACGAACAGATAGTCAGCGTGCTGGCCGGCGAGCTTGGGGTAGCTCGGGTCGATCGGCTTGCTCATGTTCTCGCCGTGGCATGACGCGCAGGCGCCTTTCTTCAACAGTTCGGCGACCGCTGGCGACGGCGCTGCCGCGGCGCCTGCTGCGGCAACCGCTGCCTTGCCTTCTTGTTCATAGTAGGCGGCCACGTCGGCCATGTCGGCCTCGCTCATCGAACCCGCGATGGCGCGCATCGTCGGGTGCTTGCGCTCGCCCTTCTTGTACGCGTTGAGCGCGGCGACGATGTACTTCGCGCCCTGGCCGGCGATCATCGGCACCTTGTGGATTTCAGGATAGCTCGCCTGGTAGCCGGGGATGGCGTGGCAGCCGATGCACATCGACACCTTGGCTTCACCAGCCTTCGCGTCTTGCGCGACCGCGGGCGTCAACATGAGTGCGCCACAGGCCAGCGCGAGCAACACGGAGAGCATCTTTTTCATGGTTCCTGGACTGAATTTGAAGGGGTGACAACGGGGCAGCGCGCGATTATAGGGGCCCTTATACTGGCCTCGAACGGCGCGCCCGGCTCCTTGCCGACGCGTCCCATCCTGGTCCTACGCGGGTGCACGCACACGGGTTGGATGCAACCCACCCCGAGCGCCCACCGATGAAATTCCAAGGTACAGACTCCTACGTCGCGACGCATGACCTGATGCTCGCGGTAAACGCCGCCATCACGCTGAAGCGCCCCTTGCTCGTGAAGGGCGAACCCGGCACCGGCAAGACGATGCTCGCCGAAGAAGTGGCCAGTGCGCTGGGCATGCCGCTGCTGCAATGGCATGTGAAGAGCACGACCAAGGCGCAACAGGGCCTGTACGAATACGACGCGGTGAGCCGCCTGCGCGACAGCCAGTTGGCCGACGTGGACGGCGGCGAGCGCGTGAAGAACATCCACAACTACATCGTCAAGGGGATCCTCTGGCAGGCCTTCACTGCCGACAAGCCGGTGGTGCTGCTGATCGACGAGATCGACAAAGCCGACATCGAATTCCCGAACGACCTGCTGCGCGAAATCGACCGCATGGAGTTCTACGTCTACGAGACGCGCGAACTCATCAAGGCGACGCACCGGCCGCTCGTCTTCATCACCTCGAACAATGAAAAAGAGCTGCCCGACGCGTTTCTGCGGCGCTGCTTTTTCCACTACATCCGCTTCCCCGAAGCCGACACGATGAAAGCCATCGTAGACGTGCACTTCCCGAACCTGAAGAAAGAGCTGCTGAGCGCGGCGCTGAAGAATTTCTACGACGTTCGCAACCTGCCGGGCCTGAAGAAAAAGCCCTCGACGAGCGAGTTGCTCGACTGGCTCAAGCTGCTGCTGGCCGAAGACATTCCGCTTGAAGTGCTGCAGAACAAGGACGACAAAGTGGCGGTGCCCCCGCTCGTGGGCGCGCTGTTGAAAAACGAACAAGACGTGTCGTTGTTCGAGAAGCTGGTGTTCATGCAGCGCAACCATCGTTAGCGAGTGATGCCCTGGCCCGACCCCATCACGCTCACTGGCCGGCATGCGCGGCTGATTCCTCTGGCTGTTGAACACGCCGTGCCGCTTGCGCAAGCTGTGCGCGACGGTGAACTCTGGAAGCTCTGGTACACCGCCGTGCCCTCGCCCGAGACCATGGCCGGTGAGATCGCCCGGCGCCTCGGCCTGCAAGTGGCGGGCTCGATGCTGCCCTTCACCGTGCTCGACGCTTCGGGAACACCGGTGGGCATGACGACCTACATGAACATCGACGCCGTGCACAAGCGCGTCGAGATCGGCAGCACCTGGTACGCAAAGCGCGTGCAGCGCACGATCCTCAACACCGAGTGCAAGCTGCTGTTGCTGGGCCACGCGTTCGACGCGCTGGATTGCATCGCGGTGGAGTTCCGCACGCACCGCTTCAACACGCAAAGCCGGCGCGGCATCGAGCGCCTGGGGGCGCAGCTCGACGGCATTCTGCGCAACCACCAACGCGCGGCGAACGGCACACTGCGCGACACCGTCGTCTACAGCATCACGGCCCAAGAGTGGCCTGCCGTGCAAACCCACCTGCGCTGGCAGCTCGACAAGCCGCGCTGAATCGCCGAAGAAGGGCTTGCGCGATGGCTGAGAAGAAGCACCCGATCACGGTAGACGACTTGTGGGCGCTTGAGCGCATCGGCGGCATATCGCTGGCGCCCGACGGCGCGCTCGCGGTGTGTTCCGTGTCCAGCCATTCGATGCAAGACAACAAGGGCCAGTCCAATCTTTGGCTGCTCTCCACCTTCGGCGGGGCGCCACGCCGGCTCACCGCGTGTGGTGACAAAGACGGCCAGGCCGCCTGGTCGCCGCGCGGCGACGCAATCGCTTTCATCGCCAAGCGCGAGCAACAGGGGAAGAAGGACGACACGCCCCAGCTCTACACGATCGCGCCCGACGGCGGCGAGGCGCGCCGCATCAGCGATTTCGCCCCCGGCATCGAAGCCTTCAAGTGGTTCCCCGACGGCAAGCGCATCGCCTTCGTCGCCTGGGTCTGGCCCGAGCTGCGCGGCACCACGGCTCAGGCCAAGCAGTACAAGGCGTTCAAGGACCGCAAGGAAAGCGCCTACGTCACGAGCGAGACGCAATACCGCTATTGGGACCATGCGTTGCCGATGGGGCGCGTGGCGCATCTGCATGTGCTTGATGTCGAGAGCGGCCGCATCCGCGACCTCTTCGAAGGCAGCAGCTACGAGCTGCCGCGCGCCGAACCCGACGCCAACACATTCGACATTTCGCCCGACGGCAAGGCAATCGCCTTCACATACGACCCGAAGCCCGAAAAGCGCCTCGACCACTTCCTCGCGATCGCCGAGCTGACGCTGCGCGCTGGCACGATCGAGAAGCTCGCGCTGGACAAGGCGTGGGACTTCAGCGCGCCGCGCTACAGCCCGACAGGCGACAGCGTCGCCTTCATCGCCAGCCATCAGGGCAAGAAGATCACGATGCCGAACCAGCTTGCGCTGATTGAACGCGGTTCGCGCTGGCGTGTTCTTAGCCACAACTGGGACCGCGCCGTCAACGCCCCATTGCGCTGGTCCGACGACGCGAGCACGCTGTTCTTCACCGCCGAGGACCGCGGGCGCTGCCACCTGCATGCGTGGAACATCGCAGGCGCCAAGGCCACCGCCGTCGTGAACGGCGGCTGGGTGCAGGGGTTCGATATGGCTGGCGGCGTGGCCGTGACCGTGGCTGATTCGATGCAGCACCCGGCGCGCGTGACGGCCTGGCGCGCCGATGCAGCGCCGCTGCGCCTGGAGACTTTCAACGACACAGCCCTGGCCCGGCTGCGCTTCGGGCATCACGAAGAAGTAGAGGTGCGCGGTGCCCAGGGCGAGCCGGTGCAGATGTGGCTGATTTACCCGCCGGGGTTCGACAGCAAGCGCAAGTACCCGGTGCTGCACAGCATCCACGGCGGGCCGCACGCGGCCAGCGGCGACACCTTTCACTACCGCTGGAACACCCATGTGTTCGCCGCGCAGGGCTATGTGGTGGCATGCGTCAACTACCATGGGTCGAGTGGTTTCGGCTACAAGTTCTCCGACAGCATCACGCACCGCTTCGGCGACCTTGAGCTGCAAGACATCGAAGCCGGCACCGACTGGCTGCTCAAAAAACCCTGGGTCGATCGCAAACGAGTCTTCGCCGCGGGCGGCAGTTACGGTGGCTACATGGTCGCCTGGATGAACGGCCATGTGACACCGGGGCGCTACCAGGCCTATGTGTGCCACGCCGGCTGCTACGATTGGACGGCAATGTTCGCCGACGACTGCTACACCTACCAGGAGCGCGACCTCGGCGCGTGGTACTGGGCGGACCGCCGCAAGATCGACGCCCAAAGCCCGCATGCCTTCGCTGGCGCGATGCGCACCCCCACGCTGGTGCTGCACGGCGCACTCGACTACCGCGTGCCCGACCAGCAAGGCCTGGCCTACTACAACACGCTCAAGGCGCGCGGCGTCGACGCGCGGCTCGTCTGGTTCCCCGACGAGAACCACTGGATCCTCAAGCCGCGCAACTCCAAGCTTTGGTATGGCGAGTTTTTTGCGTGGCTTAAGCGCCATGGTGCCGCCCATGCAAGGCGCAACACCGGACGCGCGACACCGGGCAGGTAAGCGTCTTCAGTCGACCCCTTCCTTCGGCCAGGCCATGGGCGCGTTGGCGCCACGAAGCTCGCCGCCTTCGCCACATTGTCGCGCTGCGGCAGCAGGGCCCGCGCCACCAGACGCGCCAGCGACGCCACCGCGCCGTATATACTGACCGTATATCTTTTCGGCGTGGAGGTTGAGTATGGCAAGCACCACGGTGTTCCAGTCCGG
>JANOLJ010000142.1:0-1708 GCA_031419715.1 Burkholderiales bacterium | reverse complement strand
CCCGCGCTGCACACACCGCTGATGGCGGTGACCAACGCGATTTCGGCGATCGTCATCGTCGGCGCAATGCTCGCGGCGGCGTTGACCGAAACCACGCTCGGCAAAACGATGGGCGTGCTCGCCGTGGCGCTGGCAGCCGTGAACATCTTCGGCGGCTTTCTCGTGACGCGGCGCATGTTGGAGATGTTCCGCAAGAAGGACAAACCTGCCGCCAAGGCGATCGAGGGGGGCAAGTGATGAGCCTGAACCTCGTCACGCTGTTCTACCTGGTCGCCAGCGTCTGTTTCATTCAGGCGCTCAAAGGCCTGAGTCACCCGACATCGTCGATCCGCGGCAACTTGTTCGGCATGGCCGGCATGGCGATTGCCGGCGTGACCACCGCCGCGCTGATCGTCAAACTCGCCGGTTCCGCCCAGGCCGGGAGCGCCGGCCTGTCGGCCGTCTGGGGCCTGAGCTGGGTGCTGCTCGGCCTGGTGGTGGGCGGCGGCTACGGCGCGTGGCGCGCCAAGACCGTCGAGATGACGGCGATGCCGCAGTTGGTGGCGTTCTTTCACAGCATGATCGGCCTGGCGGCGGTGTTCATCGCCATCGCTGCGGCCGTCGAGCCCTGGGCCTTTGGCATCGTGGAAAAGGGCGGTGCGATGCCCGCCGGCAACCGGCTGGAGTTGGCGCTCGGCGCGGCGATCGGCGCCATCACCTTCAGCGGCTCGGTGATTGCCTTCGGCAAGCTCACCGGCACCTACAAGTTCCGCCTGTTCCAGGGCGCGCCGGTGACCTTCAAGGGCCAGCACTGGATCAACCTCGTGCTCGGCTTGGCCACCATCTTCTTCATCATCGGCTACACGGTGAGCGAATCGAAGATGGATTTCGCGCTGCTGCTCGCGCTGGCCTTCGTGCTGGGCGTGCTCATCATCATTCCGATTGGCGGGGCCGACATGCCCGTCGTCGTGAGCATGCTCAACAGCTACTCGGGCTGGGCGGCGGCGGGCATCGGCTTTTCGCTGAACAACAGCATGCTCATCATCGCCGGCTCGCTGGTGGGCAGCTCGGGCGCGATCCTGAGCTACATCATGTGCAAGGCGATGAACCGCTCCTTCTTCAACGTCATCCTCGGCGGCTTTGGCGGCGAAGCCACGGCCGCCGTGGCGGGCGGCGCAGCGCAGCGCCCAGTGAAAAGCGGCAGCGCCGACGACGCCGCCTTCGTGCTTGGCAACGCCGAGACGGTGGTCATCGTTCCCGGCTACGGGCTGGCGGTGGCGCGCGCCCAGCATGCGGTGAAGGAGCTCGCCGAGAAGCTTGCGCACAAGGGCGTGAAGGTGAAGTACGCCATCCACCCCGTCGCCGGGCGCATGCCGGGCCACATGAACGTGCTGCTCGCCGAGGCCGAAGTGCCCTACGACCAGGTGTTCGAGATGGAAGACATCAACGGCGAGTTCGGCCAGGTGGACGTGGCCATCATCCTCGGCGCCAACGACGTCGTGAACCCCGCCGCGATGATCAAAGGCAGTGCCATTTACGGCATGCCCATCCTCGAGGCCTATAAGGCGAAAACGATCATCGTCAACAAGCGATCCATGGCGGCAGGCTACGCCGGGCTGGACAACGAGCTGTTCTACATGGACAAGACGATGATGGTGTTTGGCGACGCGAAGAAAGTCGTGGAGGACATGGTCAAAGCGGTGGAGTGAGGCGCGGCGCACGCGCACGC
>JANOLJ010000141.1:0-7749 GCA_031419715.1 Burkholderiales bacterium | reverse complement strand
AGCGATCGCCGGAGGCGAGGCGACGACGTTCGCGCAGCGCGGTGTGGGCTGCGGCATCGCGTCGCTGCGCGTGGACGGCAACGACTTTCTCGCCGTCTACGCGGCCTCGAGCTGGGCGGCCGAGCGCGCCCGCGCCAACCTCGGGCCGACGCTGATCGAATGGATCACTTACCGCGCCGGCGCGCATTCGACATCGGACGACCCGTCGCGCTACCGCCCGGCGGACGACTGGCAGCATTTCCCGCTGGGTGACCCGATCGCGCGGCTGAAGCAGCACCTCATCGTCCTGGGCGCGTGGTCGGAGCAGCAGCACGTTGAGGCGCAACAGGAATTCGACGCGCAGGTGGGCGCCGCGCTGAAGCAGGCGGAACGCCACGGCACGCTGCTCGACGGCCACATCCCGCCGCTGGCGACGATGTTCGAGGATGTCTACAAGGACATGCCGGCGCATCTGCGCGAGCAGTTGCGTCAAGCGGGGACCTGATCGTGCCGACCATGACGATGATCCAGGCGCTGCGCTCGGCGATGGACGTGATGCTCGAACGCGATCCCAACGTCATCGTCTACGGCCAGGACGTGGGCTACTTCGGTGGCGTGTTCCGCTGCACCGAAGGCTTGCAGGCGAAACACGGCCGCACCCGCGTGTTCGACGCGCCGATCTCGGAGGGCGGCATCGTCGGCACGGCGATCGGCATGGCGGCGTATGGGTTGCGGCCGGTCGTCGAGGTGCAGTTTGCCGATTATTTTTACCCTGCAAGCGACCAGATCGTCTCCGAGGCGGCGCGCCTGCGCTACCGTTCGGCGGGCGACTTCACCGCGCCGATTACGATCCGCATGCCGTGTGGCGGCGGCATCTACGGCGGGCAGACGCACAGCCAGAGCCCGGAGGCGCTGTTCACGCATGTGTGCGGGCTGCGCACCGTGATGCCGAGCAACCCGTATGACGCGAAGGGGCTGCTGATCGCTTCGATCGAAAACGACGACCCGGTCATCTTTCTCGAACCGAAGCGCCTGTACAACGGCCCCTTCGACGGCCACCACGACAAGCCGCTCGTGCCATGGTCGGCGCATCCGAAGAGCGAAGTTCCCGAGGGCCACTACACCGTGCCGCTCGACTCGGCGGCGCTGCTGCGCCGTGGCGAAGACGTGACCGTGCTCGCCTATGGCACGATGGTCTACGTGAGCGAAGCGGCGGCGAAGGAGTGCGGCGTCGACGCCGAGATCATCGACCTGCGCAGCCTCTGGCCACTCGATCTGGCGACGATCGTCGAATCGGTGAAGCGCACCGGCCGCTGCGTCGTCGTGCACGAAGCGACGCGCACCAGCGGCTTCGGCGCCGAACTCGTGAGCCTGGTGCAAGAGCACTGCTTCTACCACCTCGAAGCGCCGATCGAGCGTGTCACCGGCTGGGACACGCCGTATCCGCATGCACTGGAATGGGCCTACTTTCCCGGGCCGGCGCGAGTTGCGGCGGCGTTGCGGCGTGTGATGGAGCCCTAGGGTGGAACGTGCCGCATCGCGTGAGGGTCTTGGGGTGCTCTTCGGCCCGGAGTCGTGTCTCTGCGTTCGCTTGGCCTGCTGTCGTCGAGGCTGCGTTCGCTTGGCCTGCTGTCGTCGTGGCTGCAGGGCGACGGCGGTGCCCCCGTTCTCCGGCCCACGCTCGCGGGGCAACGTCGCTGCCTGCAATCCCCAGCCGCGTCAACACCGTTACGCCCTGGATAGCTTGAGGACACCGCGAATGGGGCCTGCGCCCGGGGGGCACCACCGCCGCCCTGTTGCAAGCTCGGGTGGCATGCCACGCTGCTCGACCGTCGTAGGCAAGAACGCAGCGCAAGGCAGCATCAAGGCAAGAGCGATCCATTCACAACAACGTTCGTTTCCAGCGTCGCTGTGGAGGATCACTTGACCGCGCATGTCATCAAGGTGCCCGACATCGGCGAAGGCATCGCCGAAGTCGAACTCGTCGCCTGGCACGTCAAGCCCGGCGACACCGTCGTCGAAGACCAGAATCTGGCCGATGTAATGACCGACAAGGCGACGGTCGAGGTGCCGTCGCCGCTAGCCGGGCGCGTGCTCGCGCTTGGCGGCGAGGTCGGGCAGATGTTGGCGGTGGGGGCCGAGCTGGTGCGCATCGAGGGCGACGGCGCGAGCGCTGCCACGGCTGCGCATGCAGGCGCTGCAACGGCTCCACCTTCGAGCGCAGCGATGCTCGACCCTGATCGGCGCGGAGCGACAGCCGCCCCTGCACCCGTGCGGCAAGCGGCGCCGCCGACGCCTGCGCCGCAACCTGCGCCTGGTGGTGGCGGCGCCGCGCCGCGCAGCCGGGCTATCGCGTCACCCGCGGTGCGCGCACGCGCCTGGGAACTCGGCGTTGACTTGAATCACATCGCGGCCAGCGGCACGGCAGGGCGGATCATGCAGGCTGATCTCGATGCCCACCTGGCTAGCGGCGCGCCGCGCCGGGCCACCGCGCCCGCGCCAGTTCAGCGGGCGATCGCTGCGCCAGCGCCGGTGGAGCGGGCGTCGGCGGCGCCGGGCGTGCGCACGCCGCGGCCACCCGCAGCGGAGGCGGCAGCGGCAGCGGCAACGACGCACGAGATCAGAATCGTCGGCCTGCGGCGCCGCATCGCGCAGCGCATGCAGGAGTCGAAGCGCCGCATCCCGCACTTCACCTATGTCGAGGAAGTCGACGTGACCGAGCTGGAAGCGCTGCGGACCGCGCTCAACGCGAAGGCGGGCACCGAGCGCGCGCACCTCACGCTGCTGCCGTTCCTGATCCGCGCGATCGTGCTTGGCGTGCCCGAGCACCCGCAAGTGAACTCGCGTTTCGATGACGAAGCCGGCGTGCTGACGCAATACAGCGCCGTGCACGCAGGCGTGGCAACGCAGACCGACGCCGGCCTGATGGTGCCGGTGGTGCGCGACGCGCAACGCCTCGACCTCTGGGCCTGCGCCGCCGAGATCGCGCGCCTGGCCGGCGTGGCGCGCGGCGGCAAGGCGGTGCGCGACGAGCTGTCGGGCTCCACGATTACCGTCACCAGCCTCGGACGCCACGGCGGGGTCATGTCCACGCCAGTGATCAACCCGCCCGAGGTCGCGATCGTCGGCGTCAACGCCATCAAGGCGCGGCCGGTGTTCCAGGGCGGCGCGGTCGTTGCACGCCAGATGATGAACCTGTCGTCGTCATTCGATCATCGGGTCGTCGACGGCGCTGTCGCCGCCGCCTTCATTCAGGGAGTTCGCGAGCGACTCGAGCACCCGGCGACGTTGTTCATCGATGGTGGAGCCTGACGGATGTTCATCCCGGCGGATTCAGCCAGACCGGCGCGGACGCAGGGCCGCGTGCGAAGTTGTTCGTCAAACGGGTGCATCAACAGACGGGACTTGACACCTACCGAACAGGCCCATCGGGTGCACGCTCAGCGAGTTCGAGAGCACGCTGGCATGTAGTTTGTCCAAACTTCGAAGTTTGTCTAAACTTCCGCGGTATGGACAGCATTCCAGCCTCCCACCTCAAGCAGAACTTCGGTGAAGTCCTCGCCCGCGCGGCGAACGGACCCTTGGGTGTGCGCCGCCACGGCAAGCTGGTGGCGGGCATCGTTCCGCCGCAGTGGCTTGAGCGCCCGGCGGCGGCAGACGAGCGCGCCGAGGCCCGTGCCGCGCAAGGACGGATCGAGACGCAGCGCCTGACGGCGCACCTGCGCCTTGGCCTTGAATTGGTCTGCGGCGCGCCGCGGCGCAGGCGCAGCCTGATTGCGGCGGCCCTGCGCGAAGTGGACCGCTGGCAGGCCCGCAAGCTTTGCAGCGCCGACTACATCGTGCGCTGGCGCAAGTGGCTCGGTCTTCCGGTCCAGCAGCTTGCGCTGCGCATGTGCTCAGACGCTGCCGGGTGGGGCCCAGCGATGCGGCAGAACTCGCCTTTCGGGGCGCTGGCCGGGTCGGCTACGGCGAACGCGCGCAGAGCGGCGAAAGCGGCGCGAGGCCGCACGCGGAGCGCTTCCGGTGAACCTTGACGCGCTGTTCGCTTTGCTCGATGCCGCGCAGGCCCGCTGCGGCCACCGCGACTACGTGATCATCGGCAGCCTGTCGGTGCTGGGCCTGGCCGAAGTTACGGCGCCGCCGGCCGGGATGACGATGTCGATCGACGTCGATTGCTACACGCTGGACGACCCGGCGAGCGTGCTCGACCTGAAGCCCGCATTGGGCGAGGGCAGCGACTACCACCGCAAGCACGGCATTTACCTCGATCCGGTGTCGCCCAAGCTGGCCACCTTGCCCGAAGGTTGGAGTTCGCGCCTGATTCCCATCGAGCGCGGGGGCGTGCGCGCGCACTTCCTCGACCCCAACGACGCCGCAGTGTCCAAACTTGCGCGCGCCGAACCGCGCGACCTGCGTTGGGTCGGCGCCGGGTTGAAGGCCGGCTTGGTGTCCTTGCCGCTGGTGCGACTGCGCATGCGCGGCACCACCTTCCTGGACCAAGCCGAACAGGCCGCAGCGCTTGCAGCGCTGGCGAAACTGGAGCGTCGTGCGCCGAGATCGATGCGTTGAGCAGGTACGACGCGGGCAAATCCGGCGCGAGCGCGGCAGGCGGTGCCGCCATCCCGCGATGCTGTTCATCGACCCTGAAGCGTGACGGATGTTCAGCCCAGAGTGTTCGGCCAGATCACCGCGGTCGCCAAGCCGGAGCTGAAGCCGAAGTTCAATCCAACGACGGCGACCTGCCCGGAATCGGGGCGCCCCGCCGGGAACCGCGGAAACACGATGACCGAGTCGGTGCGCGACTGCACTCCGGAGTTGTAGACCAGCCTGGGATCTCCGGCCGCGAACAGGTCCAGTTCGCAGTCGAAGCTGTTCGATGCCTGCTGTACAACGCCTTCAAACGGCAGCGCGTCAACGAGCTGGCCCTGGTTCCCCGCGCCGAACAGGTCGACGTCCAGCGGTACCGCCGAATCGAAATAGTTGACGATGCCCAGCGGCGCCGGCGCGAACTCCGCCGAGTCGCCGCGACGATAGAACACGAACACCGATGGCGAGTTTGCGTCGATCAGGATTCCGTTGAAGATCAGCGTGAAGCCGTCTCGCGGATCGCGCAGCGCCACGCTGTAGACGCCGTACTCGACCTCGATGCGCGGCGTGAGCAGCGGGAAGGGCAGGCCTAAGGTCACCGTGGTCGCACCGAACGTCACGTCGGCGGTCTGGAACTCCGGGTTCAGATTCAGCAGCCACACGAAGCGCGTGGGCGGGGCCTGGTAAGGGCCGTTGTCACCGCCACCGCCGCATCCGGCGAGCGCGGTGGCGGCGCCGGAGGCCAACAAAGCGAGGACCTTGCGACGATCTATGGACATGGTGACCTCCTGTTGACGGTGGTGCGTCGGCTGTGTTTCAGCATACGCCGGGCGGTGGCGTATTGCTGCCGGCTGGCGCCTGTTCGCGCCCGCCAACCGCCCGGGACTTGACATTCCTCAGCCGAGCCGGCGCAGCCGCGCTTCAAGCGCCTCGATCCGATCGAGCAGGTCGAGCACGAGCGCCGCGCCGGCGGCGTTCAACTGCAGGTCGCGCGTCAGGCGCATCGCGGCGCGCGCGCGTTGCA
This sequence comes from Burkholderiales bacterium, assembly GCA_031419715.1. Lineage (GTDB taxonomy): Bacteria > Pseudomonadota > Gammaproteobacteria > Burkholderiales > Burkholderiaceae_C > JAEMQF01. Next base: position 2,159 of record JANOLJ010000141.1, on the reverse strand, counting down.
GGCTCGCGCCACCAAAGCGCCAGGTGCGCGGATCGTCGCCACTCGCCACGAGCGCGCCTTCATCGACGAGGGCCATCAGTTGCCCAGTGTCGCTGCGGCACAGCCGGCACAGATCGTCGAGCGTGAACTGCACTTCTTCTTCGACGAGTACCGCGTGGATCGCGAATGTGTTGCTGTCGCTCATCGCCTATGCCTCCATCGAGCGGCGTGGATCGAATGTGCCGAAGGTCTTGGCCAGCGCGCGCCAGGCGTCCTGCGCCGCCGCCGTGTCGGCCGGCGGCAGGGCGATCGACAGCACGGCGTACAAGTCGCCGGGCGACGTGCCGGGGATTCCCTTGCCGCGCAGACGGAGTTTGCGCCCCGCGGCCGTGCCGGCAGGCACCGCGAGTTCCACGCTGCCGTCTGGCGTGGGCAGGGTGACGGTGGCGCCGAGCGCGGCTTCCCAGGGTGCCACCGGCAGGTCGACATAAACGTCGTTGCCGTCGACGCGAAACTGCGGGTGCGGCGCGAATTCGACTTCGAGATACAGGTCGCCGGCCGGCGCGCCGCCATGCGCCGGGCCGCCCTGGCCGGTGAGCCGCAGGTGTTGCCCGTGGCGTATGCCCTTGGGGATGTTCACTTCGAGCTGGCGCTCGATGATCTGCACTTGGCCGTCGGCGCCGAGCTGCGGCATGCGCAGCGTGATCGTGCGCTCCGCGCCACGGTAGGCGTCGCGCAGATCGATCTGCACTTTCGCGTGATGGTCGCTGCCCGGCCCGTGGGGTGCTTCGCGTGCACCGCGCGCGCCGCGTGGGCCGGCGCCGCGCCGGCCGAACAGCGCCTCGAAGAAATCGCTGTGGCTGAGGTCGGGCCCATTGGCGAAGTCCGCGCCGCTGAACTCGAAGCCGCTTTCCCAGCCGGGTGGCGGGCTGAACTCCTTGCCTTGCTTGTAGCGCTTGCCGACGTCGTCGTAAGCGGCACGCTTCTCTGGCTCGCCCAGCGCTTCGTAGGCTTCGGCGACTTCCTTGAAGCGCGCTTCGGCGTCGCTCTCCTTGCTCACGTCGGGGTGGAACTTGCGCGCCAGCTTGCGATAGGCGCGCTTGATCTCGTCCTGGCTGGCGGTGCGATCGACGCCGAGCGTCGCGTAGTAGTCCTTGAATTCCATGCGGGTCCGGCAGCGTCGTGCCCCTTCGTTGGCCGCACGATAAACGCTGGCGCGGCGCCTGCGCTTGAGCTAAGTCAAGGCCGGCGCAGCTGCGTCCGAGCGATGGGCTGTGCCTAAGCGCGGCTCGACAGCTACGAGATTCGCAGCACCAACTTCCGGCCGCAGGCCAGAGCGTACTTCCTCAGCGTGGCCAGGGAGGGTGAGTGTTTTCCTGTAGCCAGCGCGCGTTCCAAGCGCGCGACTGCGGGAGGGTGTGTTCCCATCAGCTGCGCGACCTGAGCCTGGGTCAGCCCGGCGTCGTGCCTTGCTTTCAGAAGTTGATCGAGGAGTTCGCCTTCTTCGCGTTCGATCCGGTCGACTTCCTTCCTCACGCCGGGACGACGGAGCAGCTTAGCAACGACTTGATCATGAGTTCGCATCTTTGACCTCCTTCAGGCGCTTGCGCGCGACTTCCAATTCCCTCGGTGACGTCTTCTGAGACTTCTTGATGTACGAGTGCAGCATCATGATGCGTCGGCCAATCAGTGTGCAGAAGATGACTCGGGCAATGCCGTCGGCGCCCTTGAGGCGCAACTCGAAGAGGCCGTCGCCGAAGGAATCGGTGTGAGGCGGTCCGAGATTCGCGCCCACGGCTGTCATTCGACGGGTCAGTACGATGTACCTCGCAGCGAGTGTGTCCGGGAGCGCGAGGATCTCTGCCTCGACGGCTTCGCTGTAGTACTCGATGCTGAAGTCCACCCGCGAAGAATAACAATTATGTTAGGTTGACGCAACCCCAGTTGGGGACAGTCGTGGCTTCGCAAACCCAACCGGCTTACGTCTGCACTGCTACGCCGGTGCGCTCGTCGCGCTCGATCTGGCCGTCAACGAGTTCGATGATCCGGTCGCAGCGAGCCGCCAGGCGCGGGTCGTGCGTGACCACCAGGAACGACGTGTTCAGCTCGGCGTGCATGCGCCGCATCAGCGCGAAGACTTCGTCGGACGATCCGCGGTCCAGGTTGCCGGTGGGCTCATC
>JANOLJ010000140.1:0-12579 GCA_031419715.1 Burkholderiales bacterium | reverse complement strand
AATTCGTCCGTCGCATTCGCGCAGGTTTTAATTTCCTTGAACCGATGCTCGTATGAGCTAGGGCTTGGAACATCGCTTGGTTGGTGTGATCGTCTCGCGTCAGATGAACCCGAAGCCCGGCTGACCTCGCCCACCTGAACTGCCTGGGTTCAGGAATGCAGCCTGCGGTTCGCGGCGGACACTTTTCTCCACTGCCGCTCATTGCAAGCTGCGCGCCCGATGAACTATTGGTTGATGAAAAGCGAACCCGGCGAGTGCTCGATCGACGACCTCGCCAACGCACCACAACAAACCGTTCCCTGGATCGGCGTGCGCAACTACCAGTCGCGCAACTACATGCGCGATCAGATGCAGGTCGACGACGGCGTGTTGTTCTATCACTCCTCTTGCCCAGAGCCCGGCGTCGCTGGGCTGGCGGTCGTGGCGAGCAGCGCCTACCCCGACGAGACGCAATTCGATAAACGCAGCGACTACTTCGACATCAAGGCCACACGCGCCGAGCCGCGTTGGGTGCATGTTGACGTGAAGCTGGTGCGCAAGATTCCCCTGCTCAGCCTGCACCGCATGCGCGCAGAACCGACGCTGGCGACGATGCTGGTGCTGCGCCGAGGAAACCGCCTATCGATCACACCGGTCACGCCCTCCGAGTGGAAGGCCGTGAACAAGTTGTTGGGACACCTCTGATCTCGCCGAGCGATTGGCAACTCATGCTTGAGTTGCTGCTACTGGGCAGCGTGGCGGGTTTTCTCGCAGGTTTGCTGGGCATCGGCGGCGGCGCGATGCTCGTGCCCTTCATGACGATCGTGTTGTCGTTCAAGGCGATGCCGCCCCAACACATCGTCAAGATGGCGGTGGCCACGTCGCTCGCGACGATCTGCTTCACGTCGATGTCATCGCTGCGCGCCCATCACCGGCGTGGCGCTGTGCGCTGGGACATCGTGAAGCTGCTCGCACCGGGCATCGTGCTCGGCGCGCTGCTCGGTGCGCAGATCGCCAAGGCCCTGCCCGCCGCGGCGTTGGCGACGCTCTTCGCCGTGTTCCTCACGTTCTCGGCGACGCAGATTTTCTTCGACCGCAAACCCAAGCCGGGGCGGCTGATGCCACAAGGCGGCGCGCTGTTCGGCCTGGGCGGCGTGGTCGGCGTGATCTCGACACTCGTGGGTGCGGGTGGCGCGTTCATGACGGTGCCGCTCATGATCGCGTGCAACATTCCGATCATCAATGCGGTGGCCACATCCGCCGCGCTGGGCTTTCCGATCGCCGTGGCCGGAACCGTGGGCTACATCATTGCCGGCTGGTCGCTGCACGACATGCCCCCGGGCGCGGTGGGCTACCTCTATCTGCCGGCGTTGTTCACGCTCGCCGTGGCAAGCATGTTGGCCGCACCCTGGGGCGCGCGCGCCGCGCACCGCATGAATGTGCGCCAGCTCAAGCGCGCATTCGCCTGCCTGCTGCTCGCGCTCGCGGGCTACATGCTCGTGAAGGGCCTCGGCGGCTGAGGGGCAACCGGGCGCAAGCGTTCAAGGCGCCTCGGCCGTGACCTCAGGAGCCTCGAAGCGAATCCCGGCCAGCGCCACATAGTTGCCGCCGCGCCGGCGTGCTTCCGTCAGCGCCGCCTCGCAGGCCAGCACGAGTTCGTCGCGCGTGCCCGCGGTGTGCGGAAAGCTCGCCACGCCCATCGCCACCGTGAACCCGAGTTCCTGGCCGTCGAGCACGACGATCTGTGTCGCGCACTGTCGGCGCAGCCCCTCCATGCGCGAGTGCGCCGTGGCCAGGCCCACGCCCGACAACAGCACGGCGAAGCGGTCTTCGCCCAGCCGGCATGACGAGTCCATCGCCCGGGTGTTGCCGCGGATCAGGTTGCCCAACGCGTCGAGGATGCGGTCGAGCGCCTGCGCCCCGTGTCTCGCCACGCTTTCGGTCATTGGATCCAGCGCGATCGAGACCAGCGAGAACTGGCGGCTCTCGCGTGCCGACAGGTCCACTTCACGGCGCAGTTGGTCTGCGAACGTCAGCTCCTGGTACACACCCGTCACGGGGTGGTGCGGCGCGGCGTCCTGGCCTTCCCGGCGCAGGGCCTCGTAGGCGCGCTGTTGCTGCTCAATCTGCGACAGCGCGGTACGCAACTGCTGGTCGCGCTGGCGCTGCGCGCTTTGATCGATCCACATCGAACACAAATGGCGTGGCGCCCCACCGTCGGTGCGGGCGAGCATCAGCCGCGTGACGATGAACTCGCGCCGTTGGTCGTCGCGCTCGAGCCGCTGTTCGCTGACGGTGGGCAAGGTCTGGGTGAGCGCGGCCAGTTCGCCGGTGCGCATCGCGGCGGCTTCATGCGGCGCCATCAATTCGGCATCGGTTCGGCCCAGCATGGCTTGCGGTGTGTGACCGAACAGCGCGGCGTAGCGCGCGCTGGTGTGAACGTACTGGCCGCTGGCCACTTCTTTGACGGCGATCGCCGCATCGGCGCGGTCCAACATCTCCAGCAACACCGCCGCAAGCGACGCGCCATCGGCACCCAGCGCCGCAAGCAGCGAGCGCGCAAGCTCTCTCGATGCATTCGACGAAGACAGCGTCAGTTCGACCATGGTGGCAGAGCCAAATTTCCTTGGAGCGAACCGGATGATACCCGGGCGCCCATCGCGCCGCGCATCGATACGGGGCACCTGCCGTGGCACGAAATTCGCTTTAGTTCGGGGCGTCTGCCGTCAGACGTATCACTGCCATGGGAACCCAATGTTGGAGTTGAGAACTTTTCTCAAGTCGGGCCACGCCCCGACCTTGTTCGCCGCTTTCCTGTACTTCTCGTTTTCTTGCTGCATCTGGGTCCTCAACGGCGCGATGGCGCCGTTCATCGGCGAGACCTTCCCGATGACGCCCGCCGAACGTGGCCTGATGCTGTCGATTCCAATCTTCGCCGGTGCGCTGATGCGCTTTCCGCTGGGCGTGCTCGCCCAGTACATCGGGCGCAAGAATGCCACCCTCGTCGAGATGGTGCTGATCGGCGTGGCGATGCTGTTTGGTGTGTTCTACGTCGATACGCTCAATGATCTGTACGCGATGGGCATGCTGCTGGGCATCGCGGGCGCGAGTTTCGGTGTCGCGCTGTCGCTGGGTTCGGGCTGGTTCCCGCCGCGCCACAAGGGACTGGCGATGGGCATCGTCGGCGCGGGCAATGTGGGCACTGCCGTATCGGTACTGGTCGCGCCGCCGCTCGCGCAGTGGCTCGGTTGGCAGGCCGTGTATGGCGTGGCGGGCGTGTCGATTCTGCTGCCACTGATCGTGATGATCGTGTTCGCCAAGGAGCCGCCGGATGTAGACCGCCGCGCGGGCCTGCGCGAACACACGGCGTGCCTGTTCGAGAAAGACGGCTGGGCGTTCAGCCTGATCTATGGCGTGACGTTCGGCGGCTTCATCGGCCTGGCGACGTTCTTGCCCACCTACTACTACGAGCAATTTGGTGTGAGCAAGGTGCAGGCCGGTCAGCTGACGATGCTCGCTGCCTTCATGGCGGCAGCGGTGCGCGTTGCCGGCGGCTGGCTGTCAGACCGCTGGGGCGGCGTGAACACACTCACCGTGGTGCTGCTGGCCGTCGCGGCGAGCTTGTTGCTCGTGCCGCTGGCGGCGGGGTCGCTCGCGTTGACGACGCTGATCCTGATGTTCAGCTTTGCGGCGCTTGGCGCCGGCAACGGCGCGCTGTTCCAGCTCGTGCCGCTGCGCTGGCCGCGCAGCACGGCGGTGGCGGGTTCGATGATCGGCGAGATCGGCGCGCTCGGCGGCGGCCTGGTGCCCAACGCCATGGGCTTGTCGAAACAATACGCCGACACCTTCGCCTGGGGCTTCGTGCTGTTCGCGGTACTCGCGCTGGCGATGCTCGGCGTGATGCGCGTGATGCAGATCCGCTGGACCCGCACCTGGGCCGAGCGCGGTGGGCGGGCGCGCAACGCGCCTGATGGCGAGCCGGCGCCGGCCCACCCCTGACACCCCCTATCGCGGCAAGAACAGCAACCAGTAAATCAACAACACGTTGATCACGACCGACAGCGCCGCGCCAACTTTCCACAGCGCCGCCGGGTCACGTGTCGCCAGTGGCGTCGCGCCCGGCGCGGGCAAGGGCCGCGCGGCACCGCGTCGCAGCGCCAGCAGCAGCTCTTCGGCGGTTTCGAAGCGCGACTTCGAATCGCGCGCCACCGACTTGAGCACGACGTGGTCAAGCCAGATCGGCACCTCGGGGCGCAGCCGCGACGGTGGTTTGGGGTCACGCCGATAGCGTTGTTTCTGGTAGGGCTCGATCTCGCCATAGGGCAGGTGGCCGGTCAGCAACTGGTAGAGCGTGACGCCCAGGCCGAACAGGTCGCTGCGCGCATCGGCGGGCACGTCGTCCCACAGGCGCGGGTCCATGTAGCTCGGCGTGCCGGCGTGCAGGTTGCGCTGCTCGGCGCTCTCGTGGCCCGAGACCGCAACACCCAGGTCGAGCAGACGCAACTGGCCGTCGGCGCCAAGGTGCAGATTCGCCGGCTTCACGTCGCGGTGCACGACGCCCAGGCGGTGCAGCCGGCCCAGCGCCTGCGCGGCCGCCGTGCCCCAGGCGATCACGTCCGGCACCGCGCACGCCTTTTTCCGATCGCGGGCCAGCAGTTGATCTAGCGTCTGACCGTCGTGCCAGTCATACAGCAGATACAGCGCGCTCGCCTGCGGTGTCGCGTTCAGCCGCACGAAGCCCGGGCTGTCGTCTGGCGTACGCGTCGCCGCGCCGCCGCGCGAGCCACGCTGCTCCGCAACGCGCGCCGCGAGCCAGGCTTCGTGCGCCAGCATGGCGCGCTCATGCGGGTCGGTGGCGCGCGACGGATGCAGCGTCTTGAGCGCCTTCAATTCCCGCGTCACGATGTCCTGAACCTGGTAGACGCGGTGCACGCCGGTGTCGGCGATGAGTGCCGTGACGATCAGGCCGTCGAGTGTGTCGCCCACGTTCAAGAGCTTGGGCGGCGTCAACTGGCGGCTGTGCAGCAGCGCGTCGTCCAGGCGCGAACGCGCGAGGCTATGCACGCGTATCACGAGCGCGCTGGCGTTGTCGTCGCTGCCTGCGGCCAGTGCCGCGGCCACCAGGCCGTGGCTCGCCAGGCCCGCGCTGCCCTGCGCGGCGAGCCAGGCGATGCGCGAGTGCGCGAGCTTGGCGTGCACGCCGTCGGAGAGCAGCACGAAGGCGTCGTCGCGGTGCAATTCGCCTTGCAGATAGTCGACGCGGATCGCATCGTCCTGGCCCAGCGCGCGCGTCAACTGGCTGCGAAAGTCGGTTTGCGCCAGCGTGTGGTCTTGCGTGAGGACGCGGCATTCACCGCCGCGCAGCAGGTAGGCGCGGGTGTCGCCCACATGCGCGAGCGTCCAACTGTGGCCGCGCAGCACGAGCGCCGTGAGCGTGGTCATCGCTGTGGTGCGGTGGCGCCGGTTGTGCGCCGCGAGCCAACTGTTCTGCGCGACGATCAAGCGGTCGAGCGCAGTGCTCGTGTCCCAGGTCGGTGGTGCGCCAAAGTAGTCTTCAACAAGTGTTCTTGCGCTGGTTTGAGCGGCCATGCGCCCGTCGCCACCCGTCGATACGCCGTCGGCAATGGCGCAGATGAAGCCCATGTCGTCTTCTTGCGGCGACGCGCGGCGCGTCGCGACGAAATCTTCGTTGATCTCGCGCGGGCCCGGTTCGCTGGCATAGCCGATGTCGAGGTCGAAGCTCATGCAGGTGACATGGGTGAAGTGAAATCTCGCTGAGGCACGCATTCGTGCGTGCAAGTGTGAGCCATGCAGTACGCAAGCGCTGTGCCCGCCCCTTTCTGGTGCGCCGCAGGCTAGCCATCGGGCAGAAAAGCTGGCACCGCGATTGCTCTTTAGAGCCCATGAAGAAAATGAAACTCGTCATGGTCGGCAACGGCATGGCTGGCGTGCGTGCGCTCGAAGAGTTGCTGCGCATCGCGCCTGAGCTGTATCACATCACCGTGTTCGGCGCCGAGCCGCACCCGAACTACAACCGCATCTTGCTCAGCCCCGTGCTGGCCGGCGAGCAGACACTCGACCAGATCGTGCTCAACCCGCTGTCGTGGTACGAAGAGCATCAGATCGACTTGCGCATGGGCAAGCGCGTCGTCGATGTCGACCGTCGCCACCGCGTCGTGAAGTGCGATGACGGCACCCAGGCGCCCTACGACCGCCTGTTGATCGCCACCGGCTCCAACCCCTTCATCCTGCCGGTGCCCGGCAAAGACCTGCCCGGCGTCATCGCCTACCGCGACATCGCCGACACGAACACGATGATCGACGCGGCGACGAAGTACAAACACGCCGTGATCATCGGCGGCGGCCTGCTCGGCCTGGAGGCGGCAAACGGCCTGATGCTGCGCGGCATGCAGGTCACCGTCGTCCACATCATGCCCTGGCTGATGGAGCGCCAGCTTGACGACACGGCGGGCAAGCTGCTGCAGAAGTCGCTCGAAGATCGCGGCCTGAAATTCATGATCGGCGCGCAAACGCAAGCGCTGATCGCCGGGCCCGACGGGCGCGTCGCGAAAGTGCAGTTCAAGGACGGCAGCGAGATCGCGGCTGAGCTGGTGGTGATGGCCGCGGGCATCCGCCCCAACACCGAACTCGCCGAAAAAATCGGCCTGTACTGCGGCGTGGGCAAGAACAGCGGCATCGTCGTCAACGACACGATGCAGACCATCACCGACCCGCGCATCTATTCGGTGGGCGAATGCGCCGCGCACCGTGGCATCGCTTACGGCCTGGTGGCGCCGCTGTTCGAGCAGGGCAAGGTGTGCGCGACGCACCTCGCCGAGTTCGGCATCGGCCTCTACGGCGGCAGCCTCACGAGCACGAAGCTCAAGGTCACGGGCATCGATCTGTTCTCCGCGGGCGATTTTCAAGGTGGCGCGGACTGCGAAGAGATCGTCATGAGCGACCCCTTCGGCGGCGTCTACAAGAAGCTCGTGATCAAAGACGACAAGCTGGTCGGTGCCTGCCTGTATGGCGATACCGTCGATGGCTCGTGGTATTTCAAGTTGCTGCGCGAGGGCAGAAAAATCAGCGACATCCGCGACAAGCTGATGTTCGGACAATTGACATCAGAGCGCAACATCGGCGACACCGGCCACGAAGGCAACACCCGCGCCGCGGCGATGAACGATGCCGATGAAGTGTGCGGCTGCAACGGCGTGAGCAAGGGCGCGATCTGCAAGGCCATCAAAGACAAGGGCCTGTTCACGCTTGAAGAGGTGCGCAAACACACCAAGGCCAGCGGTGGCTGCGGCTCGTGCACCGGCCTGGTCGAACAGTTGCTGATGTTCACCGCGGGCGGCGACTACTCGAAGGCCCCGACGAAAAAAGCCATGTGCGGCTGCACCGACGCGAGCCACGCCGAGGCGCGCGAGGCGATCCGCGCAGAGAAGCTGCTCACCATCGACAGCGTCTACCAGCGCCTGGGCTGGCGCACCCCCAACGGCTGCTCGAGTTGCCGCCCGGCGATCAACTACTACCTCATCAGCAGTTGGCCCAAGGTGGCGAAAGACGACCCACAGAGCCGCTACATCAACGAGCGCAGCCACGCGAACATCCAGAAAGACGGCACCTACTCCGTGATTCCGCGCATGTGGGGCGGTGAAACGACGGCCAGTGAACTGCGCCGCATCGCCGACGCGGTGGACAAATACAAGATCCCCACCGTCAAGGTCACGGGCGGCCAGCGCATTGACCTGCTGGGCGTGAAGAAGGAAGACCTGGTGGGTGTGTGGCAAGACATCGGCATGCCCAGCGGCCACGCTTACGCCAAAGCGCTGCGCACCGTGAAGACCTGCGTGGGCAGCGAGTGGTGCCGCTTCGGCACGCAAGACAGCACGCAGATGGGCAAAGACCTGGAGCGCGCCCTGTGGCGCATGTACGCGCCGCACAAGGTCAAGCTCGCCGTGAGCGGCTGCCCGCGCAATTGCGCAGAGTCGGGCATCAAGGATGTGGGTGTGATCGGCGTCGATTCGGGCTGGGAGATTTACGTTGCCGGCAACGGCGGCATCAAGACCGAGGTGGCGCAGTTTCTGTGCAAGCTCAAGACATCGGCCGAAGTGCTGGAGTACAGCGGCGCGTTCTTGCAGCTCTACCGCGAAGAGGGCTGGTATCTGGAGCGCACCGTGCACTATGTGGGGCGCGTCGGCCTGGACTACGTGAAGAAACAGATCCTCGAAGACGCCGCCGGCCGCAAGGCCTTGTGGGAGCGTTTGCAGTTCTCGCTCGACGGCGAACCCGACCCCTGGTTCGAGCACGACAAGGCGGGGCTGGACCTGCGCCAATTCGCACCCGTGGAAACCGTGTGATGAGCAACTGGGTCAACATCTGTCTCGTCAAGGAGATTCCGCGTCTCGGGGCGCGCCGCGTCGCACGCATTCGCGGTACGCCGGTCGCGGTGTTTCGCAGCGCCGAAGACAAGGTATTCGCCTTGCTCGACCGCTGCCCGCACAAGGGCGGCCCGCTGAGCCAGGGCATCGTGTTCGGCGAGAGCGTCGCGTGTCCGCTGCACAACTGGACGATCGGCCTGACTGATGGCTGCGCACGCGCGCCTGACGCCGGGTGTACGCCGAGCTTTGCGGTCAAGCTCGAGGGCGACATGGTGCAGATGGATCTGGACGAGCTGCGCGACAAGGCGCTGGACCCTCACCCCGGCCCTCTCCCGCAAGCGGGAGAGGGTGAACGCAGCGCCTTCCTCTCCCCTGTACCCGGGGGAGAGGGCCGGGGTGAGGGGGCGGCCCAAGGTCTGCCTTGAACTCCCCCACCCCCCCGGCACGCGAAACCAAATCGACCTGCCCCTACTGCGGCGTCGGCTGCGGCGTCATCATCGAATCGAGCGGCGCGCAGATCACCGGCGTGCGCGGCGACCCGGCTCACCCTGCCAACTTCGGCCGGCTGTGCAGCAAGGGCAGCTCACTGCACCTGAGCGCCAGCGCCAGAGAGACGCTTCATACGCGCTTGCTCCACCCGCAACGGCGAACCCGGCGCGGCGAAGCAGCGCAACCGGTGCCGTGGGACAGCGCGCTCGACCTCGCCGCCGAGCAATTCGCGCGCATCATCACCGAGCACGGCCCGGACGCCGTGGGCTTCTATCTCTCGGGCCAATTGCTCACCGAGGACTATTACGTCTTCAACAAACTCGCCAAGGGCCTGATCGGCACGAACAACGTTGACACCAATTCACGCTTGTGCATGAGCAGTGCCGTGGCCGGCTACAAGGCCACGCTCGGTGCCGATGCGCCGCCCGCGTGTTACGACGACCTGAACCACGCGCACACGCTGTTCATCGCCGGCTCGAACACGGCGTTTGCGCACCCGGTGCTGATGCGCCGCATCGAAGACGCGAGGCATGCGAACCCGGCCTTGCGCATCATCGTCCTCGACCCGCGCCGCACCGAGACCGCCGAAGTGGCCGACCTGTTCCTGCAGATCCTGCCCGGCACCGACGTGGCCTTGTTCAACGCGATGCTGCATGTGATGCTGTGGGACGGCCTGTTGGAGCACGCCTACATCGCCGCGCATACCTCGGGTTTCGAGGCCCTCAAGGCCCGGGTGCGCGACTACCCGCCCAAGGAAGTGGCGGCCTTGTGCGGCATCAAAGAGGCCGACCTGGTGCGCGCCGCGCGTTGGTTCGCCGGCATGGATGCGCCGCAGGGGCCAACACCGCGCCTGCCCACGCTCTCGCTCTATTGCCAGGGCCTGAACCAGAGCCACGCCGGCACCGCGAAGAACGCCGCGCTCATCAATCTGCATCTGGCCACCGGCCAGATCGGCAAACCCGGCGCCGGGCCGTTTTCACTCACCGGCCAACCCAACGCGATGGGCGGGCGCGAGGTCGGCGGCTTGTCCAACCTGCTCAGCGCGCATCGCGATCTGGGCAACCCTGCGCACCGCGCCGACGTGGCGCAACTGTGGGGCGTGGCGGACGTGCCGGCCAAGCCGGGAAAAACAGCCGTCGAGATGTTCCAGGCCGCAGCCGACGGCGAGATCAAAGCGCTGTGGATCGCGTGTACGAACCCGGCGCAGTCCATGCCCGACCAGGCCACCGTGCGGCGCGCGCTGCAACGCGCCGAGTTCGTCGTCGTGCAAGAAGCGTTCTCCACCACCGCCACTTGCGAGTACGCCGACCTGCTGCTACCGGCCACGACCTGGGGCGAGAAAGACGGCACCGTGACGAACAGCGAGCGCCGCATCAGCCGCGTGCGCAGCGCCGTCTCGCCGCCCGGCGCGGCGCGCGACGATTGGTCGATTGCTGTGGCGTTCGCGCGCCGCCTCGAAGCGCGGATACGCAAGGGCGCGCCGCCGCTGTTCCCTTACACCAGCGCGCAAGAGGTGTGGATGGAACACCGCGAGTCCACACGCGGCCGCGACCTCGACATCACCGGCCTCACCTACGCCCAACTCGAAGCCGCGCCCGAGCAGTGGCCCTATCCCAGCGGCGCGAATGGCGCGAATGGCGGCGGTGGCGAAAGTCGCGCCAAGCAAGGCCGCGCGCGCCTCTACACCGACGGCATCTTCCCCACCGCCGACGGCCGCGCGCGTTTCGCCGACACGCCCTATGTGGCCCTGGCCGAGCCGCGCGATGCGCGCTATCCGTTTTCGCTCAATACCGGGCGCCTGCGCGACCAGTGGCACGGCATGAGCCGCACCGGCACGATCGGCCGGCTGTTCGGCCATGTGGCCGAGCCATGCATCGACATGCACCCGCAAGACATGGCGCGCCTGGGCCTGAGCGAAGGCGCGCTCGCGCATGTCACGTCGCGGCGCGGCTCGGTGCTGCTGCCCGCCCGTGCCAGCCCGCAGATCGCGCTCGCGCAAAGTTTCATCGCCATGCACTGGGGCAGCGAATATCTTGGCGGGCGCGGCATGCAGGGCGGTGCGCTGGCGGGCGTGAACGCGCTTACCTCACCGGCCTATTGCCCACAGTCGAAACAACCCGAACTCAAACACAGCGCCGTGAAGATCCTCAAGGCCGAGTTGCCCTGGCGACTACTCGCGATGGCCTGGCTTGACGACGACACCGCGCTAGGCGTGCGCGAACAGCTCAAAGCGCGCATGGCGATGTTCGACTTCGCCACCTGTGTCCCCTTCGGCCGAGAGCGCAGCGGCGTGCTGTTTCGCGCCGCGGCGTATGAGGCGCCGGACGACGCGCTGCTGCAGCGCATCGAGTCGCTGCTCGGGCTGGACACGCGCGACGTGCTGCGCTACGCCGACAAACGCCGCGGCCAGCGACGCGCCATGCGGCTGGTGAAGAGCAGCGGCGACACCCGGCTCGACGCATTCTTGCTCGCAGGCGATACCCAGGCCGAGAGCTGGATCGCGCCGCTGCTGCAAGAGCAATTGGCCGCGCAGGCCTATGGCCGGTTGCTGCTCGTTCCGGGCGCCAAGCCACCCGGCGCAATCGTCGCCCGCGGTCGCCAGGTGTGCAGTTGCTTCGATGTGCGCGAAGAGCAGATCGAGGCCGCACTCCGCGCCTGCACCGGCACCCCGGGGAGTCGCCTCGCACAGTTGCAAGACCAGCTCAAGTGCGGCACGAATTGCGGGTCGTGCAAGCCCGAACTCGCGCGGCTGGTGCACCTGCATCCGCCCACTGTGGCGCATCCTGCGTAGCGAGCGAGCGAGCAGGCAAGAACGGTGATCTGCCGCGTGACGGCCGGGGCGGTTCAGGCGCTGGCATGTTCTGATCGCAGGGCTAAAATCTGGCTAACCAGAACGCCAACCACATCGCAAGGGGCTCGTCGATGAACATCGCCGTCTTTGAAGCCAAGTCCAAGCTTTCCGCCTTGCTCGACCGGGCGTGCAGCGGCGAGGAAATTGTGATCACGCGCCACGGCTCGCCTATCGCCCGGCTGGTGCCCATGAACGCGCCGACGGCGCCAGACCGTGCCCGTGCGGTGCGGGCGGTGCGTGCGTTGAACAAGCGCCTGAACATCGATGCCGGCGTTTCGCTGCGCAAGCTGATTGACACCGGTCGGGACTGATGGCCTTCGTTGCCGACAACTCGGTGGTGCTGGCTTGGTTCGTCAGCAGCCAATCGACGGCATACTCGGAAAAAATGCTCAGGCGCGTGGCGCGCGAACCTATTCATGTGCCGGTGGTCTGGGCGCTTGAGTTCGCCAACGCCCTGCACCAACTCGAGCGCCGTCGCAAACTCAAACCCGAAACCACGGCCGAACTCTTCGAGGCGGTCGATGCGCTCAGGCTGCAAAGCGATGCATCCCCTCCCGGCCAACGGCGCCTGCTCGATCTGGCCAGGCAGTACGACCTGTCGATCTATGACGCTTCTTATCTCCAACTCGCGATCCGGATGGCTCTGCCGCTGGCAACGCAAGACAGCGCGCTCTCGGCGGCGGCCACGAAGGCGGGATTGAAGGCCGGCTGAGGGGTGGGGGTGAACTGGCCGAGTCCGAAGTGGCAGTCCGTACTCGCGGGGTTTCTGATAACCCATCGGTGTTCATCGACGTTGATAACCAGCACGGGATCGATCGACTTCATGCAGGGCCAGCTGGGGTGAAGTTGCGGAACTTGTCCCGGGTGATGCGCTGG
>JANOLJ010000139.1:0-8669 GCA_031419715.1 Burkholderiales bacterium | reverse complement strand
CCTTGACTGCCAAGAGCTGTTGAATCGCTTCTATCGCGTCGTCCTGCTTTAAGGTCCGCTTGATCTCGTTCTGTGCATCCATCCGCGACGATAAAAGGTGTCGTCAAAAATGTCCAGCGGTTTTTTCAGGTAACGGGCAGGGCTAGACGCGCCGAAACACACGCCGCCAAAGGTGTCGCAATGCTTGCCCAAACGCGCCGCTCGGCTGCGCCTGGCCGGGCCCACCGGTGGACGCGCGATGCGCACCCGAGGTGCGGCGCCGCGATACCGGCCCGGACGCCAGCAACCCACACAGCGACAGCGAATTGATCAACTGGTGCACGGTTCGCTGCGGCAATTGCACGACGTCGACCATCGCCGCGATGCCGAGTTCGCGCTTCGCGATCACCGCGAACAGGCGTGTCGCTTCCGCGTCTTCGCCGATCTCGCCGAAATCGGGCCAACTCAACAGCCGGTAGCTCGTCGTCGTGTCCAGCCAGGGAGCCAGGCCGACGTCGCGCCCCAGGCGTGCGCCGACCAGCCAGCACAGTCGCGTGAATGACTCGTTCCTCAAGCGCACGCCCGGGCCGTTTGCATGGGGGTTGTGTTCGCATAGTTCGGCCTCGCCCGAGGCGAGATCGGCCACCAGTTGTTCGAGCGGGCGCAGCGTGTGCACGCGGCGGCCGACGGCGTCCACCAACGCGAGCTGGCGCCCATCGGCGCGCCGCCGCACCACCGCCAGGCGCGCGCGTTGCCCATGGCTGAGTTCGCGCAGCCACGCGGCGGCGCTGCTCAGAGACTGAGCGGACGACACAGCAAGGCGGACAGGGCGAGCAGGCGCTTCAACGACGATCTCCGAACCTGCCGCGAGTGTCGTCGCTTTGTTCGTCAAGGCGCTCGCGGCGCGCGTTGTGCCGCGCTGCGAGCGTGCAGACTCGTCGGTTCGAACAGCGGCGCCTCGCAGTCGGGTGCCGCGGCATGAGGCGCGTGGCGAGCCGCGCGACCTTCGTGAAACCCGCCCGGCGAACCGCCTCGGCGATCGGTTCGGCGATGTGCAGCAGGGGGATGCGCGGCGCCGCTTCGGTTGGCATGGGTCTTGTCGTGATGGGGTGGGAGCGGAGTCGGGCTTTCGCGCACAGGCTCAGCGCTCCAGCGCGGCGAGTTTCATTCTCGCCACATCTTCTTCATACGCTGTGGCCAGCACGACCCTCGGGCCCCGGGCGGTGCGCAGCAACTGGTAGGCGGTATGGAATTCCTGAAGCAGGCTGCCGTCCTTGCGCCACAGCTTCCAGTGCACGTTGACGAACGCGTGATTCGCCCCGAGCGCGTGAAAGTGCTCGAACGCGAACTCGGCGCGCCCATAGTCGTTGAGCATGTACACGTCGCACAGCGCGCGCATGTTCTTGCGCTTGGGCGCGTCCTGGCTCCACAGTGTCACGCGGGCGGTGCCGGCGTCGGCGTCGCTGTCGGTGATGCAACTCGGTGTGTGCCACAGGTCGGCCACGGCGTCGCCGTCGAGCTGGTTGAAAGCGTCGCGGTAGCGCTCGAAGAAGGCGCGGGTTTCGGATTCATTCATGCGGGTTCTTTCAGGCGCGCTGCGTCAGCGCCAGGCGCGCCGCGAGAGCGACAAACAACGCGGCACCGCCAGCGTGCAAGGCGCGCAGCGCGAGCGGCTGCACGGCCCAGCGCCGCAACGGTGCGACGCAGGCGACGAACAGCAACAGAAACACACCGCCCTGCACGACGAACCAGGCACCGAGAAAGAGGAACGCAAGCTCCTTGCTCGGTGCGTCACCGCGGATGAACTGCGGCAACAGCGCGAGGAAGAACAGCGCGACTTTCGGGTTCAGCGCGTTCGTCAGCAGGCCTTGGCGGAAGGTGGCGCGCAGCGTCGGGGCAGTGCCGCCCGCGCCCGCGCGCGACCCGACCGCCGCAGCCGGCACGACCGCGTCTGAGCGGTGCCACGCGCTGCGCAACATGCCCCACGCCAGCCACAGCAAGTACAGCGCCCCGGCCCATTTGACGATGTTGAACAACTCGCTCGACGCTGCGAGGAGGGCGGCCAGCCCGAACGCCGCGGCAAGCGTGTGCAGCACGCAGCCCGCGGCGATGCCCAGCGCCGCGGCGACACCGGCGCGAGCGCCGAATTGCAACGTGCGCGTCAACGTCAGCATCAGGTCCACGCCGGGCGTGGCGTTGAGCACGAGCACGGTGAGGGCGAACAGCCAGAGGTCTTGGGTGCCGAGCATGGTGATCCTGTAGTTCAGTCTTCAGCTTGCGAGAGGTGAGCGGTCGATGCCACCGTCGATGCGGTTCAGGATAGCCTCCGCCAGTGCCTTGAAATCGCTGCGCGCCGCACTCACCGCCGCAGCGTGGCTGCCGATGGCACCGTCGGCATTGGTCAGCTCGAATATGGGTTTTCGAACCTCTTGCGCCATCGGCACCAGGCTTCTGTAGTTCTTGAGCTTGGCCAGGCATTCGGTATCGTCCAGGCCCGCGCCCGGTGGCTGCTTCAGGATGCTGTGGCGGTAGGTGGGCGGGATGCGATCAGCCCACTTCTTGTAGGCCTTCGCGGGGCGCGACAGGCGCTCCGAATGCTGCATCAGCACGTAGCCCACCGGCTGCATTTTGCCCGCGGGCAGAGCGAACGCCTGGGGTTGCCAGTTGTCCAGGCGTTTTCGCCAGTCGCTGCGCCAGGCGGCCAGCGTGGGGCCCAAATTGCTCAGCCCCTGCAAGGAGAAAAGGTCAGCCGCGAGCGGGATGACGATGTGGTCGCTCGCGATCAACGCGGAACGGTTGATCGCGCCCAGATTCGGGCCGACATCGGCAATGATCAGATCGGCGCTGTGCTGCGCCGCTGCCATCTGGGCGACTTGCCAGAACGCGGACAGCACTCTGAACGGGCGGTACAGGCTGCCGGAACCCAGCGCGTCCGGCCACTCCTTGGACAGAAAGTCTTCGAAGCCGGCAAGCGCCAAGTCACCCGGCACAAGGTGCAGTTTCGGATTGATGCGCTGGGTTTGCGGAGCCAGAATGTCACCGACTTCGGTAAGCGGTCGCAGGCACTGGTAGATCGTCGTCGCGCGCTGCGCCGGGTCATCACAGTCCCAGAGGATCTCGAGGTCGTCCTGGGCGAGAAAAGCCGATGTGAGATTGGCCTGCGGGTCGAGGTCGATGGCCACCACGCGCTTGCCCATCTCGGACAACATCCACGCCAGGTGAAACACGAGCGAGGTCTTGCCGACTCCCCCCTTGTTGTTGAAAAAGGTGAGAACAGGAACGCTCATGCGGCCCTCCTGAGCGTGACCACGACGAAGTTGGGTTCCACCTGGAACTCCGGCGGTGGGTTGCCATTGCTTGCCATGGCTTGCCTTGCGAGCGCGATGCCCGCCCCAAAACGCTGCGCGTAGCCGAGAACTTTGAATGCACCCGCGAGCTGCGGGTTGCGGTAGTCCGCCAGGCCTGGCCTGCCGAAGTTCTGCGCGGTCACGCTGCCATAAGGTCCGCCGGGGTTGCTAATTTCGATTCGGTCGTTGAACCAATACACCCGCACCGGTGCGTTTGTGCCCTCGTAGGTGCGGTGCATCACTGCGTTGCGAGTGAGTTGCTGCAAGGCCACCGCCGGATAGGGGCTGGCGCGTACCTCTCGCTCTTGGGAGGTGAAGTCCAGCCGCGTGGTCAAGTGGGCAGCCAGCTTTTCGTCGAGACGGCGCAGGGTGTTGGAAATCGTGCCGTCGAGTTCGTCCGCGTCGGTCACCGGGTCGGTCAGAGCCGTGCCGTCGATGCGTAGAAACTGCACATACGCGCCCGGAAGCCAAGTGCGAGGCGAGACGCCGCAGACCAGGAGTCCAAGCACAGTGGGCGTGGGCTCGTCGGCCTTTGCCAGCATGCCACTGGCGGCCAATTGTTGCTCGTAGCTTCGAGCGTTGGCGGCGATCACGTCCGGCGCCACGGCGTTGGGTAAATACTCTTGCTCGAAAAAGCCGCGGTTCAAGTCTTCGAGGGCGCAATCAGAGACGGGGTGCGCCTCGAAATGGGCGTCACGGTAGCGCCGCTTCTCGTTGAGGATGCGTTCGTCTTGCGCACTGGCCAAGCCGCGCCGTGGCCCGATGCGAATCCAGATCCGGCCCTCGAATCGGACCGGCGTGGAGTCAGCCGGCCACACCACAAGCACGGCGACTTCATGACCTTGAAGTACGCGCTTCTCCACGGTGAGCGTTGGCGGAGGCACGGTCTTGCCGTCGGTTTTGATGTCCGAAAGGGTCTTCAGCAGTTTGTCGTCGATTGTCAGATTCGCAAAACCGCCGTCGTCGTTGACTCCGACGAAGACAACACCAGGCTGGGCGTGGTTGGGCAGGTCGTTTGCAAATGCGCAAACGGCCTGGCGCGCTTTGTCGGGCGCGTCGCCGGCCCAGGCCCGCTTGCGCTCGACGCGATCGGACTCCAGATCCGCGAGAAGAAGCTCGAGCTCATGATCAGTCAAGGGGTTCATGAGATCGCCGGTCGCTGTGAGCAGGCGGGTAGCTTACGATGTTCCAGGGCGAGGTCTCACTCTTTCAGAGCAACTCCACCGCCAGCGCCGTCGCCTCACCCCCGCCGATGCACAGCGCCGCGACGCCGCGCTTTTTGCCGTACTTGCGCAACGCGCCGAGCAAGGTGACCACGATGCGCGCGCCGCTCGCGCCGATCGGGTGGCCCAGGGCACAGGCGCCGCCGTGCACGTTGACGATATCCGCCGAGAGTTTGAATTCGCTCATCGCCGCCATCGTGACCGCGGCAAACGCTTCGTTCACTTCCCACAGGTCGACCTGGCTCACGCTCCAGCCGGTTTTCTTCAAGAGTTTTTCGATCGCGCCCACCGGCGCCGTGGTGAACCAGTTCGGCGCCTGCGCATGCACGCTGTGGCCGACGATTCTGGCGATCGGCTTGCAACCCAGCCGTGCGGCACTGGATTCGCGCATCAACACCAGCGCGGCGGCACCGTCGGAAATGCTTGACGCGTTCGCAGCGGTGATCGTGCCGTCTTTGGTGAACGCGGGTTTGAGCCCGGGGATCTTGTCGAGCTTGGCCTTGAAGGGTTGTTCATCGAACCGGATGACGCTGTCGCCCCCCGCGGCGCTAGCCGCGGTTCCCGATCCTTTGCCCGGCAACGTGACGGGTGCGATTTCCCACTCGAAGCTGCCGTCTTCATTCGCCTTTTTGCTGCGCTGGGTGGAGCGAATCGCGAACTCGTCTTGCGCCTGGCGCGTGAACTTGTACTTCGCGACGCACTCTTCGGCAAAGACGCCCATCGCCTTACCAGCGCCGCTGGGCAGGCGCTCATAGGCGTCTTCCAGGCCGTCGATCGCCATGTGGTCGAACATCTGTGCGGCGCCGTAGCGCACGCCCTTGCGCGCGTGCATGAGGTGGGGCGCGTTCGTCATGCTTTCCATGCCGCCGGCAATCAACACATTCGCACTTCCGGCGCGAAGCATGTCGTGCGCGAACATCATCGCGCGCATGCCGGAGCCGCACATCTTGGAGAGCGTCACCGCGCCGGCCGATTGCGGCAGGCCCGCACCCAGCACCGCCTGGCGCGCCGGCGCCTGGCCCTGGCCGGCCATCAGGCAGTTGCCCATCAGCACTTCGTCGACCGCGTCACCGGCAACCCCGGCGCGTTGCAGCGCGGCCTTGATGGCGACGCTGCCCAGCTGGTGCGCGGCGAGCGCGGAGAAGTCGCCGAGCAGGCCACCAATGGGCGTGCGGGCGGCGGAAACGATGACGATGGATTGCGCCATGATCAAACTCCTTTCATGAGGTCGAGTTGCGATGATGCCCCAGGGCGCTCTTGCTGCGCAATGTCTCGGATGTGCGCCTGGAACTGCGGGTCTTCGCCGCGCAGCAGCGTCGGCAGGGCGTTGAAGAAGTCGTCGCGCCGGCACCATTCGCGCATGTAGTCGTCCCAGGAGTTCCAGCGCCGCGCTTCGGTCTCGCTCATGTCGGGTTTGTGCGCCACGAGGTAGGCGCGCTCGAACAGCGAGATCAGCATGTCGAAGATGACGAGCATGCGTTCATGCTGCTGCGGCGTCGGGTTCGGCAGCGCCGCGGCGGTGCGCAGTTGCAGGTCGGAGTTGGCGAGCACGACGCCTAGAAAGTCGTTGTACGCATCCGAGAGCAACTGGTAGCCCTCTTCCTCTTCGTTTTCGCGCTCGCGGCGCTGCTCGTAGAGGAAGACGGCGATCGCGAAGGGCAGGCCGATCACGGTGACGAGAAGGCTTGCCATCTCCAGCGTGTCGCGCCAGTTCATCGACATTCCCCGCGCTGCGCGCCGCGCACCATGAGCATCAGGCCGACCCCAGCCGCGCCGCGCGCGGTGCGCGCCACGCGCTCGGCGCGGCGGTGTCTGGCTGCGCTTGCGAGCCTGGGCGTGCCGGCTCGAACTCGGGGTCCAGCACATCGGAGGGATACTCGCCGCGCACGCGGCGCTGCAGCTGGAAACGCTTGTGTGCGTCGTAAGGAAATACGTCGTGCACATAGCCGGCGAGGATGCGCTCTTTGTGGCCTTGCCAGAACGCGGCGTCGAGCAGATCGGCGTGCTGGCGCATGAACACTTCGCGCACCACGGGGTTGCCGAGCAGGAAGGGCGCGAAGGTCTCGGGGAACACGTCTTTCGGGCCGACCGTGTACCAGACCTCGCCCGACATCTCTTCTTCCTCGTTGCGCGGTGTGGGCACTTTGCGAAAGTTGCAGTCGGTGAGGTACTCGATCTCGTCGTAGTCGTAGAACACCACCTTGCCGTGGCGCGTGACGCCGAAGTTCTTCCACAGCATGTCGCCGGGAAAGATGTTGGCGCGCACCAGGTCCTTGATGGCGTTGCCATACTCGGTGACGGCCTGTTCGATCTGCCGCGGCGTCGCTTCATGCAGGTAGATGTTTAGCGGAATCATGCGCCGCTCAATGTAGACATGGCGGATCACGAGCGCGTCGCCGTCTTCTTCCACCAGGCTCGGGCAGAAGTGCTTCAGCTCGGCGATCAGTTCCTCTTCGAAGCGCGCGCGCGGGAACGCGACGTTGCTGTACTCCAGCGTGTCGGCCATGCGCCCCACCCGGTCATGCTGCTTCACCAACAGATACTTGCTCTTGATGATCTCGCGCGTCGTTTCCTTTTGCGGCGGGTAGAAGTCTTTGATGACCTTGAACACATAGGGAAAGCTCGGCAGGTCGAACACCAGCATCACCATGCCCTTGATGCCCGGCGCGATGCGAAAGTGATCGGTCGAGTGGCGCAGGTGCGCGAGGAAATCGCGGTAGAACAGGTTCTTCCCCTGCTTTTGCAGGCCGATCGCGCTGTAGATCTCGCTGCGCGGTTTGCGGGGCATCATGGAGCGCAGGAACTGCACGTAAGCCGAGGGCACCTCCATGTTGACCATGAAGTAGGCGCGTGCGAAGCTGAACACGAGCAGCAGATCGTCTTCGCCGAACAGCGCTGCGTCGATGGCCAGGCGCCGGTGCGCAGCGTGCAGCACCGGCAGCGCGAACGGTACTTCCTCGAAGCCATTGATGATCTTGCCGACGATGTAGGCGCCCTTGTTGCGGAAGAACATCGACGACAGCACCTGGATCTGGAAGTTGGTGCGCATGCGAAAGTCACCGAGCTGCACGGCCACGGCGTTCATCACATGGTCGATGTCGCGACCCAGGTCTTCGAACTCGCGTTGCAGCTCGAAGGCTTCGACGACGCGCAGCCAGGTGTCGCGCAGCGACTCCTTGGTCGGGTAGTAGGCGCGGTAGGTCGGCAGCGAGGTCGGTTCTTCGTTTTCCAGGTACTCCGTCGAGACCGCGGGGCGCACGAAGATCACGTCGTTGTTGAAATAGCTGCGGTGCAGGATCTTCGTCGTCACGGAGTTGAAGAAGGTCTCGGCGAGTTCGGGCTGCGCCGAGTTCGTGAGCAGGCCGATGTAGTGCAGCTTGACCTGCTGCCACACGTCCTTGGGCAGCGTCGACGCCTGGAACTCGCGCTGCAGGCGCTCGGCGGCTTCATCCACGCGCTTGTCGTAGAACTCGATGCGTTCGCGCTGCGCGCGTTGCTGGCCGTGCCAGTCGGCTTCCTCGAAGCGCCGCTGTGCGCCCGCGCTCGCCTCGCGAAACAGTCGGTAGTGACGGTTGAAGCCGTCGAGCATCGCCTGCGCGATGTCGAAGGCGCGCGCGTCGGTCAGGCGCTGCGGGAACAGGTTGCGTTCGCTCAAGGCTTGCCGCCCTGGCGCGGCGCGGCGTAGCGCGCGGTGAGCGCCACCAGGGCCAGGCTGTACGCGCCGGCAACCTCACCCGAGTGCGCCACCGTCATCTTCAGGTCGACGAGCAGGCCGTCGTGCAGCCCGTAGACCCAGCCGTGAACGACGACACTCTGGCCGCGTTCCCACGCGTCCTGCACGACGGTGGTCTCGCACACATTGAGTTGCTGCTCCAGCACATTGAGCTCGCACAAGGCCTGGATGCGCAGTGTTTCGTCCGGCACGCTGTCCAGCAACGCGCGGTGCTTGTTGCGCACGTCCTGCACGTGGCGCAGCCAGTTGTCGACCAATCCGACGCGCAGGTTCTTCAGCGCCGCGGTCACGCCGCCGCAACCGTAGTGGCCCACGACCATGACGTGGCGCACTTTCAACTGGTCGATCGCGTACTGCATCACCGACAGCGCGTTCAGGTCGCCATGC
>JANOLJ010000138.1:0-4538 GCA_031419715.1 Burkholderiales bacterium | reverse complement strand
TGGGCCAAGCCGTGATCATCGACAACAGGGCCGGCGCGGCAGGTCAGATCGGCGCGGACTTCGTGGCAAGGGCGGCGCCGGATGGCTACACCCTGGGGGCGATCGGGGCGTCCACGGGTGTGCACCCGCACCTGATCGGTCCGCCACCGCGGTACAAGTTCGATGACTTCACCTATTTCGGGCAGCTGGCTTACGTGGAGTTGGTGCTGCTCGCGCGCAAGAATCTCGAGGCCGGCAGTGTGAAGGAGCTGATCGAACTGGCCCGCTCACGCCCAGGCCAACTCACTTGCGGCGACAGCGGAGCCGCCCTCGAACTGGCCATGGAGCTGTTCAAGAGCGCCACCAAGACCAGCATGGTTCGCGTTCCGTACAAGGGCGACGCTCCCGCGCTGGCCGACCTGGTGGGCGGCCATGTGGACCTGGCGATGATCACGGTGGCCAGTGCGGTGGGGCAGATCAAGGCAGGCAGCGTGAAGACCATCGGAGTGACGACTCGCAGCCGGTCGAAGGCCGTCCCGGACGTACCGACGCTCGCCGAAAGTGGTGTGACCGGTTACGAGGCCGGTGTTCCGACCATGATGGCGGTGCCCCGGGAAACGCCCCGCGCCGTTGTGGATCGGCTGAGCACGGCGCTGAATGAGGCCCTGGCCGATCCTGCGCTCGTCGAGCGCTTCACCTCGCTCGGCCTGGGCATCCAGCGCTATTCGCCGGCCGAAGCCCAGGTCGTCGTCAGGGCTGAATACGACAAGATCGCGCGCTTGATCAAGGACGCCAACCTGCCTACAGGCCGGTGAGGCGGGTGACGCAGATGACACGCATGTTCGAGTTCTTCCAGCTCGAAGAGGACGCAGGGGTCGCCGTCGCGACCTTCGAGCGCCTGCCGGTCAATGCCTTCTCGTACGACGCTTATCGAGAACTGGCGGCCCTTGCGCGCCACGTCGAGGGCTCTGAGACGATACGCGCGCTCATCCTCGCCGCGTCGCCGAAGTCGCGCGCCTGGATCGGCGGCGGCGACCTTCAGGAACTGATGGCCTGCGACCCGGACACGCGCAAGCAGCGTTACGCCTTCATCAATGAAACCCTGCCGCATTTCTATCACCTCGACCGCCCCGTGATCGCCGCGATCAACGGCCCGGCCGTGGGCGTGGGCACATCGATCGCGGCCATGTGCGACATTCGTGTGGCCTCGCGCACGGCCTTCTTTGCCAAACCCGAGATCGATCGCGGTCTGGTGGGCGGCGGCGGCACGCAGTTCCTGCGGCTCGGTGTGCCCGCGGGCCTGGTGCGCGAGATGATCTATACGGCGCGCCGGGTAGGCGCCCAAGAGATGCAAGCAGCCGGGTTCATCGATCACGTGGTCGAGCCCGAGCAGGTCATGGACAAGGCCATGGAGATCGCGCGCATCATCGCCAGCAAGAGCCTGCCCGCGCTGAAGGCCAACAAGATCTGCAACAACGCCGTCGAGGGTCTGCCCTGGGAAGAGGCCTACAAGCTCACGCAGGACTATTCCGCCCAGCTCACCGGCGGCCTTGACGGCAAGGAAGGCATCCGCGCGTTCCTGGAAAAGCGAAGTGCCCGCTACCATGACCGCTGACAGGGCGCAGGCGCGGCCCATCTACCGCCACGCCGAGCTCAGGCGGCTCATTCACCCGGACAGCATCGCCGTGCTCGGTGCCTCGAACCGAGCAGGCTCATTCGGGCTGCGCACGCTGCAAAACCTGATGGGCTTCAACGGCCGTCTGCACGCCGTCAACCCGAATTACGAGCGCGTGGGTGACGTTGCCTGCGTGCCCTCACTCGATGCATTGCCCGAAGCGCCGGATTGCGTGGTGATCGCGGTCAATCGCGATCTGGTGGCCGATGCGGTGCGTACCAGCGTGCGGGCGGGCGCCGGCGGCGTCATCGTCTTTGCGGGCGGCTTCGCGGAGACGGCACGGGCCGACCTGGTGGCCTTGCAGGACGAGATCACAGGCATCGTCGCGCGCACGACGACAAGGCTCATCGGCCCGAACTGTCTGGGCATCACGAACTATGCGCGCGGCGCTCGCATCCTGTTCGGGCGCATGCCCGAACCACGGCCGTTGCGGCGCGAAGCCATCGCTATCGTCACCCAGTCCGGCTCGGTGAGCATGGCGCTGGGCCAGGCCCTGGAAAGGGGCGTCTCCATCAGCCATGCCATCCCGGTAGGCAATGCGGCCGACGTGGACATCGCCGACCTGGTGGCCTATCTGGCCGCAGACGACGCCTGCGCAGCCATCGCTTGCGTGTTCGAGGGCGTGAGCGATCCTCTTCGCCTGGTCGAAGCTGCTGAGATCGCCCTGGACGCGGGCAAGCCCCTGGTCGTCTACAAGATGGCCGTCGGCGAGCAGGGCGCAGCCGCAGCCCTGTCGCACACCGGCGCGCTTGCCGGGGCGCACCAAGCGTACAAGGCGGCACTCCAGGCCGTAGGCGTGGTGATGGTCGACAACCTCGAAGACGTGATCGAAACGACGGCCTTCCTGGCCAAGGCCGGACGTCCGCGGGGGCGCGGCGTGGCTGTGGTGCTGGGCTCGGGTGGTCTGGGCGTCATCGCCGCCGACAAGGCCGAGGAGGCCGGCGTGGCACTGCCGCAGCCGCAGGGTGCCACCCTGGCCGTGCTGCAGGCCCAGGTGCCCGAGTTCGGCGCCGCTCGCAACCCCTGCGACGTGACGGCGCAGGCCTTGAATGACCAAGGGCCGCTGCGCGCCTGTGCCGACGCGATGATGGCCGACCCGGCCTACGGCACGCTGCTGGTGGTGCATCCCTATGCCGACGCCATCTCGTCGGCCCGGCTCCCGCTCTGGGCGCAGCTGGCCGCTGCTCACGACAAAGTCATTTGCAACTACTGGGCCACTGAAGCGCTCGAGGGCTACGGCGTGCAAGAGGTTGAGGCCGAGCCGCGCATCGCCACCTTCCGCTCTCTGAAGCGGTGCTTCCATGCCATCGCGGCCTGGCATGCCAGCGATGACAGTCGCCAGGAGCGCAGCGCCGCCAAGCCTGATCGCCTGGTGGCCGATGCTGCACAGCGCGAGGCCGCGGCGGCGCTTGGCGCCTGTGCAGGTGTGCTCACCGAGCGCGAATCAAAAGTGCTGCTCGCCCGCTATGGCATTCCGGTGGTGCAGGAATCGGTCGTCGTCACGGCCAGAGATGCCGCTGAAGCAGCCCGGCGCCTGGGCTTCCCGGTGGTGCTCAAGCTCGAAAGCCCGGACATCGCGCACAAGACCGAAGCCGGGGTCGTGAAGCTGGGCTTGCACTCCGCTGCCGCCGTCGAGCAGGCCGCACATGAGATGCTCGAACGCGCCCAGGCGATGCGCCCACTGCCGCGCGTGCACGGCTTGCTGGTGCAGCCCCAGGTGTCGGCGGGGGTGGAACTCATCCTGGGCGGCCGCATAGACCCGCAGTTCGGACCGCTGGTGGTCGTGGGGCTGGGCGGCATCCTGGTCGAGCTGATGCAGGACACCGCCCTGGCGCTTGCGCCGGTGACGCCGTCGCAGGCGCTGCGTATGCTGCGCGGTCTGCGTGCCGCCAGAGTGTTCGCGGGCTTTCGCGGCATGCCGGCCGTCGATGTGGAAAAGCTCGCCGACATCGTCGCGCGCTTCTCGGAATTCGTCGCCGACCACGCATCCAGGGTCCGCGAGATCGACGTGAATCCGCTCATCTGCCTGGGCGAGCGGATCGTGGCCGTCGACGCGTTGATCGTGACCACCAAGGATTGAAGGAGGCAAGCCGTGTCGAGATGGAAACACCGCCCGGAAGGTTCGAACTGGGGCGAGTTCGGCGCTGATGACCAGCGCGGCCGCATCAACCTGGTGACGCCCGCGATTCGCAAGCAGGCGGCGCGAGAGATCGTCGAAGGCATCTCGTTCTGCCTGAGCCTGCCGCTGGACTACCCCGGGGGCGACCAACTCTTCAAGACGCGACGGGCGCCGCGGCTCTTTTGCGTGCAGCGTGAAGGCGACCACACGAACTACAACTTCCAGTGGCGCAGCATGACCTGCAACCACAACCATCTGGACGTGACGAGCGACGATGCGGTCACGCTCTTCACGCAGTATTCGACTCAGTGGGATTCGCTGGCGCACTACGGCCAGCTCTTCGATGCCGACGGCGACGGTGAGGCCGAGATGGTCTACTACAACGGTTACCGTGGCGGAGAACACATCGTCGGCCCGGGCAACGGAGAGGGCCCACGCGCGAAGGCACTCGGTATCGAGAACATGGCCGAAGCCGCGGTGCAGACCCGTGGCACGCTCGTGAATCTGCATGCCGAGTACGGGCTCGAACACGTGCCGATAGGCTACGACGCGCTGATGAGGGTGATCGAGAAGCAGCGCGTGGAGGTGCGCAAGGGCGACATCCTCTGCGTCTACACAGGGTTCGATGCCCTGTTGCTGTCGATGAACCGCGTGCCCGATCCCGACAAGCTCCACGCCAGCGGAACGGGGCTGCACGGCGGCGATGCCAGGCTCCAGCGGTGGATCGACGATGCGGGAGTCGTCGCTATCGCCGCCGACAACACG
>JANOLJ010000137.1:0-4072 GCA_031419715.1 Burkholderiales bacterium | reverse complement strand
CAACTGCTGCTGGCCCAGTTGCGCCATTGGATACATCGTTGAACCGCCCGCTTGCCGGTGTGGACCGAAAGCGACGGGCGATGGCGTGAAGTGATTCACGCCGACTCGCGCGGAACGTGTGTCAAGTTGAAACATTGGTCTTGATCATTTGCGCTGAAGCGACGCTTAATTCGCCCCTGATCCGCGGCATCACAGGAGATGACCATGATCGAAGACCAATGGTGGAAACACTCGAAGGCGCCGGTCGTTCTTGTACGCCGCGACGCGGGTCGTTGCGCGGACTGGCAGGCCAACGAGGCAGCGTTGCAGTGGGCACGCCAGCATGAGTTCGACGACTCTGAACTCGACCGTCTTGCCACCGACGTGGGCGCGCTGGGCGCGAGCCATCTGGACGGCGCGCTCGGCCACACGCCGGCCCGCCATGGCGAAATGCACTGGCATGCCGTGCCCTGGAACGACGGCTGGCTGGCCTGGTGCCTGCCGAAGTCGACGTTCGCGCCTACGCCGCAGGAAAGGCTCGACCGCCTGGACATCCTGCGTCACTTTGGTCGCATCGGCATGGTGGGCGGCGAGCCCGGCAGCGGCATGGCGTTGCTCGACGCCAATGCCTACCAGCTCTGGGGGTTCGACCCTCGCGCCGAGCCGCCCTCACCACAGCAACTGCTGGACAGCATTCACCCCGACGACCGGGCGCGTGCCGTCGACCTGCTGAATCCGCGCAAGCAGCGCCTGGGCTACACGAACGATCGTTTTCGGGTGTGCCTGGCAGGCGGCCGCGTGCGCCACCTGCACGCGATGCTCAAGGTCATGCCTGTGGACACCGGGCCGGGCATGGACTTGGCCGGCGTGATCGTCGACGACACCAAGACGATCGAGCGCTATCTGGCGCAGCGCAAGGTTGCCGAGGAAGCCTTGAACGCTCTCGAACTGGCGGGCGTGGGCGTATGGCGGCAAGACCCGAAGAGCGCAAAAATCATCGGCGACTCCGTGTTCCACACCCGCATGCAGGTGCCGCGCGGCAGCCCCGAGATCGACCACGAATGGCTGATCGCGCAGTACCACCCCGATGATCGCGATGCCGCCCGCGAGGCGAATACCCGCGCACTGCAAAGCAGTGAAGTCATCGACGCGGTGTTGCGCCTGTCGGGTGACGGCGCGCAGCCGCACCGCACCTTGCTGACGCGCCGGGTCGCGCGGCGTGACGCCACGGGTGCCGCGGCAGAGCTGGTGGGGGTCTCGATGGACATCAGCGCCTTGGCGCGCGTCAACGAAAAGGTGCAAGCCTGGGAGCAGCGCGCCGAGCTTGTGGCTTCCGTGTCAGGTGTCGGGTTTTGGTATCTCGACCCCCTCGCTGGCGAAGGCCAATGGGACCGCCTGATGTTCCAGGTGCACGGCCGCGATCCCGGGCAGGGCACGCCGACCTGGCGCGCCTGGCTTGAGGAGTACGTCGCTGCCGCGGACCAGGCCGAATGGAACGTGACGCAGCGCTTCGGCGAAGGCGCGGCGCCGTACCGCGGCCGCTGCCGCATTCGCCGCGCCGACGGCGAGCCACGCTGGGTCGAAATCACGTTGCAGCCAGAGTCCCAGGCCGACACGCAGCGCTGGATCGTGATGCTTGGCGATATCACCGATCGCGTCGCGAGCAGCGAGTTGTTGCGCATCGAGCAGCAACGCGCCCGCTTCGCCGCCGAGGCGGCGCACCTGGGAGTTTGGGAGTGCTCCACCGAAGGCATGCCGCTCTACTGGAGCGAGCAGATGTATGCGCTGCTCGGCATCAAATCCAAACTGCAGCATCGATCGTTGCGCGAGTGGTGGTATGCCTTGCGGCCGGTGTCGGCCCGGCACCAACTGGAGCGCCTGATTCCCCTGCACGCCCAGCGCCGCGACGCGCTTGAGCATGAGTTGCAGATCCACTGGCAAGACGGCACGGTGCACTGGCTCGCGTTGCGCGCGCGCGTCCTGCCGGGGCCGGCCGGCCAGAAAGAGCGCATCCACGGCGTGTGCTGGGATGTCACGCAACGCCGGCTCGCCGAGATCGAGAATCGCAAGGCGGAGGTCGCG
The DNA here is from genome assembly GCA_031419715.1 of Burkholderiales bacterium. Classification (GTDB taxonomy): domain Bacteria; phylum Pseudomonadota; class Gammaproteobacteria; order Burkholderiales; family Burkholderiaceae_C; genus JAEMQF01. The sequence continues at coordinate 2,011 of JANOLJ010000137.1, read as the reverse complement.
CTCGCCGACGCGCGCGCCCGAGAAAACCTCACGGCGAAGCTCGGCCATGAACTGCGCACCTCGTTGCACACAATGCTCGGCTTCAGCGACCTCGCCGCCGCCGCCGACGTTCCGGAACAGGTGCGCGACTGGCTGGCGAAGGTTCATGTGGCCGGAAGCGAGCTGATGCGCCAGATCGAGGGCCTGAGTGCGAGTCACACGCTCCGCCAGGCCGTACCACCACCCGTGGTGGCGCCGGTGCACCTCGATTCGAGGGCACCGAAGTCCACCTCGCCGATGCTGCCGCTGACGCTCGTGTGCATCGAAGACAATTCGCTCAATCTCCTGCTGGTGGAGAACCTGGTCGCCACACGTCGGCACATCACACTGAAGTCTGCCCTGAACGGGAAGTCCGGCGTCCAGGCCGTGCGCGAACTGCGTCCGGATCTGGCGCTCATCGACTTGCGCCTGCCCGACATCGACGGTCACGAGGTACTGCGGCAGATTCGCAGCGACCCACTGCTTGCGCCGACGCGTTGCGTCGCGCTGTCGGCGGACAACGCCCCGGCCGCGATCGAGCGCGCCCTGGCCGCCGGATTCGACGACTACTGGACCAAGCCGATCGACATGGATCAGTTCCTCGGCGGCCTGGACGAACTCGCGCAGGGCCGGCCCCTGCCCAGGGTGGCGCACCGCCGCGGGGTGGCCTGAAAACCGTGGCCGTGATGATTGACGATTTCTGACGTGACGAGCCGGCTGAGGACGGCTCGTTGAGCCACCGGCCGCGCGCAGCGGCCCGAGAAAGGCAAACAGGTTAGCGACTTGGATCGGCGACCCAAGGACTGAAACGCCCGCGGCCCGAACGCGGCCTCGGGCAGTGTCCACTTGACTGAGAAGTTGTAGCTCGTCCTCCAGCGACCGGTCTGAACGAATCGTCGGATCGACGATCGCGTCGAACAGCATTTCTGGCTTGGCAAGCCGGCCTCAATTCCTATGCGTGGCGCTCGCCCGCAACCTGCTGGCAGTCAGTTCGACGCGCGCGGCACAGGCGTAAGCGACACCCTGAAGCCGAGCGCCGCCGCCACCTTCATCACGGTGGCGAAGCTCGGATTGCCATCGACGGAAAGGGCCTTGTACAGGCCCTCGCGCGTCATCCCCGTATCGCGTGCGAGCTGTGCCATGTTGCGAGCGCGCGCCACGACACCGAGCGCATGCGCGATGAAAGCAGGATCGTCTCCGCCCTCTTCCATGCATGCCGCGATGTATTCGGCAACGTCTTCTTCGGTTTTGAGGTACTCGGCAGAGTCCCAGGGTGTCGTCTTCAAGGCCATCTTCGTCACTCCAGGTCTTGCGCCATCTTCAGCGCGGTCTTGATGTCGTCGGTCTGCGTGCTCTTGTCGCCACCGCACAGCAGGATCACCAGCAACGCGCCACGCTGCGCGTAGTACACGCGGTAGCCCGGGCCGAAGTCGATCTTCATCTCGGCCACACCTGCACTCAGGCTGCGGCTCAGGCCTGGATTGCCGATTTCCAAGCGGTCGATGCGCGCCTGAATTCGACGCTGCGCGGCGCGGTCACGAAGGGCACTGAACCACTGCTCGAAGACGGCTGTTTTGCTGACTTGCGGCATGCGTGTGGATTGTGGTTCACGCGCATCGATGTGTCAACCATGGTTATCTGTATGAGGAAATGGAGGTGACATCTAGTCTGATGCAGGGGGATCTCGGAGATGGCGGTAGATGTGGGCAAGGTTGCGCTGCTGCTCAGGCTCATAATCGGGACGCAGCGGCCCGCCATGAACACGCCAAGTCCGGATGCTCCGGGACGCAGCCCAACGATTGCTCGGCCTCGGCGCCGGGGCGACAGTCGAAGCGCTTCGTACAGCAGTAGATTCAACCACCGCGAACCTGGCACCAGACTGGCACCAGCCAATCTCAGAAAGCAAAAAAGTCAGCAGGCGATAACCTGCTGACTCTCTACTTTCTTGGCTCCCCGACCTGGGCTCGAACCAGGGACCTACGGATTAACAGTC
>JANOLJ010000136.1:0-1934 GCA_031419715.1 Burkholderiales bacterium | reverse complement strand
ATCGTTCCTGGCTACGCGGCCCGTGGCGATGGACGTGGACATCTCGGGCGAGGTGGCCTGACCCGAGGCGGACCGCCCCTGGCGCCGGAAGCGGCACCCGCGATGAGTTCGGACCCGCCCGAGCCGTTTCCCAGCGCTTCCCTCGGCGCCTATCTGTGGTATGTACTCGGCTTGTTGATGCTGAACTGTCGTAGCTAATGAGACCTGTGCGCGGGTAGTTCTGGACGGCGGTTTTACGCCATCTTTGGTTGAGCGTGAGCGGTCTGGCGCTGTGCCATGTGACGCTATGGGGTTCCATGGCTCGCCCCTGCATCGGCTCCAGCCTTATCCGACCTGTTGCACGATATTGAGTGTTCGTTTGAGATTGTAGGCGATGGCGGTGAGGTGGATCTGAACGGCTGCTTTGGCGATGCCGCGCCATCGCATTCTGCGAAGCCCGTAGCTTCGTTTCCAGGTGCCGAATATTTTCTCGATCCGGCCCCGCACCCGGTGGATTGGCTGGTTCCATTCCTTGAGCTTGCGAAGCGTCTCCTGGTCGTCGCGGCCCCACATGCCGGTGGCGCCGATGCGCGGCGTCCCGCCTTTTGCGCGTACCGCATCATGGAAGTGATTACCCCGATAAGCACTGTCGGCGAAGACCTCGCCGGGATCATCGGGCAGAGCATCAGGACCCGCCCTGCCATCATTGATGTTGGCGGACGTGATTGCGATTTCTTCGACCAACGCAGTGTCAGCATCGGCACCGACATGAGCTTTGAAGCCGTGAACCGCGGGCTTGCCTTTATGTTTGACCCAGCGCGCATCATCGTCACCCTCGCTGGCGGACGCAATGATCGTGGCATCGACCAACGTGCCAGTCTTGACCGTGATCGCTTTGGCCTTGAGCTGCGCTGTTATGGTCGTGAAGAGTAGGCGATCGAGCTTCCGGGCGATCAGCGCCTTGCGAAAGCGGACGAAAGCCGTCCGCTCAGGCGTCGCTTCCGTTCTTGAAAAGCCGCAAAAGGTACGGAATGAAGCGCGGTCATCGAGGGCCTCGGCCAGCTTCACATCCGACAGATCGTACCACTCCGACAGCAGCAACGCTTTGAACATCGCCAGCGGCGGCCATGCTGGTTCGCCCTTCGCACTGGCATGAACTTGTCCAAGAATGCCCGCAATGTGGTCCCAGTCGATCAGACGGGAAAGATCAGCAAGCGACGAAGCGCTCCTTGATGCAACCCCAAAACCAAGCCACTCCTGACCAATCGAACGATGTGCCATCCGTCCCTCCTGCATGCCACAAAGGCTCACAGAATCAGATAAATAGCCCGCCGTCCAGAACTACCCGCGCACAGGTCTCATGATACCAACCTGCATTGATCAGAACTCATGCGCCCATTTGCGGCGACCGAGTGCCATCCCGCCTGGTTCATGAGCAGCACCGCGTGCGCGCCGGGCGCGACGGCCTGGGCGATATTGGCAAGATGCAGGTTCATGGCCTCGGTGTTGCAGAAGGGGAGGATGAGCCCCGCGCCCTTGCCTCGTCGGGGCAGATAGCCCCGAAGATAGCCGTGCCGTCACTGTCGCTTGCAGATCGCCAAGGCTCGCATCGAGCAGGGTCAATTGGCCAAGCCGCCTCTCGGCATAATAGAGATCAACCCAGGCGAGCGCGGTTTGCAACCGCACGTTGCGCGTCTCAGCCCGAGCATCGGCCTCGGCAATACCAATCTCCGCAGACGCCCGCGCTGCGCGGGCATGGCATTTGGCCGGGTTGATGAATTGCTGGCTGATGCCGATTTTCTGCATCGTGAAATTATCGCGGTTGAACTGCCCTGCATCGGGGCCAGTCACCGGGAAATCCTGGATGCCAACGTCGAGCGTGGGATCGGGTAGCCTGTCCGCCGCAATCGAAGATGCTCGCACTGCTGCCACACCGGCGGCGCGACCTTTGATCG
>JANOLJ010000135.1:0-2948 GCA_031419715.1 Burkholderiales bacterium | reverse complement strand
CCCGGGGCGGTGCCGTAATCAGGCAACGCTGACCCTTGCCCAGCGGGGCCACGATATCGATCACCCGACCGGAACGATCCTTCAGAGTCGGATCATCGATCTCCATCTTGAACCGCTCATCCGGATAGAGCGGGGTCAGGTTGTCAAACAACACCTTGTGCCGCACATGCTCGGGGTCTTCGAAGTTGGTCAGGTCGACCTTCACCAGAGCAAAGTACCGCTCGCCCTCGCGAGGCGCGCGGATGGCACCGTCAACCATGCCGGCGAAAGGCGCAGCTTCTGGCGCGGCAACCCGCTCGAAGGCGAACGACTGCAACCCGGTGATGCGCTGATCGTACCGAACCAGTTGGATCTCGAAACCTGGGGCCGCGCCCTGGTGCGCAACCTCAAGGACTGGTCACTGATCTTCTCGCAGTTCGGTCTGGGCATCGCCGCGATCAATACGCTGAAGAATTGAGGGCGGCGGGAATGAAACTCGACGATCTGTCAACCACCGCGCCGGAGCAACCCTATGCGCAAGTCGACGACGGTCCGTCGGTCAGCCTCGTCGATTTACTGACATGGGTCGGCGAGGGCAAGGCTCAGATCGCAGCCATCACTGCCGTTGCCGCGCTGGCCTCAGTGGCGTTCGCCATGCTGTTGCCGCCGATCTTCACCGCGCGCACGACCCTGTTGCCACCGGTGTCGCAGCAGCAAAGCGGCGGCGCTTCGGCCGCATTGGCCGCCCTGGGCGCCATGGGTGGCCTGACCGGCAGCGCCAAGTCGCCCGACGAACTCTACGTCGCCCTGCTGAAAAGCGAAACTGTCGTGCGCGCCCTCGATGCGCGCTTCGACCTCAGGTCACGATACGAACTCAAGTCTTTCGAGGCGCTGCGCAAGACGATGCCCGACAGGGTCAGGGTCCAGGCCGACCGCAAGAGCGGTGTGATCAGCATCGAAATCGACGACAAGGATCCAAAATTCGCCGCCGACCTGGCCAACGCACATGTGATGGAGGTCACCAAGGTGCTCGGACGCCTGGCCGTGTCCGATGCGCAACTGCGGCGCGTATTCTTCGAGCAGCAGTTGAAGGACGTGAAAGAGAACCTCATCAAGGCCGAGCTCGCAATGCGCACCGTGCAAGAAAAGTCGGGCGTGATCGTGCTCGACAAACAAGCCGAAGCGCTGATCGGCGGCGCCGCGCAACTGCGCGCAATGATTGTCGAACGCGAGGTCCAGTTGACCGTGCTGCGCACCGCCGCGACCGGTGATAACCCCGAGGTGCGCAAGCTCATGTCCGAGCTGGCGGCGTTGCGCGCCGAATTCGCCCGCATGGAGTCTTCCCGGGGTCGCAGCGGCAGCGCCGTGGACATGCCGGTGGGAAAGATTCCCGAAGCGGCGATCGAATTCGTGCGCGCGCGGCGCGAACTCAAGCTTCAGGAAACGCTGCTGGAGAGCATGGTGCGCCAATTCGAGATCGCCAAGCTCGATGAGGCGAAGGAGGGCCCGGCACTGCAGCACGTCGACCCTGCCCTGCCGCCGGATCAGAAATCGAAACCCTCACGCGCATTGATCGTGATCGCGAGCACGCTCTTCGGCTTGCTTGCAAGCCTGGTGTTCGTCGTCTGGCGCCGCTACGCAGCTGTGCTTCGCGAACAGGATCCGCAGCATGCGCTCGCGTGGGCTTCGATGCGCCGCGCCTGGCGTTTGCGGCGCTGACGCCGTGCGGGCTCCCACCCTCGTCGGCGCGGCACGATCCCGGCCAACGCCTCACTTGCCGGCCCGCTGAACCCCAGCGCGCGGCGCCCCGGCAGCGTCCCAGCCCGGGCCAAACCAATCCTGCCCGCGCAGGCAATCGGCGAGCATCTCCAGGCTGTCCAGCCCCCAAAAAAGGCGACCGTCGACTTCTATCGTCGGCACGCCGAACACGCCACGAGCGATCGCCTCGCGAGCGGCCTCGCGCAGCTCGTCTTTCACCTCGCTGCTTTGCGGGTCGCGTCGTGGCGCCAGTGATAGGCGCAAGGCCTCAAGGCGCGCCGCATCGTTCGCATCGGCGCCGTTCGCGCACCAGACATGGCGAAACACCGCCTCCACGACGCGCCGGTTCGGCGCTTGGCCAGCCGGTGCGCACGCCACAGCCAGCCGCAACAGCGCGATCGGGTTAAACGGGTGTTGCAGCGGTGTCTGCAATGCAATGCCGTGGCGCAACGCCAGCCACTCGACCTGGCGGAACGTCCAGGCGCGTTTCGGTTCGATCTCCGCCGGCCCTTTGTGCCCCCAGTGCTGCAGCAAGCCGGCAAACAGCACCGGCCGGTATTCGACGGCATACGATAGGCCGGCCAGCGCCTCGGGAAGCCGCTCAAAGGCGAGGTAGGCGTAGGGCGAGACCGGGTCGAACCAGAAGCGCAGTTGCTTCATCGTTTGCTTCCTGCCGGGGTGTCGAGCTGTGCGCGGCGCTGGTCAAGGCGCTGCCAGACCTCGCGCTTGGCGGGGTCGTCGAGCCCCGACCACTGCGCGATTTCCTCGATCGTGCGACTGCACCCTTCGCACCACCCGGTGCGCGCGTCCATCCGGCACACGTCCACACACGGGCTCGGCACGCCCGGCGCGGCATCAGGCTTGCGTGACATCGGCCACCGGCGCGCCGGTGAGCGCAACCAATTGATCAGGGCTCGCCTGGAACACCGCATTCGGGTGGCCGGCCGCCGCCCAAACGCGGTCGAAACGAAACAGTTCACGGTCCACCAGCGTCAGCGGCGGCGTGAGATGAGCCAAAGGCGCGACGCCGCCGATCGAAAAACCGGTCGACTGTTTGACGAACCCGGCGTCGGCCCGCGCCAGTGCGCCTAGCCGGGCCGCCACCTTGGCTTCGTCGACACGTCTGTCGCCCGAGGTCACGATCAGCACCGCCGCGTCATCGCTCCTGCGGCGAAACACCACGCTCTTGGCGATCTGGCCGCACTGCACGC
>JANOLJ010000134.1:0-2591 GCA_031419715.1 Burkholderiales bacterium | reverse complement strand
TGCTGACGCGCGCGAGCATACGCGTGCAACGCCGCCTCGCCGCATGGCCCGACGTGACCGACGCGGTGCGCTCGGCACTGTTCCAGATCGGCGCCCTGCGCAGCGGCCATGCCGCGCTGGCGCAACACCTGGATCGGTTGACGCAGCGCGCCACGCTGCGGCTGTCACGCGTGCACGAATTGATCTGGGCGCCGCTGGCGCCGCTGTTGCAAGGCGTACAGCGCGTCATGGTCGTGCCCTACGGGCCGCTCGGTTCGTTGCCGTTCGGCGCCATGCTCGACGCGCCGCACGCGCGCGCGGGCGGTGTCGATCTGGCGGTGGTTCCCAGCGCCCGCGTCGCGTTGCACGGCCTGCGCTGCCGGCCGCGCGCGCCGCGCGCCGCCCTGGTGTTCGGCGAATCGTCGCGCCTCAAGCATGCGGGCGCCGAGGCGCGCTTCGTCGCGAACCTGTTCCCGAGCGCCAGGCTATTCGTCGATGCGCAGGCCACGCTCGCCCAGTTGCGCGAGCACGCGCCGCGCGCCGACGTGATCCACCTCGCGTGCCACGCCCAGTTTCGCGCCGACAACCCGATGTTCTCGGCGCTGCACCTGCACGACGGCGTGCTGACGGTGCAGGCCGCGCAAGCGCTGGCGCTGCAGGGCAGCACCGTCGTGTTGAGCGCCTGCGAGACCGCGCTGGCCGACCACGGCAGCGGCGACGAGATGGTCGGCCTGGTGCGGGCGTTCCTGCTCGCCGGTGCGGCACGCGTCGTCGCCAGCCTGTGGCCGGTGGACGACCAGGTGACGGCGCGATTCATGGCGCACTTTTACGTCGCACTGGCCCGCGACCAGGCGCCTTCGGCGGCATTGCGCGAGGCGCAGAGCGCGATCCGGCAACAACACCCCCATCCGTATTACTGGGCGGCATTCACGCTGTTCGGCGGCTGGTAGATCCTGGAGACGACAACATGAAAAGCCACAACAACATCACAATCGTTCGGCGCGCCTGGCTGCGCGCACTCGGCGTCGCCCTGGTCGCGGCCGCCGCGCTCGGCCCGGGCGCGGTGCACGCCGCCACCGTGCCTGGCGAGATTTTGCTCAAGCTGCGCGTCGCCGGGGCGATCACGCCGCTGCTGACCAAGTATGGGCTGATGATCAAGAGCCGCTTCGGCACGCGGCCGATCTTTCGGCTGGGCTTCAGCACCGCGCCGCCAGACGTGCACGCCGTTCTCGCGGCGTTGCTGCTCGAGCCCGACGTATTGCTCGCCGAAGAAAACGCGATCAACGGCAGCCCCGAGGCGCGCAAGAACCGGGTCTGGGCGATCGGCACCGCGCAGGACTTTGCGCAGCAATGGGCGCCCGCGGCGTTGCGCCTGGCCGACGCGCACAAGATTTCGACTGGCGCGGGAGTGCGGGTTGCCGTGCTCGATACCGGCGTCGACGCCGCGCACCCGCTGTTCGCAGGCCGCCTGGTGGCGGGCTTCGACTTCGTCGATGGCGATTTGAACCCGGCCGAGCAGGGGACGCGAGCCGACCTCGGTTTCGGCCATGGCACCCATGTGGCGGGCATCGTCGCGAGTGCCGCGCCGGGCGCGAAGATCGTGCCGCTGCGCGTGCTCGACCGCAACGGCGAGGGCAACGCCTGGGTGCTCGCCGAGGCCATGCTGTTCGCCGTCGATCCGGACGGGAATCCGCTCACCGACGATGGCGCGCAGGTCATCAATCTGAGCCTGGGAACGCCTGAACGAACCGAGATCCTCGACACCATCGCGCGGCTCGCGAGTTGTTCTCTCCCGGCGGTTCCCGACCCTTTGGAACCAGCGAACGACGTTTCGGACCCTGGCTACAACGCCGACAAGGAGCGTTGCCAATTTTCGCGTGGCGCGGTCGTGCTCGCCGCCGCCGGCAATGACGCGGCGAAGCGCCGCGAATTTCCGGCCGGCGAGGGCGCCTATGGCTTGGCCGCGGTCACGGCCAGCAACCCGAACCAGCGCCTGGCCACGTTCAGCAACTTCGGTTCCTGGGTTCACGTCGCGGCGCCTGGCGAAGACATTACCAGCAGCGTGCCGGGCATTTGCGTCGATGCACAAGGCGCGGTCGTCGGGTGCTATGGCACCTGGAGCGGCACATCGATGGCGGCACCCTGGGTCGCGGCAAGCGCGGCGCTGCTGATTTCGCACAACCCCGGCCTGACGCCCGTGGACGTTGTGAACCGATTGACACGCTTCACTTCAGCGATGCGCGGAACCGACATCCGTGAGGTCGATCCGGTCGCCGCCTTGCAGCAGCCTGTGGCCGCCCCGGATCGTCTCAGGGCGGTCAACCTGAAACCGCCGCGCCGCCCGTGGCGCAGGCATTGAGCGCGTCGCGTCGAGCCAACTCGTCGGAGTAGTTTCCCGGGCGTGGCGCCGTCGAAGCCTTGCTGAACAGGGTCGACCGGGTGGGTTCATCCGGCGTGATTGCCCAGGTTGTTGCGCTCGTTGACACCTTAAGACCCCCTAAGGTTAGGGGGTTGCCGTCAGGCGTGGGCCTTTCTAAAGTCTAGGTGTTGCTAATTGCAACGGCCGCACATGTTTGCTGGCCCGTTCGGCATCGCAATAGAGATTGAAAGCC
>JANOLJ010000133.1:0-19143 GCA_031419715.1 Burkholderiales bacterium | reverse complement strand
CACTGCGCCGCAGTTGACCAAACCCCAACGCTGGTTCGCCCTCGTGCGCTACATCGTCGAGCGAATATTGGCCTGCGCGCCAAAACCGAACCTCGGACTGACCGCCTTGGGGACTGGGTAACTGAGGAAAATAGGATGACTGGCAGTTCGTTCCGGTGGCGGGCCAGACCTTTACCGACAGCGGCACCGCCTCATGCGTCACCGGCGACCCGCCGGGCGACGGCACGCAGATGACGCTGAACCCGATTGACGGCTGGGACAGCAAGAACCTGAAGACGCTGGTGGCCGACGCCAGGCTTTACACCGTCACCGACGACGACCTGAACTACTTCGAGGTCGAGTCAGGTCAGTTCCTGTCGCTGCAGTTCGATCAGTTGAGCGCCGCCGGGTCGATCAAGCAGGCGACGCTGCACCTGACCCACCATGAAGAGCCGACGTTCGCTGCCCAAGCGCTGGTGCTCGAGGCCGGCAGCGGTACGCTGAATGCGCCGACCGTCACCGCCGCTCCATTCGTGCCGGCGGTCGTGCACGACGTGACGAACGAGACTACCGTGGCCTGGGATGTGAGTTCCATCGTGCAAAGCAGCGCGGCCGCGAACGGCTTCAAGCTGGTCGTGCGCAACACCGATCCGGGGTTCAAGAAGGCGCGCATCGACAAGGCGACGCTGGTGGTGACTTATGGGCCTTGATTGACGGCAAACAGGCGCTGCGCAGGCACTGGCGCAGCCGCGCGCTCGCGGCCTTTGACGCAAGCACTGACCGCGCCGCGGTCAGTGCTTGTCACTCCTGGCGATTGCCAGCAGGCGCTCGATCTCATCGCGATGGCGCACGCAATTGCGCGCGTGCCAGCGCCGGATCAGCTCCATCACGCCCGCGACGACCAGGCCGAACACGGCAATCGCCGTGAACGCTGACAGCCCCAAGCGTGTCATGCCGGTGTAGAACGCGCCCAGGCCGAGGATGCAGGCCTGTTCGTTGAAATTCTGCACGGCGATCGAACGCCCCGCGCCCATCAAGTTGTGGCCGCGGTGCTGCAGCAGTGCATTCATCGGCACGACCAGAAAACCGCCGGCCGCGCCGAGCAGGATGAGGAACGGCACCGCGACCCAGATGTCGCGGATCGCGTTCAGACCGATGATGAGCACGCCCATCAGGATGCCCAGCGGAATCACCGAGGTGGCGCGGTCCAGGCGCATGCGCATCGAGGCGAATACGGCGCCGGCCGCCATGCCGATCGTCACGACACCGGCCAGCGACGAGGCCTGCGTTGTCGAATAGCCCAGTGCCACGGCGGCCCAGGGAAACACGATGACGCGCAGGTTGCCGCCCACGCCCCAGAAGATCGTCGTCGTCGCCAGGGAAATCTGGCCCAGTTTGTCGTCCCACAGGCGTGCATTGCACGCCGAGAAGTCGCGCACCAGGAACACGGCGTTGCGCGACAGGGTTTGCAGTGGTGCGTCGGTGCGTGGGATGTAGAGGTTGAAGATCGCCGCGAGGATGTAGACGAAGATCAACGCGGCAATCGCCACTTCGGGGCCGGTGTCGATGCTCGTTGTGATCACGGGCACGTCGACGCCCAACAGCAAGGGCGCGATGCCGGGTCCGACCAACTGGCCCCCCAGAAGGATGCCTAGGATGATCGAGGCGATCGTCAAGCCCTCGATCCAGCCGTTCGCCTTGACAAGCTGCGAGGGCGGCAACAACTCGGTGAGGATGCCGTACTTGGCCGGCGAGTACGCCGCGGCGCCCAGGCCGACGACGGCATAGGCGATCAGCGGATGCGTGCCGAACAGCATCATCAGGCAGCCCACCACCTTGATCGCGTTCGAAATGAACATGACCCTGCCTTTGGGCACGGCGTCGGCAAACGCGCCGACGAAGGGCGCGAGGATCACGTAGAAGAGCGCAAACATTGGCGTCAGCGCCGGCACCTGCCAGCCCGGCGCACCGGAGGACTTGAGCAACTCGATCGCCGCGACGAGCAATGCGTTGTCTGCCAGCGAGCTGCAGAACTGCGCCGACATAATCGTGTAGAAGCCTTTTTTCATTCGCTGGTCGCTGCGCCCGAGGCTTCCAAGGTGGTGGGCAGGCAGGGCCTGCGGGCGCGGTTATAGCACGCGGACCTGAGGCGCCGCCGCAGCGTGCCCTCACATTTCGCAGGTCGGCTGGCAGAATCGGTGCATGCCGCGACCCATCGAAGCCGTGATTCACAGCGATGCGCTGGCGCACAACCTGGCGCGCGCGCGGCAAGCGGCGCCCGACGCCAAGGTCTGGGCAGTGGTCAAGGCGAACGCCTACGGCCATGGCATCGAGCGCGTTTATGCGGGTCTGCGCGGTGCTGACGGGTTTGCGCTGCTCGATCTTGCGGAGGCGCAACGGGTGCGCGCACTCGGCTGGCGCGGACCCGTGTTGTTGCTCGAGGGCTGTTTCGAGCCGCGTGACCTGGAGCTGTGCTCGCAGCTGCGCCTGTGGCACACGGTGCACCAAGAAGCCCAGATCGACTGGCTCGCCGCGCACAAGACAAACACGGCGCACCATGTCTTCCTCAAGCTCAACAGCGGCATGAACCGGCTCGGCTTCAATGCCGACGCCTACCGCTCGGCCTGGCAGCGCCTGAGCGGCCTCACCCAAGTCGATGCGGTGACCCTGATGACGCATTTCGCCGACGCCGACGGTGCCGCAGGCGTGAGCCGCCAATGGCCGGCGTTCGACGAAGTGACCCGCGACCTGCCAGGTGAGCGCTCCCTTTGCAACAGCGCCGCGCTGTTGCGGTTCGCCCCTGCGGCGCCAGAGGTCCGCGGCGACTGGGTGCGCCCCGGCATCATGCTCTACGGTTCGTCGCCCGACCATCCCGTGCACAGCAGCGCGCAGTGGGACTTGCAATGCGCGATGACGCTGCGCGCCGATTTGATCGCGGTGCGCGACCTGAAGGCCGGCGACGCTGTGGGCTATGGCAGCGGCTTCACCGCGTCGGCGCCGATGCGCATCGGCGTCGCCGCCTGCGGCTATGCCGACGGTTACCCGCGCGTCGCGCCCACTGCCACGCCGGTGCTGGTGGACGGCGTGCGCAGCCGAACCGTCGGGCGCGTCTCGATGGACATGATCACCGTCGATCTGGCCGGCTTGCCGAACGCCCATGTCGGCAGCGAAGTCACGCTGTGGGGCCACGGGCCACACGGCGGCGTGCTGCCCATCGATGAAATCGCGCACGCCGCGGGAACGCTGGGCTATGAGTTGATGTGTGCATTGGCGCCGCGCGTGCCGGTGCGCGTGGATTGATGCGCATTCCGTTCGAACTGGTCGCGTCGGAACTCGACATCACGGCGGTTCGCGCGCAAGGCGCCGGCGGGCAAAACGTCAACAAGGTGTCGAGTGCGGTGCACTTGCGGTTTGACGTGGCGGCTTCCTCCTTGCCCGAGGAACTGAAGGCACGGTTGCTGGCGATGGCCGACTCGCGCATCTCGAGCGACGGGGTGGTGGTCATCAAGGCCCAGCAGCATCGCAGCCAAGACATGAACCGCAGCGACGCCATCGAGCGACTGCAAGAGTTGCTCGAAGCCGCGGCCCATGTGCCACGCGTGCGCCGCCCGACCAAACCGACGCGCGCCTCGCGTGAGCGGCGCCTCGAAGGTAAGGCCGTGCGCAGCAGCGTCAAGGCGGGTCGCGGCAAAGTGCAGGAGTGAGGGCGCGCGCGACGCCCGCTACAGTCCCGGGGTGAACAAGGCGAAATCGCTCTACACCTGCAATGAATGCGGCGGCACCAGCCCGAAATGGCTGGGCAAATGCCCGAGCTGCGGCGCGTGGAACTCGCTCATCGAAGGCGTGGCCGAGACGCCGGGCAAGCACCGCTACCAGGCCTTGGTCGCGGCGCAGCCGGTGGCCACGCTGTCGGAAATCGAGGCGACGGAGATCGAGCGTCAGCCCACCGGCATCGACGAACTCGATCGCGTGCTCGGCGGCGGCATCGTCGCCGGGGGCGTGGTGCTGATCGGTGGCGACCCGGGAATCGGCAAGTCCACGCTGCTACTGCAAGCGCTCGACGCCCTGTCGCGCAGCGCTCGAACGCTGTACGTGACGGGCGAGGAGTCTGGCGCGCAGGTGGCGTTGCGCTCGCGGCGCCTCGGCTTGGAGGCCTCGCAGGTGCGCGTGATCGCGGAAATCCAGTTGGAGAAGATCGCCGCGACCATTGCCGCCGAGCAGCCCGGCGTGTGCGTGATCGACAGCATCCAGACCGTCTACAGCGAACAGCTCACGTCGGCGCCGGGGTCGGTGGCGCAGGTGCGCGAGTGCGCGGCGCAACTGACGCGGTTGGCCAAGAGCAGCGGCGTCTCGATCATCCTCGTCGGCCATGTCACGAAAGACGGCGCGCTCGCCGGGCCGCGCGTGCTGGAGCACATCGTCGACACCGTGCTCTATTTCGAAGGCGATACGCACAGCAGTTTTCGCTTGGTGCGTGCGATCAAGAACCGCTTCGGCGCGATCAACGAGATCGGCGTGTTCGCGATGACGGAGCGCGGCCTGAAGGGCGTGTCGAACCCGAGCGCGATTTTTCTGTCGACGCATGGGGAGCCGGTGCCGGGCTCGTGCGTGCTCGTCACGATTGAAGGCACGCGGCCGATGCTGGTGGAGGTGCAGGCGCTGGTAGACAGTGGCGGCCCGAGCCCGCGGCGCCTGAGCGTGGGCCTGGACCGGGACCGCCTGGCGATGATGCTGGCTGTGCTGCACCGCCACGCCGGCATCGCCTGCCTGGACCAGGATGTGTTCGTCAATGCGGTCGGCGGCGTGCGCATCAGCGAGCCCGCCGCCGACCTGGCGGTGATGCTGGCGATTCAAAGCAGCCTGCGCGGCCGGCCGCTGCCGAAGGGCTTCATTGCCTTCGGCGAGGTCGGCCTGGCGGGTGAAGTGCGGCCCGCGCCGCGTGGCCAGGAGCGGCTCAAGGAGGCCGCAAAACTCGGCTTCAGTGTCGCCCTGGTGCCCAAGGCGAACGCGCCACGCCGAGCTATTGAAGGCTTGACGGTGCACGCCGTCGAGCGCATCGAGCAGGCGATCGACGTGGCGCGCAGGCTAGGATGAAACTGGGGCACCGCAGATTGCGACAATCCGGCGGCGATGCGCAGGGTGCCTTCGGCCCGTTGCTGACTGTCGATGTCGGTTTGGCCTGCCGTCGTAGTAACTGCAGGGCGACGGCGGCGCCCTGTTTCAACCTCCGGTGGCATGCCACGCCTTTGCCTGCCACGCTGCTCGACATCAGCATGCGGCGCGCAACGAAGGTCAGCAACGGGCCGCATGCAGTCCGGCCTATCGCATCGGAGTTTCATGCGTGCGGATCGCGCGACTCGCGGTGGGGCGACAAAGATGGCCCTCGCGGCATCGGGCGCACGGGGTCGGTGGGCGCCTGACCCTTCAGGACAGCAGCGTTGAGACTGGCCGCGATCTCCGACATCCACGGCAATCTGCCGGCGCTTGAGGCCGTGCTCGCCGACATCGCGCACGCCGGTGTGGATGTGACGGTGAACCTCGGCGACATCGTCTCAGGCCCGCTCTGGCCGAGCGAAACGGCGGATCGGCTGATGGTGCTCGATCTGCCGACAATCCGCGGCAACCATGAGCGCCAGGTGCTCGCCGTCGCGCCGCAGGGCCCATCTGACGCCTTCGCCGCAGCCCGCCTGAGCGCCGCGCAGCGTGCCTGGCTCGCCGCGTTGCCGGCGACCCGCCTGCTCGGCGATGACGTGTTCTGCTGCCACGGCACGCCGTCGAGTGACCTCGTCTACTTTCTCGAAACCGTCACCTCCGACTTCGAGCGTGGCGGCGCCCCGGGGATGCGCGCCGCCAGCAGCGCCGAAGTGACCACGCGCGCACTCGATGTGGCGCAACGCCTGATTCTGTGCGGCCACACCCATGTGCCGCGCGCGGCGTCGTTGCCGGACGGCCGGCTCATCGTGAACCCGGGCAGTGTGGGCCTGCAGGCCTATGACGACAGTCATCCGCACGAGCATGTCGTCGAGAACGGCACGCCACACGCGCGCTACGCACTGCTCACACGCAGCGCGGCGCAGTGGCAGGTCGAATTCCGCTGCGTGGCCTACGACTTTGAGAGCGCCGCGCGCCGCGCCGAAACGAACCGCCGCGGCGACTGGGCCGACGCGCTGCGCAGCGGGCGCGTCGGGCGCTTCCAGGCCGAGGTCGGCGCCGCATGAACCCCTGGGTCGGTTGGGCGCTGGCGTTGACCGCCTTGGCCGTGGGCTGGCAGAGCTATGGCTGGCGGGGCTTGGTGCTTGCCTTCACCGTGATCGTGTTCTGGCTGGTGTTGCAGTTCAATCGCGCGCTGCGGGTGATGAAGAACGCCGCCAGCGCGCCGGTGGGCCATGTGAAAAGCGCCGTGATGCTGCACGCCAAAATGGCGCGCCGCTTGACGCTGATGCAAGTGGTGGCGATGACGCACAGCCTGGGGCGCAAGTTGGAGGTCGAACCCGAAACCTGGGCCTGGAGTGACGCGGGCGGCGCCACCGTGACGCTGGTGTTTGGCGCGGGCAAACTCGAAAGCTGGTCGCTGAGCCGCGCTGAAGCCGAAGGCGCACCGGACAGGCTCCTAGAATCGCCGGACTGAACAGGAGCAAACCATGTCGATGGAAGACCGCGACGGAAAAATCTGGATGGATGGCGAGCTGGTGGAGTGGCGCGACGCCAAGATCCATGTGCTCAGCCACACCCTGCACTACGGCTGCGGCGCGTTCGAAGGCGTGCGCGCCTACAACACGAAGCGCGGCACGGCGATCTTTCGCCTGCGCGAGCACACCGAGCGGCTGTTCAACAGCGCGAAGATTTTGCGCATGAAGATCCCGTTCACGTTTGAGCAGGTGTGCGAGGCGCAGCGCACGGTGGTGCGCGAGAACAAACTTGAGTCCTGCTATCTGCGCCCGCTGACCTGGATCGGCTCGGAAAAGCTCGGCGTGTCACCGAAGGGCAACAAGATCCACCTGATGGTCGCGGCCTGGGCCTGGGGCGCCTATCTCGGCGATGAGGGGCTGAAGCGCGGCATCCGCGTCAAGACGTCGAGCTACACGCGGCACCACGTCAACATCACGATGACGCAGGCCAAGGCAGTGAGCAACTACACGAATTCGATCCTCGCCAACATGGAGGCGCTGGACGACGGTTACGACGAAGCGCTGCTGCTCGACGCGTCAGGCTTCGTCAGTGAAGGCGCAGGCGAGAACCTGTTTGTCATCAAGGGCGGCGTGGTCTACACGCCCGATCTGTCGGCCGGCGCGCTGAACGGCATCACACGCAACACCGTGTTCGCGATCTGCAATGACCTTGGGCTGAAGCTCGTGGAAAAGCGCATCACGCGCGACGAGGTCTACATCTGCGACGAGGCCTTCTTCACCGGCACCGCGGCCGAAGTGACGCCGATTCGCGAACTCGACCGCATCGAGCTGGGCGCCGGCTCGCGTGGCCCGCTCACCGAGAAGATTCAGAGCGCGTTCTTCGACATCGTGAATGGGCGCAATCCGAAGTACGCCGAATGGCTGACGCTGGTATGAACGCTCAGGCGATCGAAGTCTCGGCGCGTGACCTGCAGGGTCCGGGCGTCGTGTTCTGCCCGAACCCGAAGATGGCGCTGTGGAGCAACCATCCCAAGGTCTTCATCGACGTGGTGACGGCAGGCGTTGGCAAGTGCCCCTACTGCGGCACGGTGTACCGGCTCAAGGCCGGCGAAAAGGTGCACGGGCATTGATGCGGCGTAGCGCGCACCGAGGGCCGTGACGCCGGTGCGCACCCTGGTGGTCGCGCCGCAGTGGATCGGCGACGCGGTGATGAGCGAGCCCTTGCTCGCCGCCCTGGCGGCGCGCGGCGAACAACTCACCGTGGCCGCGCTGCCCTGGGTGGCGCCGGTGTATCGGGCGATGCCGCAGGTGGGCGAGGTGCTGGAGTGGCCTTTCAACCATGGCCGGCTCGACTGGGCCGAGCGCAAGCGCATCGCCAGGGGCCTTCGCGGCCAGTTCGATGCGGCTTACGTGCTGCCGAATTCAATGAAGGCGGCGTTGATTCCGTTCCTCGCGCGAATTGCGCAGCGCCATGGCTACGTTGGCGAAGGGCGTTTTCTGCTGCTGAATCGGCGTCTGCCCAATGTGCGAGGCCGCCCACCCATGGTCGAGTTCTACCGGGCGCTGGCCGGCCCGCAAGACGGGCCCGCCCCGGCGCCGCGCTTGAGTCTGGGTGTAGACGCACGAACGCAGGCGACGCAGCGCGCCAGCGTGACATCTGGCCAATACTGGGTGTTCGCCCCAGGCGCCGAGTACGGCCCGGCGAAGTGCTGGCCGGCCGAGCACTATGCGGCGTTGGCGCGCTCGCTGTTCGCGCGCGACGCCGCGCCGGTGCTGCTGCTGGGCTCACCCAAGGAGGCCGCGCTCTGCGAAGCCATCGCCGCCCACGCCGCGCCAGCCTGCCGTGCGCTCGCCGGCAAGACGACGTTGATCGAGGCGCTCGCACTGATCGCGGCGGCGCGCGGCGTGGCCAGCAATGATTCGGGGTTGATGCATGTCGCCGCGGCGTTCGGCGTGCCGCAGGTGGCGATGTTCGGCTCGACAAGCCCGCTGCACACGCCGCCGCAGAATGCGCGCGCCCGGGTGCTGTGGCTGAAGGACGAACTGCATCTGGACTGCGCCCCATGCTTCGAGCGCACCTGTCGCTTTGGGCACACGCGCTGCCTGGTGGAGATCGCGCCGCGACGCGTGGACGCGGCGCTCATGGAAGCCCTGCAAACGGGCGGTGCCGCGACACCGGTTCGTACAATCGACGCCTGACCTCACGCCGCAGCCCTCGACGAACCATGACCCCTACCCGCGAGTTCGTGCTGACGCTGTCGTGCCGCGACAAGGAGGGCATCGTCTACGCCGTGTCCGGCTTGCTCTACCAGGCCGGCTGCAACATCATCGACTCGCAGCAGTTCGGCGACGTGGGCCACGCCGACAGCACCGGTTTGTTCTTCATGCGCGTGCATTTCGGCGCGCCTGAGCACCTGGACTACGCGGCAACGCTGGAGCGTCTGTTCACCAACGTGCGTCAGCAGTTCGGCATGCAGGCGAACATCCACTCGCTGGCGCGCCGGCCGCGCCTGCTGCTGATGGTGAGCAAGTTCGGCCACTGCCTGAACGATCTGCTCTACCGCTGGCAATCGGGGCAGCTCGCCGTGGACATTGGCGCGGTGGTGTCGAACCACCCTGACTTCAACGAGATCGCGGCCCGCTATGGCGTGCCGTTCCACCATTTCCCTCTTGCCGCGGGCTCGGGCGATGCAGCCAAGCGGGTGCAGGAGCGCAAGGTCGAAGCGCTAGTGCATGAGTTGGGCATTGACCTGGTCGTGCTGGCGCGCTACATGCAAATCCTGAGCCCCGAGTTTTGTGCCTTCTTGAAAGGCCGCGCCATCAACATCCACCACAGCTTCTTGCCCAGCTTCAAAGGCGCGAAACCTTACTATCAGGCACACGATCGCGGTGTCAAGCTGATCGGCGCGACCGCGCACTATGTGACCGCCGAACTCGACGAAGGCCCCATCATCGAACAGGACGTCGCGCGCGTGGACCACTCGCTCAGCCCGGACGACCTGACCGCCGTGGGGCGCGACGTTGAGTCAGCCGTCCTGGCCCGCGCGGTGCGCTGGCATGTGGAACACCGGGTGCTCGGCAACGGCCACAAGACAGTCGTCTTCAAGTAGGCCCGTCACCATGCCGCGCACCAAACCGCCGCCGATTCCCACGCTGGCCCTGGTGTCGGCGGTTGAGCTTGAGCAGCAGTTCTATGCGGCGCTTCGCAATGCCGATCTGGAGGGTTTGATGGCGTTGTGGGCGGATGACGATGACATCGTCTGTGTGCATCCCGGTGGGCTGCGCGTGATCGGGCCGGCAGCGGTGCGCGCCAGTTTTGAGGCCATCTTCAGCAACGGGCCCGTCGACATTCACCCGGAGAAGGTGCGCCGCTTCGAAGGCCCTGCGTTTGCCGTGCACAGCGTGCTGGAACGCGTGCAAGTGCATGGCCCCAAGGGGGACGAGACGGGTTGGGTGGTCGCGACCAACGCCTACGTTGAAACGCCGGTCGGTTGGCGCATCGTGGCCCACCACGCCAGCCCTGGCGTGCAAAGCGAGCCGCAGGACGGCGCGGATCGGGCTGCCGTGCTGCATTGATGCACTACCGGGCGCCGGCCTGGCTGCCAGGGGGTCACGCGCAGACGATCTGGCCGGCGTTGGTCACGAAGCGCTTGTTGCCTGCGCCACCCGACTACCGACGCGAACGCTGGGCCACGCCGGATGGAGATTTTATCGACCTCGACGCGGCGGGCGAGGCCGCCGACGCGCCCCTGCTCGTGCTGTTCCACGGCCTGGAGGGCTCGTCGCGCAGCCACTATGCGCTGGCGTTTGCGCAGGCAGCGCAAGCGCGCGGCTGGCGCTTCGTCGTACCGCACTTCCGCGGTTGTTCGGGCGAAATGAACCTCGCGCCGCGCGCCTACCACTCGGGCGACCACGAAGAGATCGCCTGGATCTTGCAGCGCCTGCGGCTCGGCCACACGGGAAAAATTTTCGCGGTCGGCGTGTCGCTCGGCGGCAATGCGCTGCTGCGTTGGGCGCAGGAGGCGGGGGAGACGGCGTCGAGCAGTGTGCACGCCGTCGCCGCCGTTTGTGCGCCCATCGATCTGACCGCGAGCGGCCATGCGATCGGGCGGGGCTTGAACCGGCACATCTACACGCGCATGTTCTTGCGCAGCCTCAAGCCCAAGGCGCTGCGCAAGTGGCAGCAGCATCCGGGGCTGTTCGATCGCGATGCGATGCTGGCGGCGCGCAATCTCTATGAATTCGACAACCTCGTCACCGCACCGCTGCACGGCTTTCGCGACACCGACGACTACTGGGCGCGCGCCTCGGCGAAACCGCACCTGGCGCGAATCCGCATACCGGCGTTGGTGCTGAATGCAGGCAACGACCCGTTCATTCCGGCGCCGAGCTTGCCGCAACGCGACGCGGTGGGCTCGCATGTGACGCTGTGGCAGCCGGATCAAGGCGGCCACGTCGGCTTTCCCGCCGGCCGCTGGCCGGGCCATGTGAGGACATTGCCGGAGCACGTCATGAACTGGCTCGACGCCTGAATTCCGGCCATCATCAGGGCATGGATGCGATCGTCGCCGCCGCGCTGCGCAAGTGGCCGAACGTGCCGCACTGCCGCGGCTGGCTCGGCCTGGACGCGCGTGGCCACTGGTATTTGCGCGATGAACGCACCCAGGCGGCGGGCGCGTTCGCGCAAGCCCGGGGCAGCCGCATCGAGCATAGTGGCTTGCGCGAATTCATTGGGCGCAACTATGCGTGCGACGCCGCGGGCTGCTGGTATTTCCAGAACGGGCCGCAACGCGTTTATGTCGAACTCGAATGTGCGCCCTGGGTCTGGCGCTTGACGGATCTTGACGACACAGTTGCCGTCGAGTCCCACACCGGCCGCGCGGCGCGGGTCGAGTCGGCCTGGCTCGACGAAGCCGGGCGGCTGTTCCTCGGCACCGATCTCGGCCTGGGCCTCGTGCACAGCGTCGACATGGAGCGCGCCGGGCGCGCCATCGAGCGCGGCCAATGGCGGGTCATCGACTGTGCTTTCGAATCACTGGCCGCGCGGTTCGGCCATGTGCTGAGCCCCTCGGCGCGGGACTCGCAAACGCCGGGTTAGGAGAGCGCGACAGGCTCTTGGTCCGCGCCCCGATCCTCAGACCCTTTACTTCGCCGGCGCCTTCGGCTCGTCGAACTTCCCGCCCGACTTGTTGGCCATGTGGACAACCGCGCGGGCGATCTCATAGTCGCTGAAGTCGCCGCCGCTTTGCGCGGTCATTGCACCTTTGCCCTTCAGCGCAGAGTTCAGCAGCGCCGGATAACCCGTGGTCAAGCGCGGCCCCCAGGCTGCCGCATCGCCCAGCTTGGGCGCGTTCGCCAAGCCAGGGGTGTGGCAGGCAGTGCACAGCGCCGCATAGACCTGCTCGCCGGTTCTCGCCTCGGCGGCATTCGCCGCGTCCTTGATCTCGACCTTGCCCACCGGCGCGATGCGCGCCGCCACGGCCTGCGGCCCCAGGCCGTCGGTGCCGGGAGGTGGGGTCAGGCCCCGGGTGACGAAGCTCACCAACAACAGGATCACGGCGATCGGAATGACGAAGGACAGAATGATCGTGACGATCAACTGTTGCGGTGTCTTGATCGGGCTCTCGTGCGAATGGTCGACATCGTGCTGAGCGTTGCTCATGGGGTTCCTTCGGCTGGCAATGGCTACGGTCGTGGGCGCTGCGCGCGCTCAAACGCGGCGAATTATAGGGTTCGACCCTGCATTGGCCGAGAGCGAAACAGACCCGCTGATAGAATCGCGCGCCTGCGTCCGTAGCTCAATGGATAGAGTACTGCCCTCCGAAGGCAGGGGTTGCTGGTTCGATCCCAGCCGGGCGCACCAGCGGGCTTTCGGGCCATGGTCTGGCAGCGTGCCCGTTCAGCCCCCTCGACGACCCGACCCACCGCGCATGAGCGACGCCCACCCGAATCAGTTCGCGCTGCTGCGGCAACGGCGCTTCGCGCCATTCTTCTGGACGCAGTTCCTCGGCGCGGGCAACGACAACCTGTTCAAGTTCGCGCTCACCGTGATGGTGACCTACCAGCTCCAGGTGCAATGGCTGCCCCCTGCATTGGCGGGTTTGGCGATCGGCGCGCTGTTCATCTTGCCCTTCTTGCTGTTCTCCGCGACCAGCGGCCAGTTGGCGGACAAGCTGGAAAAGACGCTGCTGATGCGTTTCGTGAAGTCGCTTGAGATCGCGATCATGGCGTTGGCGGCTTGGGGTTTCGTCGCGACGAACGTGCCGCTGCTGCTGGCCTGCGTGTTTCTGATGGGCTTGCACTCCACCTTGTTCGGGCCCGTCAAGTTCGCTTACCTGCCGCAGCACCTGAACGAGCGCGAGATCACCGGCCGCAACGGCGTCGTCGAGATGGGCACGTTTGTCGCGATTCTGCTCGGCAACGTCGCGGGCGGTTTGCTCATTGCCCTGCCCGAGGTGGGCGCGTCGTTTGTCGCGTGCGCCTGCCTCGGCCTGGCGGTGCTGGGGCGCGCGGTCGCCCAGTTCATTCCGGCCTCGCCCGCCACCGACCCGGGCCTGCGCATCAACTGGAACCCGTTCAGCGTAACCTGGCGCAACCTGAGCCTGGCGCGAACCAACGCGGCAGGGGCGCGCGCAACCGGGCGCCCCTGCCGAGATGGAGCGCGCGCGCCGGCTACTTCATGCCAGCCAGCAACTGCTGCGAGCCCGCCGCCAGCAAACGCGCGTCCGAACCCAGCGTGACGAAGCGAAAACCCTTCGCGATGCGCGCCCGCGCTACGTCGGGAACGCCGTTGTGCACGCCCGCCACCACGCCATGCACCTTGGCGCGCGCGACGATGTGCTCAATCGCCTGCGCCACGGGCGGGTCCACATCATCGAAGACCGGCCGGCAACCGAGCGACAGCGACAGATCCGACGGGCCGATATAGATCGCGTCGAGACCTTCAACCGACAGGATGTCGTCGAGCTTATCCAGGGCCTGTGCGGTCTCGATCATGGCGAACCGTACCAGTGTCGCGTTCGCGTGTTGCGCGTAGTCCGCGCCGCCATAGATCGAGGCGCGAATCGGGCCGTAGCTGCGCGTGCCGCGCGGCGCGTAGTTCGTGTAGGCGACGAAGCGCTGCGCCTCTTCGCGCGAATTGATCATCGGGCAGATCACGGCGTAGGCGCCTGCGTCGAGCGCCTTCATCACGATGCCCGGCTCCAGCCAGGGCACGCGCACGACGGGAACCGTGGCCGTCGTGGAAATCGCCTGCAGCATCGTCACCATCGAGGCGTCGTCGATCAGGCCGTGCTGCATGTCGATCGTCAGCGAGTCCCAGCCCTGCTGTGCCATGACCTCGGCGGAAAAGCTGTTCGGGATCGCGAGCCAGCCGTTGATTGCTGGCTGGTCGGCCTTCCACAGTGTGCGCAGGCGGTTTTCTCTCATCGTGGGTTCTCCTGGGGGCTTGGATCGGAACGCTTTAGGCGGCGATGGCGCTGATCAGACGGCCGTGCGCGAAGAATTCCTGAAGGTTGTCGAACACGCGCTGCGCCATCGCCGCGCGCGTCTCGTGCGTGGCGCTGGCCACATGCGGCAGCAGCACCACGTTGTCGAGCTGCATCAGCTCGGGCGGCACATGGGGTTCGTTCTCGAAGACGTCCAGGCCGGCGCCGGCGATGCGCTTGTCTTGCAACGCGCGCACCAACGCCGGCTCGTCAACGACGCTGCCGCGCGCCACGTTCACGAGAAAGCCCTCGGGGCCGAGCGCGTCGAGCACCGCGCCGTTGATGAGGTGGCGTGTCGCGGCGCCGCCGGGAACGATGACGACGAGAAAGTCCGACCAGCGCGCCAGCTCGATCAGCGACGCCTCGTAAGCCATCGTCGTGTCCGCAACGGGCCGGCGATTGTGATAGCGCAGCTCCATGTCGAACGCCGCGGCGCGGCGCGCGATTGCCTTGCCGATGCGCCCCAGGCCGACGATGCCCATGCGTTTGCCGCTGACGCGGCGTTGTAGCGGGTAGTTCGCCTTGGGCCAGTCACCGCGCCGCAAATAGCGCTGCGAGGCACTCATGCCGCGCGCGACATCGATCACCAGGCCGAGCGCCAGGTCGGCGACGCAATCGTTCAACACGTCGGGCGTATTGCCCACCAAGATGCCGCGGCGACCCGCCGCTTCCAGGTCGATTTTGTCGACGCCCACACCGAAGCTGGAGATGACCTTCAGCGAAGGCAAGGCGCCAATCAGCGCCGCATCGGCAAAGCCGCCGGTGGCCAGGCCGGCGAACTCGCGGCCGCGTGCTGCGAGGAATGCCTTAGTGTCGGCTTCGTCGGCAAGCCGGTGCAGGTCGAACGCTTCGGCGAGTTGACGCTCCAGGACGGGCATCAAACGGCTGTATTGCAGAACTTTCGGTTTCATTGAATTCTCCTGGGTCGGACGTTTTCGAAGGCCATGCGCAGCCGTGGCGCGTACCATCCACTCTAGCCCATGGCCCCGACCTCTGTCGCCGCAACCCACTTCAACCGCCTGCTGCTCACCGGCGCAGCGGGTGGCCTGGGGCAAGTGCTGCGCCCGCGCCTGAAGCGCCATTGCGCAGTGCTGCGCGTCAGCGACGTTGCCGATCTCGGCGCGGCTGCGGCGGGCGAGGAAGTGGTGCAGGCAAGCCTGGAGGACAAGGCGGCGATGCTCGACCTGCTCGCAGGAGTCGATGCGGCAGTGCACCTGGGCGCGGTGTCGACGGAACATTCATTCGAAGAAGTCTTGCCCGCCAACATTGTCGGCACGTACCACGTCTATGAAGCGGCGCGCAAGCAAGGCGTGCGCCGCGTGGTGTTCGCAAGCTCGAATCATGTGACGGGGTTTTATCGGCAGGATGAAGTGATCGGACCGAAGTCGCCGATGCGGCCCGACGGCTACTACGGCCTGTCGAAAGCCTTTGGCGAGAACCTCGCGCAGTTCTACTGGAATCGCTACGCGATCGAAACCGTGAGCCTGCGCATCGGCTCGTCCTTCCCCGAACCGAAAGACCGGCGCATGCTCGCCACCTGGTTGAGCTACGACGATCTTGAGCGCCTCGTGCTCGCCGCGCTGACCGCGCCGGTGGTCGGGCACAGCGTCATCTACGGCATGTCGGACAACCTCGCGACCTGGTGGGACAACGGCAACGCCCGCCACATCGGGTTTCGTGCGTTGGACAGCTCGGAGCCGTATCGCGCGCAGGTCGAGGCGCGTCAGCCCACGCTTGACGGGGACGACCCGGCGACGCACCGGCAAGGCGGCGCATTCGTGCGCCACGGCCCGTTCGATTGAGTGTCTGCGGCACTTGAAGATGGGCCACTGCGCACTTGACCCGGCCGCGGGCACGCGACGGGCAGCGCTGCTGGGCGTCGGCGCCCTGCTCGCGGGCTGCGCTTCAGGCCCGGCCGAACATCGCGACGGGCCGCCGCAAAGTGCGCCTGCGGCCATGTCCGGCATCCCCGATGCCAAGCCGAAAGTGGAGCCTCTGCGAAGCGGCGGTCCGAACAGTCCGTATCGGATCCTCGGGCGCGATTACGTGCCCTTGACGCGCGACGTGGCACTACGACAAAAGGGCCTGGCCTCTTGGTACGGACGCAAGTTTCACGGTCGGCCCACCGCCAGCGGCGAGGCCTTTGACATGTTCGCGATGACAGCAGCGCACCCGACGATGCCGATCCCGAGCTATGCGCGCGTCACGAACCCTGCCAATGGGCGCAGCGTCGTCCTGCGCATCAATGACCGCGGGCCATTCCATGAGGGGCGTATCGTCGATCTGAGCTACGCCGCGGCGTGGAAGCTCGACCTGCTGCGCCGGGTGGCGCCGGTAGAGGTGGCACGCATCACGTTCGGCGAGATTCGCGATGGAACGTGGCGATGAGGCCGATGCGGCGTATCAACTTTGCCGCGTTGCGATGACCCGCGCCCAGGCTACAAACAGGCGCTGCTCGTGGCAAAAGGATTGCACGGCGACCTCGGCCAGCCCTCGCGGCGTACGAATGTCGGTGTGCAACGCCTCATGCGCGAGCCCGGCCGTGAATGAATCGGGCGCAATCGACAGCCCGCTGCCGATGGCCTTCAGACACGCTTCCTTGCGCGTCCATCCGGTGAGAAAGGCCGCATCGCGCGAGGGTGCCGCGGACCCGGCCAGCTCGGCAATCTCCTGCGTGCTGAAATTGCGCTGCGCCAGTTCCATTGCGTCTGGCACCGGTTTCAGCACTTCGACGTCCACGCCGATCTCGCCGCTGGCGGCGATCAGAACCACTGCTTCGTCGTCGCTGTGGCTGAGGTTGAAAGAGCATGGTGCGCCATCGCGCAGCGCCGGCTTGCCGAACTCGCCTTCAATGAACTCCAGGCATTGCGGTGCCAACGCGGCGCGCGGCGCGAGCAACTGGCGCAACGCGGTGTGTGCCGCGAGGTAGCGGCGCCGGTCGCGTTCAAAGACGAAGCGTGTGGCCTTGTTCAGCTCGGTCGCCGACAGCCAGGCCTGCATCCGCGGCGCGGGCCGGAAACGCAGATCGACCCACCAAAGTTCATATTCCGCCGGGGCCGGCAGGCGCCGCGATTCGGCCGCGTCAAGAGTCGGCAATGCGCCTTCTGTCACGCCGCCATCATGGAGGACGACGGGGCGGCGCTCGCGGGCGTTTCGCGCCCGCGCTGCAGCGCGGGCAAGGCGCTCGCTTCCAACCAGCGTTCGACACGCTCGACGAGTGCGGACTGGGCATGCGGCTGGATGAAGGTGTGATCACAGCGCGGCATATAGGAGTAGGCCACGCGGTCGACGAACCCATACGACGCGAACATGTCGCTGAATTGGCGTTCATAGTTGTACCAAAGAGGCTCACCCCCGGAGTACAGGAACATCACCGCCACGCCACGATCCACCAAGGTGCGAATGCGCTGACCGAATTCATCGCGCGGCGGCATCGTCGTCCGGCCGAATATGGCTGGGCTTTCGAGTGCTGTGCCGGCGGGCGCGCGGGTTCTCGCTTTCGCCTTGCTGACGATCTCGATGAGCGCCTTGCGTGCGACCGAGATGACGGTGGCGCGGCGCAGCCGATGCAGCAGGCCGCGAAGTTTCGCTTGACGAGTCGGGTACACGTTCGAGTCCCACATTACCAGCGCACCCAGGCGCTCGTCTTCGAGCGCCGTCAGATGCGCCACATCGCCACCCGAACAAAACCCGACCAGGAAGAACCGGTCGGCACCGAACTGCGCGTGCGCCAGGTCCATCGCACAACGTGTATCGGCAACGAACTGATCGCGCGTTGAATGCCGCGAACTCGATCGGCGGCTGTCGCCCAGGCCGCTCAGGTCGAACCGCAGCGTCGCGATCCCGAGCTCCGCGAATCGTCTTGCCAGCTTGACGTTCAGTCGATGCGGGCCGATGCGCGGAATCACACCTGCGTTGGTCAACAAGGCCATCGTGCGCGAGTGATCTGGCCTGGGTTGCGCAGGCAAGGTGACGGTGCCGACAAGATTCTTGTCCGGCCCAAAGATGAAGGTCTGCTCATTCATGGGACATCGGCCGCAATGTGGACAACAGCGTTTGCGGTATTTCTTGCGGCACGATCGCCGTGCCCCGCGCCTCGATCGTCAACCAATTCGTGGGCGTCTCGACAGCCTGCACGCGCAGTTGGGCGAAGTTCGAAGCGATCGGCTCGAAGCGCTTCGGGTCTTGCAACACCAACACGATACGGGTGCCGCGCTGCGCGATTTCGCGCAGCGGTAGGCTGCGGGCGGCGAGCAAATCGCGATGCAACCGCGTGCCCACGGTGAACCCGAGCACGCTGCCGGGGAAAACGGGCTCGACTTCGCCACCCCGCGTCGTCAGCGTCTGCCACGAGCGCTGCATCTCGCGCGTCAACTCCTGGCGGTGCACATCCAGAAGTCGCGCCAAGTATTGGGGTCCGTCGACCACCGGTTCCCAAAGGACTAGGCAGGCCGGTGCGATTGCGCTCTGCTGCGCCGCGAGCGCGGCGATATTCGCACCCAAACCCATTGCGAACCAATGCACTGGCACGCCAGGCGCATCGTCGCTCAATTGCGCCTGCGCGGCCAGCACATCGACCGCCCAATCGGCAAGGGCCTGATTCTCCGGGTCGCCCGGGGAATCGCCGCACCCGTGGTAGTCGATGCTCAATACCGCGCAACCCTCGCGCGCCAGTCGATCCGACACCGCCCGGTAAATCGGCGCCGTGCGCACGGCCTCCTGGCCGAATGGTCGGCACATCAAGAATGCAGCGCGCGGCGGCCTGCCGGGTGGCGGGCGCTGCAAGAGGCCAAGACATTGGCGCGTGGGCACTCCGAAACGCCGAACCCCAAGTTCCATCGACATGCCACTCAATCGCTCATCTTGTTGGTCATGTCCCGGAGCATACCGCCAGGCATCGCAGAGCTGCGTGTCCCTCCGGCAAATCTGCATGATTTGACGATTTGAACTGAGTACCTTCTGCTTTCATTGCAACATTGGATGGAGGTCGGCGATGAAGGTGATGGGCAAGGCGGTGCAGGTGAAGGCGAGCGCGGACGCGCTGACGC
>JANOLJ010000132.1:0-25569 GCA_031419715.1 Burkholderiales bacterium | reverse complement strand
CTACATCGGGCGCGCAAAAGATGCGCCGCCAGGGCACCAAATCATGTGGCAGGGCTATGCAGAACTGCAATCACTTTGCAGAGGTCTGTCTCTACGCGATTGGACTTCGGGTTAGGAAATAAATCTCTGGGTAAAGGGCAGTGCTAGGCGCCGCCTTTGCCTGGGCCGCACAGCGTGGCCGCGGCCATCTCACCCTCACCGTGCGCGAGGATCGTCACACCGCACTGAGCTTGTACTAACAGGCCGGCTTCGTGGAGGTCTCGGCCGGCCGGCACTGGCGCAAGGTGGTAAAACAGCCTGCTTGATTGGGACTGCGTGCGTGGGGTGCCGGCCGGCAACGCACCGCCGTCGATCCCCGGAGACGCCATGAAGCTTCCCGCTCTACTCACCCGATCGGCTTGGGCCGCTGCCGCGCTTCTGGTCGGTGTGGGCACCGTCACACCCGCCCAGGCGCAGATGAAGCAGAACTGGATGTATGCGTCTTCTGTCCCGGCGCACGCGCAGAAGCCGGCCTTCCCGATCAAGGACAAGGCGATTCGCGTCGTACTCGCGTTTCCGCCCGGCAGCATGGCAGACGCGCAAGCCCGCGCCGTCGGCGCCAAGATGGCCGAGATGCTGGGCGTGCCGGTGGTGATCGAGAACCGGCCTGAGCGCGACGCGCTGCCCGCCGCGCAAGAGGTGCTGAGTGCCATGCCCGACGGCCACACCCTCTTGTACAGCGCCTCCTCGACAATGGCGCTAGCACCCCATGTATCGAGCGCCGCGACGTTCGAACCGGTGAACGAATTCGCGCAGATCAGCCTCGCTGCGAAGAGCCCGCTGATGCTGTTGGCGGGCCCGGCGGTTCCCGTGAGCAACGTCGCCGAGTTGATCGCCTATGGCAAAGCGAATCCGGGCAAGCTCAGATACGCTTCCTCGGGTGTTGGCAGCGAATCGCACGTTCTGGCCGAAACCTTGGCCATGAACACCGGGATCGCGATGGTTCATGTGCCCGATGACGGCAGGACTGACACCGCTGGCGACCTGGCTGGCGGGCGGATTCACTTGGTCTTCGAAGCCGCTCCCGTCGCGGTTCAAACCGCCAAGTCGGGCCGTGCCAAGCTGCTCGCCGTGGCGGCCCCGTTACGTTCGCCGTTGCAACCCAACCTGCCCACCTTCGCCGAGCAAGGTGTGAACGACGTCGACCTCACCGGTTTCGTCGGCTGGTATGCGCCAGGCGGCGTCAGGCCGGAAACCGTGGCGGCGTTGCATGTGGCGATCGCCGAGTCGCTCGAGCAGGCTTCGGTGCAGGAAGTGTTCAGCAGCGGCGGCCACAGCGCCGAGAGTTCGACGCCGCAGGCGCTGACAGCGATGGTCAAGGCGGCCTACGACGCCTGGGGCAACCTCGTCAGACGCATCGGCATGACCAAGCAGTAGCGGTAGCGCGAGAACTCCCGCGAAATTTGGCCGCAACCGAATCGCGTCGGAAATCGCCTACAAGCGCTCGACTCCTCGACTGATTGCGCCGCCGTGTCGGGCGCGCGAAGCTACCTGATGCAGAAGCGGATGCATCGTGCAGACGCAGGCTGCTCCTCATTGGGGAATCATCGTGCTCTACACCATCGCATTGATCCTGCTGGTACTTTGGCTGTTCGGCTTCGTGACGGCGTTCACCGCGGGTGGCCTGATTCACGTTCTGCTTGTCGCCGCGGTCGTCATCGTGATCTACCAATTGATCACGGGTCGTCGCGTGGTCTAGCGACGCAGCCCATGAACATGCACCTTGCCCTGACGCCGCTGATCTCGTTGATCGCCGGCATCCTGATCCTTGTCATGCCCAGGCTGCTGAACTACATCGTCGCGATCTATCTGATCGCGATCGGTGTGATCGGGCTTTTCGGCATGGGCACGCTGCGCCTTGGCTGACATGACAACGCCCCCGGCGAGCGGCGCTCTTCGGCCACAGCAAAACGCACTTCTGGGTGCGCTGTCCGCCTCGGCGTTCCTGCGCGTGGCCGCAACGGTCGAGTTGGTTCCTCTCGCACTGGGCGAGGTCTTGTATGAGTCGGGCGAAACGATGCGCCACGCCTTTTTCCCGGTGGACTGCGTCGTCTCGCTGCTCTACGTCATGAAAAACGGCGAGTCCGCGGAGATTGCCATCGTGGGCAACGAAGGCATGGTCGGCATTGCGCTGTTCATGGGCGGAGACTCGACGATCAGCCGGGCCATCGTGCAGAACGCCGGCCATGCCTACCGCCTGGACGCGAAGGTGCTCATTGCCGAGTTCCAGCGCGGCGAAGCGCTGAGCCGCCAACTGATGATGTTCGCCCAGGCGCTGATCACGCAGATGGTGCAGACGGCGGCATGCAACCGACACCACACGGTCGACCAACAACTGTGCCGCTGGATGCTGCTGAGCCTGGACCGCTTGCCGACGAATCAAATCAATATGACGGACAGGCTGGTCGGCAACATGCTGGGCCTGGACCTCGCGCGCGTCGCGCACGCCACCAGCGTATTGAATGACGCCGGGCTGATCCGCTACGACGAGGGCGAGATCACGGTGCTCGACCGAGCCGCGATCGAAGGACGCTCCTGCGAGTGTTACGGCGTGGTCAAGAAGGAGAGCGATCGACTCCTGGCCACCGCCGCCGAGCTGGCCTCGACCGAGGCGCCATCCATAAACCCTCCACTTGGAAGGTGATAGTATCGGCGCATGCCCGCACGCAGCGCCCTGTCCGTCACCACCGCCAAACCCGCCGACGAGAAGATCACCGTCAATCTCGGCTATGTGGATCTCGGCCAGATCGACCTGCTGGTGCAGGAAGGTTTCTATGCGAACCGCACCGACCTGATCCGCAGCGCCATCCGCAACCAGCTCGCCGTGCATGCCGAGGCGGTGAAGCAGTCCGTCGCGCGCAAGACCCTGGTGCTGGGCATCCAACACTTCAGCGCGGCCGATCTGCGCGCCGTGCTGGCGAGCGGGCAGACGCTGCAGATTCGCGTGCTCGGCCTCGCCTCGATCGCGCCCGACGTGACCCCGAAGCTGGCGCTCGCGGCCATCGACTCTTTGGTAGTGTTGGGTGCCCTGCACGCCAGCCCGGCCGTGAAGGTGGCGCTCGCCAGCCGCATGCGTTGACCATAACCCCAAGGAAATTCATGAACTCAGTCTTTCAGCGCGTGATGGCCGAGGCCACCCGCCTCACCCGAGGCGGCGAACTGCGCGGCGCGACCGCGGCGATCCGGGCAGCATTGCGCGGCGCCGCCGTGCCGCCCACGCCAGCGCCAGGCGATTACACCGATGTCATCAATGTCCAAGCGCGCGCGGTCGAGGCACGCGAGGCCGGAGCACGCCATACCGACGTTGAATCGCAACCCACCGGGCGCGCGGCGCCGCGTGCCGGCCAGTTCATCGCCGGCAGCCATACCGACGCGAACGGCAAGCGCGAGTACAAGCTCTATGTGCCCCCGGGCTACCGGGGCCAGGCGCTGCCACTGGTGGTGATGCTGCACGGCTGCACGCAAAGCCCCGATGACTTTGCCGCCGGCACCGGCATGAACGACGCTGCACTCGAACGCGACTTCCTCGTGCTCTACCCGGCCCAGGCGCAGCGTGACAACACGTCGCGCTGCTGGAACTGGTTCAAGCACAACCACCAGCGCCGAGGCCGCGGCGAACCCGAGCTGCTGGCCGGGATGACGCGGGTTGTGATGCAGCGCTACCAGATCGACCCGCAACGCGTCTACGTGGCGGGCTTGTCCGCGGGCGGGGCGATGGCGGCGATCCTCGGCGACGCCTACCCCGACCTGTTCGCCGCGGTCGGCGTGCACTCGGGCCTGCGCACCGGTTCGGCCAGGGATGCGCAGTCGGCGTTCACCGCGATGAAAGTCGGCAGCGCCGCACTATCGAGCTTGTCGAGCGGCACCTCACCGCCCACCATCGTGTTTCACGGCGACCAGGACACGACCGTGCACCCCATCAACGGCCAGCAAGTGGTTGCCTCAAGTGCTGGCAATGCGCAGCCTGAGCAGACCCGCGCTGCGGGCAGCAATGGCCGCGCCTACACGCGCAGCAACTACCAAGACGCAAGCGGCCGTGTTGTTGCCGAACACTGGGTCGTGCACGGCGCGGGCCACGCCTGGTCAGGCGGAAGCGCGCGCGGTTCGTACACCGATGCGAAAGGCCCCGACGCCACCGAAGAAATGCTGCGCTTTTTCTTCGCCCACGCATTGCGCGTCGTGCGTTAGCGCGAATCGACGGTCCCTGAGTGCGGGTCGACCCGCCTGGCTAGCCAGGCAACACGGTGAACCCGGCCTGTGTGAAATGACTATCGAAGGTCAGCGCGCTTGTGAGCCGCCGCTTGCGCATCACTACAAACGACGCGCGGTCGGCGAACGAGTACCACTTGTCGCTGTGGCGCTTGAAGAGTGCCCATGCCTCGGCGCGCAATTCTGGTGTGATCGATCGAATTTCAACCAGGCGGCTCGCGAGTAGACGATCCCCAACTTCAACTTCCTTGTCGTGCAATCCGCGCGCGTTCAAGAAGGTGACGATTTCTGCAAGCACCCAATCGGTGGTGATGAGACGGCGCGGCCGTTGAACGTATTCTTGCCAGAAACTTGCCGCGGCGCGATGGTAGTGGTCGCGCGACATTTCAAGCGCAATGACGAAACTCGTATCGAGGAACAGCGCCACGAGTCAGCCCCGCCACAGCCTTCGCAGCCGATTCGGTGCGACGTTCATTTGCCTCGATAGATCCACGCATCGTGCTGACGCGAACCTGTCTTGAGCGCCTGCCTTGCCGGATTCGAACCCAATCCAAGCAGGCAATCGGCCTCCACCGTTGTCTGCCGGGGCGTAATGACAACCATGTCGTTGGTTCGTTTGATTTCAACCCGATGCATGCCTCGCAGCAGGCGCTTCGGAACCGTCAATCCGTTGGCGGAGACTTCGGCCTTCATGAAACTCTCTCTGATCGTCGTAGGAGAGGAGCAGTTTAGCGGCAGGCTTGCCTGAGGCGCGCGCGGCTCAGCCCGGCTTGCGGAACCCCGCCTCCACCCAATCCCGCGCGCTCGCCTGATTGAGCTTGAAACCCGCGCTCACGCGCACTTGCGCGATCGCTTCGCCGGCAGTGCCCTGGGCGGCGAGCAGCGCGTGTGGGTCGTCTTCATCGGCGACGATGTCCAGCGTGACGCTGATGCGCGCGCCCGACGCGGCGACGACGCTGAACTCCTTGTGCAGCAGCGCATGCAGGTGCTGCTCATGGCGTCGCACTACCTCAGCGGCAGTCTTCACGAGGGTATTGAACGCCGCGCTGTCCAGCGGTTTGGGGTTCTTCTTGTCGCGCCCCATCGTCCAGGGGCCGACGAGCGCGGGTTCGGGTTCGCCGCTCTTGATCATCTCCACGGCCCAACCATCGTCGTCGTTGTTTTTGATGACGCGCGCGGTCGAGCCGTTGTCGCGCCACAAGCGGTCTTGCCGGATGGCTTCTGAGGTGTCGGTATCGATGGGGTCAGTCATGCCGCCCATGTTACGCGCCGATGCGCGTGGCCTTCGGCGCTGTCATGCACCGGCCTTGAATCCGACGCTTGCGGCGCCATGTGGCACGGGTGTCCGCCATCTCGCTGCTGGCGCTGCTGCACCTGTACATCGGCTGGCGGATTGCGCCGCAGTTGCCCGGGGCGGTGGCGGCTATTCCGTTCGTCGTCCTGCTGGTCCTGTCGATGGCGCTGATCCCAGCGGCATTCCTGGGGCGGCGCGCGCACGACCGGGCCGTGGCCGACCGCTGGACCTGGGCCGGCATGCTGAGCCTCGGCCTGTTTTCGATGTTGCTGGTGGCCACGCTGCTGCGCGACCTGGTGCTGCTGCTCGCCTGGCCGTTCGCGCTGCCCTGGCTGGCAGGGTGGACCGCGATCGCCGCGCCAGTGCTGGCCGGGTTGGCCACGCTGTTCGGCTTGGCCGGCGCGCGCCGCACCGCGCGCGTGCGCGTTGTGGTCGTCCCCGTCGCCGGGCTGCCGGACGCATTGCAAGGCTTCACGATCGCGCAAATCACCGACATACACGTCGGCCCGACCGTCAAGCGCGCCTATGTGCGCAGAATCGTCGACGCCGTGAACCGGTTGAATGCCGACGCCGTGGCTGTCACCGGAGACCTGGTTGACGGCCGGGTCGAAGACCTGGCGGACGATGTGGCGCCGCTGGCCGACCTGCGTTCGCGCCACGGCACGTTCTTCGTCACCGGCAACCATGAGTACTACAGTGGCGCCCAGGAGTGGACGGCACTGCTGTCCACGCTGGGCCTGCGCGTGCTGACGAATCAACATGTGCTGTTGCAGCACGATGGTGCGACGCTCGTGATGGCGGGCGTGGCCGACTTCAGCGCCCACCATTTCATACCGCAGCACCGCAGCGACCCGCAACGTGCGCTCGCTGGCGCCCCCCAAGACGCGGGACTGCGCGTCTTGCTGGCACACCAACCGCGCAGTGCCGCGGCCGCCGCGGACGCCGGGTTCGACGTGCAGTTGTCCGGCCACACCCATGGCGGCCAGTACTGGCCCTTCAATCTGTTCGTGCCGCTGCAGCAGCCGTTCACTGCGGGCCTGCACCGGCTGCGCTAGCTTTGGGTCTACACCAGCCGCGGCACCGGCTATTGGGGGCCGCCGCTGCGCCTGGGTGCGCCGTCCGAAATCACGCGCCTGCGCTTTGTTCGCGGCGCACCAACTGAAACGCCGGCTTAGGAATCGCCAGTGAACCCGGTCTGCTTGACCAGCGGCCCCCAGCGCTCGAACTCGGCTTTTTGGCTGCGCGCCATCTCCTCCGCGCTCGAGCCCTGCGCGACCAGCCCCACGACACCCAGGCCATCGACAAGGGCCTTGTCCTTGAGCGCGCTCGTGATGGCGGCGTTTGCGGCAGCCACCACCGCCACCGGTGTGCGTGCCGGCGCGTAGAAACCGAACCACTCCTCGACGACGAACTCAGGGAAGCCTTGCTCCGCGAAGGTCGGCACATCGGGAATGAAGGGCGAGCGCTTCGCGCCTGAGGTCGCGAGAATGCGCAGTCTGCCGGCCTTGTGGTTGGCGATGAAGTCACCGCTGGGCGTGAACATCGCGGCGATCTGGCCGCCCACGACGTCCGTCACGCCCGGCACCGAGCCGCGGTACGGCACATGCTTGAGGTCCACGCCGTTGTTCAGGCCGAGCAGCGCGCCGATGAAATGCGGCGTCGAACCCGCCGCGGGCGAACCGTAGTTCGCGTCTTTCGGATTCGCCCTCGCCCAGTCCAGAAAGTCCCTGACGTTCTTCACGTTCGCCGGAACCATCGGCCCGACCGCCAGGCCGTGGAACATCAGCGCCGCGATCGACACCGGAACGAAATCGCGCAGCGGGTCGTAGCTGAGCTTGGCGCCGTACACATGCGGGTAGATCGAGGTACACGAGTAGGGCGACAGGCACAACGTCGCGCCATCGGCCGCGGACGCCTTGAGCGCGTCGAGCGCGATGCGTCCGCCCGCGCCGGGCTTGTTCTCGACAACGCCGACGTTGCGTGAATATGCGCTGCCGGCGATTTTTTCAGCGACACGCCGCGCGACGATGTCGCCCGCACTGCCGGCTGGAAAGCCGTAGATGAACTTCACCTGCTCCAGCGCCTGCGCCGCCGCGTCACGCACGCCGAGCATGGTGAGCACGGCGCCGCCGAGCGTGGCTTGTATCAAATTTCTGCGTTGGGTCATGCACATCTCCGGTGGGGGAAGGTTCACGCGCGCGCAGTGGGGATCTCAAACCGCCGTGCAGCTGCCGCACAGGCGGCGTTCGCCATTCGGAGCGCAATGTTAATCAGGCGCTGAACCACAAGCGAGACGGGTAAGTCCGGGTGCGCTGAGCCAAGCAGGTGTTGGCCGGATTGGTCGAACGCGCGCGAGGTGTCGCAGAACCCGCCGACTACAGGTTCATGCCTTCGCGCGGCTTGCGAGCAAGGCGCGCACGGCACCGAAACCAAGCAGCAGGCCCAACACCACCGCCACGATGCCCAGCACCTGCAGCACCGAAGGCACCTCGCCCAACACCGGAATGGCCAGCAGCGACGCGGCGCCCGGCACCAGCGCGCCGAAGAATGCGGCACGCCCTGAGCCGAGCAATTCTGCCGCGCGGCTGTACGCCAGCACGGCCACCAACCCGGCGCCCAGCCCCTGCGCCACGAGCTGCATCAGCAGCATGCCGGTGCCCGCGTCGCGCAAGCGGCTGAGATCCGCCAGCAGCAGGAAGCCCGGCGCGAACAGCAAGAATGCCAGCACCACCACCACCCCGGTCACGCGCAGCGGGTCCACCTGCCAGCGGCGCGACAACGCACCAAACAGGCCCCAGCAACATCCGGCCACGGCAAACAGCAGGTCGCCCACCAGCGTCTGGCTGCCCTCCTGGTGCAGCAGACTGTCGCCGCCGACGAATAGCAGGCCCAGGACCACGAAGCTCGCACCAAACACGGTCTCCCGCGTCAACCGTTGCTGCGCCAGCCAGGCCGACAAGCCCAGGCCGGACAGCATCTGGCACGCCGGGGCGATGACGGCGCCGTGCGCCAGCGGAGCCAGCGAAAAGCCCGTCATGATGAGCAGGCTGAAGCCGGGGCCGGCCAGCAGCGTCAACATCAATGCACGCCCCCAGCCGATGCCGCCCAGGTCACGCAGGCCCCAGCGCCACAGCAGCGGCGCCATCAGCAGCGCGCCCGGCAAGAAGCGCAAAAAAGTCAGGTCGCCCGGGCTGAGGCCGGCCTTTACCGCCAGGCGCGCCAGCACCGAGTAACTGGCCCAAATCGCCGCGGCCAGCAGACCCCAATACAAGCCCACCATCGGTGCGGACAATAGCTTCCGAACTTCGTTGCGATTTTGCTGCACAGGTGTTTTCACCAAGGAACGCTGGACGATTCGTCGGCTTACGATACATGCAGTTGAGCCAGGGTCCGAACCGAGCCATGCCAATGACACCACCCAACAGCAGCCCCCAGGCTGGCTATGAACTGTGCTTTCGCCCGTTGTCGCACAACAGCCAGGGCTACAGTTTTCCGTGCGACGCCAATGGTCAGGTGAATCTTGACAACATGAGCGAGCCCTCGCGCAACGCCTACTTCTTCGCCCGGGTTGTCATCGGCCATCAATTGGCCGCGCCCGAGGTCGTCCGGCTCGCCGCAGCTGCGGGCAGCACGGTTCACGCCGCGCCCGCAGTGCGCGCTACTGCGGCGGCTTAAAAGCGTCGATCAACTACGAGCAACCGCAAAGGGCTCGCGCAAGTCGCGCAGGTGTTCCGACCCCACTTCGGCGCAGCGGTTCACGCCGAGCAGCGCCATGTTGCGGTCGATCTCCTCGCGCAACAGCCCGATGGCGTGCGCCACACCCGGCTCACCCGCCACGGCCGCCGCAAAGTTGAAGGGGCGGCCAAGAAATACGAAGCGCGCACCCAGGGCGAGCGCCTTCAGCACATCGGTGCCACGCCGGATGCCACCATCCAGCATCACCGGCAAGTCGCCGGCACGGTCAATCACCTCGGGCAGGATGCGCAACGGCGCGATCGCGGCGTCGAGCTGGCGCCCACCGTGGTTCGAGACGATGAGCGCATCGGCGCCGTGCTGGCGCGCGAGCTGCGCGTCGGCCGGGTGGAGGACGCCCTTGATCACCAGCGGCCCCTTCCAGGTCTTGCGGATCGCGGCGACGTGGCTCCAGTCGAAGTGGTCGCGCTTGGCAAAGTCGCGCAGCACGGTGGAAGAAAGTATCGGTGCGCCGCGCTCCGCGAATGAATTCTCGAAGTGCGGCATACCGTGGCGCAGCAGCGTGGGCAAAACGGTCTTGACCAGCCAGCCCGGGCGCAGCAGGCCGTCGAGCGCGAGCCGCAAACTCGGTTTCAGCGGCGTCGAAAACCCGGCACGCATATTGTTCTCGCGGTTTCCTCCCACCGGCGTATCCACCGTGAGCATCAGCGTCTCGATACCCGACGCGGCCACACGATCGAGCAGCGCGGTGATGCGCTGCGGCTCGCCGGGAAGATAGGCCTGGAACCAGGTGGCCGGCGCGACCTGCACGATTTCCTCCAGGCGCGCCAGCGACGCGCCACTGATGACGGTCGGAATATTCGCCGCTTGCGCCGCGCGCGCGAGCACGAGGTCGCCGCGATACGCCGTCAGTGCCAGCATGCCCATCGGCGCGATGCCAAACGGTGCGGCGTATTCGCGGCCGAGCAAGCTCACCTCCTGGTTGCGCTGCGCCACGTTGCGCAGCACGCGCGGCACGAGGGCGAGATCCTGGTAGGCACGGCAGTTGTCGTCGAACGCGAGGTTCTGCTCGGCGCCGCCGGCCACATAGGCGTAGATCGGCCGTGGCAGGTGGCGCCGCGCCGCACGCTCGAAGTCGTCGAGCGAAAGCATCGCGGCGAGGCTGCGGCGGGGCGCCTGCTGCGCAGGGTTATTCATGAAGGACTCAACTCGCGGGGCAGTGAATAATCGCGCGACGATACCCACAAATCGAGGAGACAAGAAATGTGCGACCCGAAATCTCTTGCGCGAACCCTGGCTCTGCTCTGCGCAGCGCTTCTCGCCTCGCCACTCGCCATGGCGCAGGCGACGCCGCAAAAAGGCGGCACCCTCGTGATCGTGGTCCAGCCCGAGCCGCCCACGCTTGCGGCGTACCAGAGCACGGCCGGCCCCGTCGGCCAGGTGACAACCAAGGTTTATGAAGGGCTGCTCGAATACGACTTCGATCTCAAGCCGCAGCCTGGCCTGGCCAAGTCGTGGAGCATCGGCGCGGATAGCAAAAGCGTCACCTTCAATTTGCAAGAAGGCGTGAAGTTCCACGACGGCAAACCTTTCACCAGCGCCGACGTGCAGTTCAGCGTGATGGAGGTGCTGAAGAAGGTGCACCCGCGTGGACAGAATACATTTCGCGCCGTCACCTCAGTGGACACGCCCAATGCGCTGACCGCTGTGTTTCGCCTGAGCGAACCAGCGCCTTACATGATGATGGCGCTGTCTTCGTACGAGTCGCCCATGATCCCGAAGCACATCTTCGGTGAAGGCGACGTCAAGGCGCATCCGGCGGCGAACACCCCGGTGGGCACGGGTCCGTTCAAGTTCGTCGAGTGGCAAAAGGGCCAGTTCATGCGCTTCGATCGCAACCCCGACTATCGCAAGCCGGGGCTGCCGCACCTGGACCGCATCGTCGCGCGCTTCATTGCCGACGGCGGCACGCGCTCGGCCACGCTGGAGACGCAAGAGGCGCACATGGCGGGCTTCGGCGCGATTCCGCCGGTGGATGTGAAGCGCTTGCAAGCGCTG
Source organism: Burkholderiales bacterium (assembly GCA_031419715.1). GTDB lineage: Bacteria > Pseudomonadota > Gammaproteobacteria > Burkholderiales > Burkholderiaceae_C > JAEMQF01. The sequence continues at coordinate 14,276 of JANOLJ010000132.1, read as the reverse complement.
CCGCACATCGACGCCACGTTCAAGGGCTACGAGATGCAGGCGCCGATCGTGCAGCTCGACTTCAACACGACCAAGCCGCCGTTCGACAATGTGAAGGTGCGTCAGGCAGTGGCCTACGCGATCGACCGCAAGTTCGTCATCGACAACATCTGGTTCGGCTTCGGCCGCCCGGCCACCGGGCCGATCAACTCGAACTTCAAGGCGAATGGCCTGTTCACGCCCGACACGAAGAACTACAACGTCGCCAACGGCGTCGAGATCGGGAACAAGCTTTTGGACGAAGCCGGCAAGCCGCGCGGCGCGGACGGCACGCGCTTCGAGATCGTCCACGACATCACGCCCTATGGCGAAGAGTGGCGGCGTTTTGGCGAGTACACACAGCAGCAGCTCGGCAAGCTCGGCATCAAGGTCACGCTGCGCTATGAAGACGTGCCGTCGTGGCTGCGTCGCGTCTACACCAACTACGACTTCCAGCTCACCAACAACTGGATCCAGACGCTCGCCGACCCGGTGATCGGCGTGCACCGCCTGTACCACTCGGCCTCCATCAAGCCCGGCACTGTGTTCGTCAACGACTCGCGCTGGAGCACAAAAGAAACCGACGATCTCATGGACAAAGCCGCTGTCGAGTCCGATCCGAAGAAGCGCGCCGCGCTCTATCACGACATGCAAAAGCGCGTTTCCGAGGCGAGCCCGCTGGTGTGGGTGCACGAACTCAACTTCGTGACGGTCTACAACAAAAAGGTGAACAACTTTCCGCTGAGCCCGCTCGGAATCTATTCGTCGTTCGACCAGGTCTGGCTGGCGAAGTAGTCGAGCGGACATCCCTCAACGACCCGGGGCCGAGGTGGTCTGGAGCAAGGGCGTCGGCTATGCACTGCACCGCTTGGTGCAGGCGGTGCCCACAGTGCTCGTGATCGTCGCGCTGAATTTCATGCTGTTGCAGTTGGCGCCAGGCGACGCGGCCGACGTGCTGGCTGGCGAAGCCGGCTCCGCCACGCCCGAGTTCATGGCGCAACTGCGCCAGAAATTCGGCCTGGACCAGCCGGTGGCGGTGCAGTTGTTGCTGTACATGAAAAACATCGTCAGCTTCGACCTCGGGTTTTCGTTCCGCCACAACATGCCGGTGGCGCAGTTGATCCTGTCGCGGCTCGGGCCGACGCTGCTGCTCATGCTGACCGTGTTCGCGCTGTCGGTCGCCGCAGGCGCAATGCTCGGCAGCATCGCGGCGCGCAATCTGAACCGCTGGCAAGACAACATGATCTCGATGTTGATTGTGCTCACCTACGCCACGCCGGTGTTCTGGGCAGGCCTGATGCTGATCGTCGTGTTTTCCATCAAGCTCGGCTGGTTCCCGACGAGTGGCATGACCCAGGTCGCGGCGTTTCACGAAGGCATGGCCAAAGTGCGCGACGTCGCGCACCACCTGGTGCTGCCGGCGCTGACGCTGACGATGTTCTACCTCGCGCTCTACACGCGGCTGATGCGCGCTTCGGTGCTCGAACAGTTTTCGATGGACTATGTGGTCACGGCGCGCGCGAAAGGCCTGACGGAACGCCAGATCGCGCGCCGCCATGTGCTGCGCAACGCGTTGCTGCCGGTGGTGACGATGGCCGGCGTGCAGGCCGGCGCGCTGCTCGGTGGCGCGGTCGTCGTCGAGACGGTGTTCGCCTGGCCCGGGCTGGGGCTGCTGGCGTATGAGTCGCTGTTCGCGCGCGACCTGAACCTGTTGCTGGGAATCTTCTTCGTCTGCACCTGTCTGGTCGTGCTCGTCAACCTGCTCGTCGATCTGGCGTACTCCCTGCTCGATCCGCGCATCGAGCTGCGCTGACCATCGCGCGCGCATCCGATTGCCTTGAGCCTCTCACTATGAACGCCGCCGTGATGCGCTTCATGCGCCACCGCCCCGCCGTGATCGGCCTGTTGCTGTTGCTGTGCGTCGTGCTCGCCGCGCTGCTGGCCGGAACGCTCTACCCCACCGACCCCTTCGGCCTGGTCGGCAAACCGTTCCAGCCGCCGTTCGGCGAATACCCGTTGGGAACAGACCAGCTCGGCCGAGACCTCGCCGCAGGCGTGCTGTACGGCGCGCGCACCACCCTGCTCGTGGGCGTGGTCGCCACCCTGATCGCCACGCTGGTCGGCGTGGCAGTGGGCGGCCTCGCGGGTTACTTCGGCGGGCGGCTGGACAACCTGCTGATGCGCTTCACCGAACTGTTCCAGACGATTCCGTTCTTCCTCTTCGCCATCCTGCTCGTCGCCGTGCTCGGCGCCACCGTGGGCAGCGTGATCTTCGCGATTGCCGTCGTCTCCTGGCCACCCATGGCGCGGCTCGTGCGCGGCGAATTCATGGCGATGCGCAACCGCGAGTTCGTGCAGGCCTGCGTCGCGATGGGCATGGGCCATACGCGAATCATCTTCGTGCACATCCTGCCCAATACGCTGTCGTCGATCATCGTCACCGGCTCGCTGATGGTGGCCACCGCCATCCTCATCGAGTCGGGCCTGTCGTTCCTCGGCCTGACCGACGCGAACACGATGAGCTGGGGTTTCATCATCGGCTCGGGGCGCACCGTGCTGCGCACCGCGTGGTGGATCTGTGCGATGCCGGGCCTGGCGATTCTGCTCACGGTGATGGCGATCAACCTCGTCGGCGACGGTTTGAACGATGCACTGAACCCACGCCTGCGTTCGCTATGACGACGGCGCCACAGCCGCTGCTGCGCATCGAGGACCTGAGCGTGAGCCTGCCGGCGAATGCCGACCGGCCTTATGCCGTGGAGAACGTCAGCCTCGACCTGTCTCGCAACGAGATCCTGTGCGTGGTGGGCGAATCGGGCTCGGGCAAATCAGTGATGTCGCGCGCCGTGCTGGGGCTTTTCGCGTCGCGCCACGTGCAGCCGAGCGCCGGGCGCATCCTGTTCGAGGGCGAAGACCTGCTGCGCGCCGCGCCCGAGCGCCTGCGCGCGCTGCGCGGAAACCGCATCGCGATGATTTTTCAGGAGCCGATGACGGCGCTGAACCCGGTGCTGCGCATCGGCGCGCAGATCGACGAAGTGCTCGAAGTGCACCAGACAAGCGACAAGGCAGTGCGCCGCACGCGCGTGCTCGAAATGCTCGCCGCCGTGCACCTGCCCGAGCCGGAGAAGATACTCGCGGCCTACCCGCACCAGCTCTCCGGCGGGCAGCGCCAGCGCGCGATGATCGCGATGGCGCTCGCGCTCCAGCCCGACATCCTGATCGCCGACGAACCCACGACCGCGCTGGACGTGACGACGCAGGCGCAAATTCTCGCGCTGATCCGCGAGGTGCAGCGCAAGCAAGGCATGGGCGTGATCTTCGTGACGCACGACTTCGGCGTCGTCGCCGAAGTGGCGGACCGCATTGCGGTGATGCAGCACGGCCGCATCGTCGAACAAGGCCCGGCCGACGAGGTGTTGAACCGCCCGCGCTCCGAGTACACGCGTGCCCTGCTCGCCGCGGTGCCGAGCCTCACGCCGGGGCCGAAGCGCGACTTCAGCGCCGCGCCAGTGGTCGTGGCGGTGAAGGGCCTGAACAAGAGTTTTCGCACCGGCAGCGGCTGGTTCGGCGGCGCCGCGCGGCGCGTCGATGCCTTGGCCGGCGTGAGCTTCGACGTTCGCCGTGGCGAGACGGTGGGCATCGTCGGCGAATCGGGCTCAGGCAAAACGACGGTGGCGCGCTGCATCATCCGCCTGCTGGATGCCGACAGCGGCGAGATCCTGATCGACGGCGACAACATCGTGGGTCTCACCCAGCGCGAGCTGCGCCCGGTGCGCAAGCGCCTGCAGATGGTGTTTCAAGACCCGTTCGGCTCGCTGAACCCACGCCGCACGGTCGGGCAGTTGATCTCGGAAGGGCCGATCGTGCACGGCGCGGCGGTGGCGAGCGCGCAAGCGCGCACCTTGGAGTTGCTAGAACTGGTGGGCCTGGAGCGACGCGCGGCGCAGCGTTACCCGCACGAGTTTTCCGGCGGGCAGCGCCAGCGCATCGGCCTGGCGCGAGCGCTCGCGCTCGAGCCGGAGATCCTCGTCGCCGACGAGCCCGTCTCCGCGCTCGACGTCTCGGTGCAAGCGCAGGTGTTGCGCTTGCTCGCCGACATCCGCAGTCGGCTCGGGCTCACAATCGTTTTCATCACGCACGACTTGCGCGTGGCGAGCCAGGTCTGCGATTCGGTGGCGGTGATGCGCCACGGGCGTATCGTCGAATTCGGCCCCGTGGCGCAGGTGTACGCGAACCCGAGCCACGCTTACACGCGCGAGTTGATGGACTCGGTGCCCGGGCGCCGCTGGAGCCAGGGCAACGACTTGGCGAACTTGAATCGAGAAATCTGATGACTGCCGCCGCCCCGCCCGAAGCGCCTGCCGGCCAAGGACTCGCGCCATTGACGCAGGCACTGCGCGGCGGCGCGGTCACTGCGCTGAGCCTGGCGCAAGCGTGCCTCGCACGAATCGACGCGCTCGAGCCCAAGCTGCAAGCCTTCACGCACCTGGACCCGCAGCGCGCTCTCAAGCACGCACGCGCGATCGACCAGTTGCGCGCAGCTGGCGTGGACCTCGGCCCGCTGATGGGCGTGCCCGTCGCGGTGAAGGACTTGTTCAGCGTCGACGGCATGCCCACGCGCGCGGGATCGACGCTGGACGTGCAAGACCTCGTTCCGCCACAGGGTAGTTTTGTCCGCATGCTCCACCGCGCAGGCTGCGTGTTGCTCGGCAAGACGCGCACGACGGAGTTTGCGCTGGGCGGCTTCAACATGAACCTGCCGATCCCGTGGAACCCCTGCGATCCGCGCGAGCCGCGCATGACTGGCGGCTCCAGCCACGGCTCCGCAGTGGCGATGGCCGCAGGTCTGGCAGGCTTCACGGTGGGCTCCGACACGGGAGGCTCGGTGCGCCAGCCCGCCGCCCTGTGCGGTGTGGTCGGCTACAAAGCGACGACGACACATTGGCCACGCGACGGCGTGTTCCCGCTCTCGCCGCTGCTCGACAGCGTGGGCATCTTCACGCGCAGCGCGCAAGACGCCGCGTTCGTAGAAGCCGCCCTCGCCGGCCGGGCGTTGCAAGCACCTCCGGCGGTGAACACGCTCACCCTCGCGCTGCCCGGCGCGCACTTCATGAACCAGGTCGACCCCGCCGTCGCCGCGTGTTTTGCCGAAGCACTGCAACGCCTGCGCAAGGCCGGCGCGAACATCGTCGAGATCGACGTGCCCGAAGCCGCGGAAATCGACGCTGTGTTCCGCAGCCTCGTCCCGGCCGACCTGCTCGCCTTCCTCGGCCGCGAGCGGATCAAGCAGCAGTTCGACCGGCTTGATGCGGTCGCGGCACAACGCATGCAAGCGGCGTTCGCGCTCAGCGCAGACGACTACGTGCAGATGGCCATGCGCCAGCGGGTGCTGGAGCGAATGATCCGCGAACGCTCGCGCAGCATCGATGCGTGGGTCTCGCCTACCGTGCCGGTGCTGCCCTCACCCACGGCCGATTTCAAGACCGTCGAAGCCATCGCCGCGTGGAACCGGCTCGGCACGCAGAACACACGGCCCGGCAATTTGTTCAACCAGTGCGGAGTTTCGCTGCCGATCCAGCATCTGGGCAGCGATCTTCCGGTGGGGTTGCAGCTTTGTGTGTCGGGTGGGGCGGATGAGGCGTTGCTGCTGACAGCGATGGCTGTCGAAGGGGTGCTGGGGGTGCCAGCTTCGGCTGGGGTGGATGGGGTCTGAAGTTAATACGGATTTGGGGTCAATTGGTCGGCCAATGCGGTACGCGCCAGGAGAAGGTGTCTGACCTAACGTGGCGTGCAAGAGGCCGCTTGCGTGAAAGCGGCTTGCGTCTGCTCTACTGACTCGTCAGACCAATTCGATCTGCACTTTGCGGCCGCCTAAAGCAGCGGCGCGCTGCATGGTCGATAGGGTTGCGTCGCGGGTCGGGTCGGGTCGAGCAGCCGATCGACCTGTGACCGGCTGGTCTTCAGCAAGACGGCCAGGCGCGCCTTGCTCAGCGATTGTTTTTCCATCGCTTGGGTCAGCTGCCAGACCACGACTTCCTTGATCGCGAGCGCCTGCGCCTTGTCGAAGTTGGTCAACACCTTCTATCCGGCGGCGACGTAGGGCGTCCACCTCTGGCCTGCATCGCCCGCAAGTCACCCGCCCAACCAGGCCTTGAACGCAGCCGCGCGCTCCTGACTCACGAACACTTCACCGGGCAGACTGGGGCGCAGCTCGACCTTGAGCCGGCCTTTGCCTGTCGGCCCAAAGCGCGCCACGGCGGTGGCGGCCACCAACAATTGGCGATTGGCGCGGAAGAACATGGCTGGGTCGAGTTCGGATTCCAGCTCAGACAGGGGCGTTTCGAGCAGGTAGCGTTCGCCGTTTTGATCGACCGCAAACGCGAGCTTGTCGACCGACACCACGTAGGCCAGCTGATGCACAGGCAAGGCATGGAACTGGGAGCCCTTGCGGCCCACCAGCCGCTGACGCCAGCGCGGCGCGTTGCCGCCCAATTGCTGCAAGAGTGCGGTCACGTCGGTGCCGAACGACTGGCGCAGGCGCTGCACTTTGGCCAGCGCCTGCGACAACGCGGCCTCGCTCGCGGGCTTGAGCAGGTAGTCGATGGTCAAGGCCCGAAACGCGTCGATGGCAAAGCGGTCGTAGGCGGTGGTGAAGATGGTTGGTAGCGCCAGTTGGCCGTCCTTGAACAGCTCCAGCGACAAGCCGTCGGCGAGTTGAATGTCGAGCAGCAGCAGATCGGGTGCGCGATGGCTGGCCAACCAGGCTTGCGTGCCCGCCACGCTGTCGGCGTGGCCGATCACCACCACCTCGGGGGCGACGCGTGCCAATGCCGCAAGCAGTCGCTCGCGCGCGGGAGGCTCGTCTTCAGCGACGAAGGCTTCGAGCCGGGGCCTCATGTCGCGGCCACCAGGGGCACTTGCACTTCAAACCTTGTGGCGCCGCGCATCAACGTCAGCGACCGCCCGGTAAGCAGGCGGCAACGCTCGTCAAGGTTGACCAGGCCCAGGCCGGCAGACGCCATTGCGCTGCGCCGCGGGCGCACGGGGTTGCTGACGCAGACCACACCGTCAGTGAGCAAGAGCGTGATTTCCAGCGGCTCGCTGGCACTGGCCTGGTTGTGCTTGACGGCGTTCTCCAGCAGGGTTTGAAGCGCCGTTGGAGGTATCAGCCAACCAGCCGCTGCAGTGTCGACGGCATCGCTGCCCCGAAGCGGCATGGCGGGCCCAAAGCGCAGCTCCAGCAGGCGGTGGTAGCGGCGCAGAAAGGCCAACTCGTCGGCCAGGGGCACCAGGTCGCGCTCGCGGCAGTCGAGCACGAAGCGGTAGACCTCGGCCAAGGTGTCGCAGAACTCGCGTCCGCGCGCTGCATCTTGTTCGATCAAATGCCCCAGGGTGTTGAGGCTGTTGAACAGGAAATGCGGGTCGACCTGGGCTTTGAGCGCGGCAAGTTCGGCCTGGGTGCGCAGCCGCTCAAGGCGCTCAACGCGCATCAGGTCTGACTCGCGCTCGCGGATCAGAAAAATCGTCTCGTAGGCGTGGGTCACGAAGAGCACGCAGATGACGTTGGTCAGCACCACCACCTGCAAGGCGTTGCGGTCCACTGGCAAACCGGCGGCGTAGAACCACGTCAGCAACCCCAACACGGTGACTGGCGCCGTGTACAAGACGTTGGCCACCACCAGCATCATCAGCTTGCGCAGCGGCCTGTTGAACCAGTCCAGGTGCTCGCGCTGCTTAAACAGCAACCAGCGATTGCCCAGCCAGATCGCGGCGGCCAGAACAATGAATCCGGCGGTGCCGACCCAATACAGGCCCTGGCGCGGGGTCACTGCACCGTACAAACCACTGAGCAAGGGAATCGAGAGTCCGAAGCCGAGGATGCCCACCACCATCACCGGGCGGTCGTCCATGTACACGACCTGCACAGGCGGCGCAGCCAGCGGTTTGGGCAGCGGAATCTCCGGGTTCGGCAAGATCAAATCCCCATTCGGTGCGAAGGCTCTGGTGTGGCGGTCGGCAGACGGTCATGCTGCACGCCATCAATCCCTCAAACTCTTCAAACCCCTCAACGTTAACTCGGAGGCTCCCTGTGGAATCGATTCAATTTAACTTCGCCGCGGTCTTCGTCGCCGCGCTGATGGGCTTCGCAGTGGGCGGGCTGTGGTACAGCCCGCTGATGTTCGCCAACGCGTGGATGAAAGAGGCCGGCATCAGCGAAGAACAGACCCGCAACGCACCGATGGCACGCATCTTCGGCCTGGCCGCATTGGCCTCGCTGGTGATGGCCTTCAACTTGGCGGCTTTCATCGGCGCCAAGGCAAGCTTGGCCTTCGGGCTCTTTGCCGGCGCGGCAGCCGGCATTGGCTGGGTGGCGATGTCTCTTGGCGTGATCTACCTGTTTGAGCAGCGCTCACTGAAGCTGTGGCTCATCAACGGCGGCTACCAGGTGGTTTCGTATACGCTGATGGGCGGACTATTGGGGTTGTGGAAATGAAGGGGCTGAAAGTCATCGCGTTTGGCATCTCACTGGCATTGGGCCGGGCTGCGGCAGTGCACGCCGAAACCAGCGGCGTCTCTGGCGCCGGGTTCACCGTCACGCACGCTGTGGTCGTGGCTGCCGAGCCTGAGCAGGTGTGGCAGGCCTTCACGCAATTGCCGCAGTGGTGGAAATCGACACACAGCTGGTCGGGCCAGGCGTTGAACATGAGCTTGGACGCCCAGGCTGGTGGCTGCTGGTGCGAACGCTGGGGCAATGGTCAGTCTGCCGTGCATGGGCGCGTGCTGCTGGCGCTGCCGGGCTCGGTGCTGCGCTTGCAGGCTTGGCTGGGCCCGCTGCAAGAGGTGCCGGTGGCGGGTGTGCTCAGCTTTGGCATCGCCAAGCGCGACGGCGAAACGCGGCTGCGGGTGACCTACCGCGTGGCGGGCGCGGCCGACGCTGGCCTGGACAAGCTGGCCGTCGCGGTGGACGGTGTGCTTGGCGAGCAGACCAAGCGTCTGAATGCGTTCATCGAGACCGGCAAGCCTGAATAACTATCGACATGACCTGTGCGCAATTGACAGGCACCACAGACAGCAAGCGGGCGACCTGCTGAGGTCATTCAGTTAACGCAACGCTTCAGTTAATTCAATACAGCGGCGCCGCCTGCCTGGCCTGCAGCGCAGCGTCGTACTCCGCGCCGTCGATGGCAGACCGGCTCAGGGTTTGCAGAATCGCCCCCACCGATGGCAGCGTGATCGCCTTGGTGGACGGTGTCGATGCCCACGTATCCCGCGCGCCCATTGGGCCTGGGGGCCTTGCGTTGGCCGATGGAATTGCATACCGCTCGGGTGCTGATGAATTTCGCCCGCTGCGCCCGATTGGCTGGACCGCACACGTCCTCATGGGCGCGGTCCATCTCCACCAGCAGCTCCACATCGAGCGCGTTGTGGTGCGGATAGTCGAAGCGGGACAGCACACGGCTGATGTGCGCATAGCGCTGCTCGTCACCGGCAGCGCCGTCCGCGTGTGCCGTGAACGCCACCTGCGGCGTCGCCCTGAGAAACTCCTCCAACTGCTCGATCGTGCGCAGCCTCGTCTCTTCCATGTTGATCAACATCCTTGGGATGATCAACCCGCCCCCGATTCGACCCTCACAACCGGCCCGTTCAGGCTCATACCTCGTTGGAAACGAGTGCCTCGTTCAGGCTCACACCACGTTGGACGAGGCTATGCGTTCGGAGCAAGCCGCCTTCGTGTTACCGTTGCGCGCCCCGGCCCAGCCCGATGGTGAGTGAGGCCAGCCGCCCTTTGGAGGAACCCGGATGAATGCACCCGGCATGGACTTTCCAGGCAACTTGTACGTCGTCGCCGCGCCTAGCGGTGCGGGCAAATCCAGTCTCGTGAAGTCTCTGCTTGAGATCGACCATCACCTCGTGCTGTCGGTGTCGCACACGACGCGGGCGCCGCGCGGCCAGGAGCAGCAAGGGCGCGAGTACCACTTTGTCGATGAAGCGGCGTTTCGCGCCAAGATCGCGCACGACGATTTTTTCGAATGGGCCGAGGTGCACGGCCACCTTTACGGAACCTCACGCGCCGCGATCGAGCAAGACCTGCGGCGCGGCCAGGACGTGGTGCTCGAGATCGATTGGCAAGGCGCACTGCAGATCAAGAAACTGTTTCCCCACGCCGTGCTGATCTTCATCTTGCCGCCGAGCTGGGACGAACTCCTGCAACGCCTGAAGCGGCGCGGCGAAGACCCGCCGGAGGTGATCGCCCGGCGCATGGCGAATGCGCGGCTTGAGGTGGCCCAGGCTCGGCACTTTGACTTCGTTATAATCAATGCCCTGTTCGAGGCTGCCGTTTTCGACCTGAAAACGATCGTTCATTCGCAACGGCTCAAATTCAGCGCGCTGCGTCGAACCAAGCCTGCGGTATTTGCCGCCCTCAACCTCGAATGAGGTTCTTGCTTTCTGTACTCTCCACCCAGGTACCGCCCATGGCTCGCATCACCGTCGAAGACTGCCTTGTGAAGATTCCGAATCGCTTCCAGCTCGTGCTGGTGGCCACCTACCGGGCGCGCATGCTGAGCCAGGGCCACGCGCCGAAGATCGAATCGAAGAACAAGCCGGGTGTCACGGCATTGCGCGAAATTGCCGCCGGAGAGATCGGCATCGAAATGTTGCGCAAGGTTCCGATTTAAGCGGCCACGCCACATATTCGGCCCCCTGCCGCCCGGGCTCAGCGGTTCCGCGCTAAATTCGCGGCATGAGCACACGCTCTTCGGCCGCCGTTCAAGAACCCCCTTTCAAGCCGGGAAAGGGCGCGCGCCCTCCCGCCGTAGCCGCCGGCAGCGCTGAGGCCGCATCAGCCTCATTCGCCGCCCTCACGGCCAAGCTCGACTACCTCAGCGCCGCGGACGTCAAGCGCGTTCGTGAAGCCTACCGTTTCGCCGACGAAGCCCACCTGGGGCAGTTTCGCGACGGTGGCGAGCCCTACATCACGCACCCGATCGCCGTGGCCGGGTTGTGCGCCGACTGGAAGCTCGACGTGCAGGCCATCATGGCCGCGCTGATGCATGACGCGATCGAGGATTGCGGCGTCCACAAGTCCGAGCTGATCGAGCGCTTCGGCGCGCCCACCGCGGACCTGGTGGACGGCCTGACCAAGCTCGACAAGCTGCAGTTCTCGACACGCGAGGAGTCGCAGGCCGAGTCGTTCCGCAAGATGCTGCTGGCGATGGCGCGCGACGTGCGCGTGATCCTGATCAAGCTCGCCGATCGGCTGCACAACATGCGCACGATCAACGCCGTCGACCCGGCGAAACGCGCCCGCATCGCCATTGAAACGCTCGACATCTATGCGCCGATCGCGCACCGCCTGGGGCTTAACCAGACGTATCGCGAGTTGCAGGAGCTTTCGTTCGAGCACCAGCGGCCCTGGCGCTTCAAGGCGCTGTCCAAGGCGGTACAAAAGGCGCGCGGCTACCGGCGCGACGTGTTTGAGCGCATCAAATCGGAAGTCGAGCGCGCGTTCGTGCAAGCCAAGATGCCGGTGCAGGTGGCGGGCCGCGAGAAAACGCTGTTCTCGATTTACGCAAAGATGCGCGAGAAGCACCTCACCTTCGCGCAGGTGAGCGACATCTTTGGCTTTCGCGTCGTCGTCGCCACCCTGCCCGAGTGCTACACGGCGCTGGGCATCCTGCACCAGGTCTACAAGCCGCTGCCCGGAAGATTCAAGGACTACATCGCGATCCCGAAGGCGAACGGCTACCAGTCACTGCACACCACGCTCGTCAGCCCCCTCGGCACGGCAGTCGAGTTTCAGATTCGCACCGAGCCGATGAACGCCGTGGCCGAAAAAGGCATTGCCGCACACTGGATGTACAAGAGCCACGTCAGCGGCTCGGCGCAGGCTCAGGAAGCGCAGCGCCTGGGCACCTTGTGGTTGCAGTCGCTGATCGACATTCAAGACGAAACGCGCGACGCCAGCGAATTCCTCGAACACGTCAAGATCGACCTTTTCCCCGACGCCGTTTACGTGTTCACGCCGAAGTCGAAGATCCTCGCGCTGCCGCGCGGCGCCACGCCGATCGACTTTGCCTACGCGATTCACTCCGGCGTAGGCGACCGATGTGTTGCCGCCAAGGTGAACGGCGAGCCCGTGGCGCTGCGCACCGAGCTGCGCAGCGGTGACGTGGTCGAGATCGTCAGCGCACCCGGCGCGCGCCCGAACCCGGCGTGGCTCAACTTCGTTCGCACCGGCCGGGCGCGCTCGAAAATCCGCCACTTTCTGAAGAACATGGAGCAGGAGGAGTCGCAGGAACTGGGCGAACGCCTGCTCGTGCGTGCCCTCATGGCCGAGGGGCTGGAGCTGCCCGCCACTGAGGGGCCAGGCGCACCGATCTGGCAGGCACTGGTGCGCTGGAGCGGCAACCGCAACCAGGCTGACTTGCTGATCGACATCGGTCTGGGGCGCAAGATCGCGAGCATCGTCGCCAAGCGTCTGGCGCGCCTGCTCGTCGAGCAAGGGGCGAAGCCCGACGCGGTGACGCTGACGATGGGCCGCTACGGCGAAGACGACGCCACGCCGTCGCAGGGCTTGATCGTGATTGACGGCAGCAACGGCGCGCAGGTGCAACTCGCGCCGTGCTGCAGGCCGATCCCGGGCGACGCCATCGTCGGCTACCTCGGCCGCGGCGAAGGCCTGCTGGTGCACACGGCGGAGTGCAGCGTCGGCAAGCGTTTGTTCGAGCGCGACCCCGATAGCTGGATGGGCGTGGAATGGGCGGAGCAGCTCGCGCGGCCTTTCGAAACCGGCGTGAGCCTGCTGCTGCACAACGCGAAGGGCGGCCTGGCGCAGGTGGCGGCTGCCGTCACCGCCGCAGAAGCCGACATCACGCACATCGATATGGGGCGCGACGCCTCGGCCACCACCGCTGAACTGAACCTGGTGCTGAGCGTGCGCGATCGCCTGCAACTCGCCGACGTGCTGCGCACGTTGAAGCGCACGAGCGCGGTGTTGCGCGTGGCGCGCATCAAGCCTTGAACTGACCCAGGCACGCGCTCGCGTCAGCGCGGCGCGGGATTTTGGTCCGTGATCGATCAGCGATCGATCAGCGAGCAGGCGCCGGGTAGGCAACCTCGATCACCTCGATGCGCTCCGGCCCGCCGGGCGTGACCAACTGAATCTCGTCACCGACGCGCGCCTTGAGCATGGCCCGAGCGATGGGCGCGACCCAACTCACCTCGCCAGCCAGGTTGTCGACTTCATCAATGCCCTTGATCGTGGTGGTGCGCGACTCGCCTTTCTGGTTCTCATAGGTCACGGTGGCGCCGAAGAAAATTTGGTCCTTGCCATGGTGCACGCTCGGGTCGGCCACCTCCGCGATGTCGAGGCGTTTCGTCAGAAACCGAATGCGCCGGTCAATCTCGCGCAGGCGCTTCTTGCCATAGAGGTAGTCGCCGTTCTCGGAGCGATCGCCGTTCTTCGCCGCCCACGACACCACTTCCACGATTTTCGGGCGCTCGTCATCAAGCAAGCCCAGCAGCTCGGAACGCAGACGCGCATAGCCTTGCGGCGTCAGGTAATTGCGCGCGCCACTGGGCAACGCGGGCGCGGCGATTTCGTCTTCGTCGTCGTCCGCGGCTTCGGTCTCACGCGTGAATGCTTTGCTCATCGGCTGTGGCGCCATTCTGGTCGGCTAGATTTTCTCATCCCAGCGCGATGCTCTTGACCAGGGCGAAGACTTGCATGCCTTCGGCCAAGCCCAGCTCCGCGACCGCCTCGCGCGTCACACGAGCCCTCAGGCGCGCGCCGCCAATGTCGAGCAGGGTCTCGGCGAACGGCGTGGTCGGATCGCTCTGAATCTCGATCAGCACTCCGGCCAGCACGTTGCGAATGCTCGAACCCTCGGGGCGGCGCGTCGCCAGCGCTACGTCGCGCGCGCGGATGCGAACGCGTACGGCACTGCCGATGTCGGCGGTGAGCTGGGGCACGGCGATCGCCTGGCCGTGGTGGTCCAGGTGCGTCAGGCAATACGTCGAGTCATGGCGCAGCACATGCGTCGTCAACACGACGCCCGCCTCGAAACGCCCCGTCACTTGCTGAAGATCGGCGCGCTCCATCACGTCCTGGATCGGCCCACTGGCGATGACGCGCCCCTGCGCGAGCATCATCATGTGCGAGGCCAGGCGCGCGACTTCGTCGATGTCGTGCGTGACGTAAAGCGCGGGTACGCCGAACGTTGCCGGCAGGCGCTCCAGATAGGGCAGGATCTCCG
>JANOLJ010000131.1:0-5219 GCA_031419715.1 Burkholderiales bacterium | reverse complement strand
GCTGCTCGACGGTGCGCGCACCGATGCCGCGTGTCGGGAAATTGACGACGCGCAGGAAACTCGTGTCGTCGTTAGCGTTTTCGATGAGGCGCAGGTAACTCAGCGCATGTTTGACTTCGGCGCGCTCGAAAAAGCGCAGACCACCATACACCTTGTAGGCGATGCCGGCATTGAACAAGGCACTTTCCAGGACGCGGCTTTGGGCGTTGCTTCGATACAGCAGGGCAATCTCGCGGCGCGGTGTGCCCTCGCGATGCAATTGCTGGGCTTCTTCGACGAACCATTGCGCTTCGGCAAAATCGCTCGGAGCTTCTCGCACGCGCACCGGTTCGCCCGGGCCGGCCTCGGTGTGCAGGTTCTTGCCCAGGCGCCGCGCGTTGTGCGAGATCAGTTCATTCGCGGTGTCGAGTATGTTGCCGAAGGAGCGGTAGTTGCGCTCCAGCTTGATGACGCGCGCCACCTTGAACTCGCGCTCGAAGTCGGCCATATTGCCCACGCGCGCGCCGCGAAACGCATAAATGCTCTGGTCATCGTCGCCCACGGCGAGCACCGCGCAACCCTGTGGGCCTGGCGGGCCGGCGAAAATTTTCAGCCTGGCGTTTTGCAGCTTGTTGGTGTCCTGGAACTCATCGACCAGGATGTGGCGAAAGCGCCGCTGGTAGTGCTCGCGCAGCGCCTGGTTGTCGCGCATCAACTCATAGGTGCGCAGCATCAGCTCGGCGAAGTCGACCACGCCTTCGCGCTGGCATTGCTCTTCATAGGCCTGGTAGACCTGCACCATCACGCGCGTCATCTCGTCGCGCAATTCCACGTCTTTCGGTCGTTTCGCATCTTCCTTGGCCGCGGCGATGAACCACGCCACCTGCTTGGGCACATAGCGCGCTTCGTCCAGGTTCATCGCCTTGACGATGCGCTTCACGGCGGACAACTGGTCTGACGAATCGAGGATCTGAAAGCCCTGCGGCAGCGCGGCGAGCTTCCAGTGCGCGCGCAAGAAGCGGTTGCACAGGCCATGGAAGGTGCCGACCCACATGCCGCGCACGGGAATCGGCAGCATGGCACTCAGCCGCGTCAGCATTTCCTTGGCGGCCTTGTTCGTGAACGTCACCGCGAGCACGCCCGCGGGCGAGAGCTGGCCGGTCTGGATCAACCAGGCGATGCGCGTCGTCAACACTCGCGTCTTGCCCGAGCCAGCCCCGGCGAGAATCAGCGCCGGTTGCGCAGGCAGAGTCACTGCTTCAAGCTGTTCCGGGTTCAGCCCTTTCAGCAAGCCCTGCGCCTCGCTTCTCACGGGCATCGGCGCCGCGACATCAGGGGCGAAGACTCTGTCACGCTCGGATAAGGGGCTCATTGAAGGATTCTAGGAGCCTGTCGGGCCCGCTCCGGGCGCGCAAGACCAGAGCACAATCCCACCCGCCGCGCGCCGCACATTGCACAACCCCGGAAATGCCACACCATGTACCAAGCAGATTTGATGAAGGGCCAGCGTGTACTCGTCACTGGCGGCGGCACGGGCCTGGGCCGGGCGATGGCGGAACGCTTCTTGAGCCTGGGCGCCGATGTCGCCATCTGCGGCCGGCGCAAGGCGGTGTGCGACGACACCGCGCAGACCTGGCGCACGCAGTATCCGAAGGCGCGCATCGATACCTTTGGTGTGGACATTCGTATCGCCGCCGCCGTGGAAGACATGGTGGAGACGCTGTGGACCACGGGCGGTTTGACTGGTCTGGTGAACAACGCCGCAGGCAATTTCATCGCGCCCACCGAGAGCCTGTCGCC
This sequence comes from Burkholderiales bacterium, assembly GCA_031419715.1. GTDB lineage: Bacteria > Pseudomonadota > Gammaproteobacteria > Burkholderiales > Burkholderiaceae_C > JAEMQF01. The sequence continues at coordinate 3,440 of JANOLJ010000131.1, read as the reverse complement.
ACGCGCCTTTGACGCCATCGCCAACATCGTGTTCCACGGCAGCTTTTATGTCACGCAGGCCATCGGCAAGCGTTGGGTCGCGCAGGCCAAGGCGGGGGATTGGAAAAGCGGACAGGCGTTTCGCAACGTCATGTCGATCATCGTCACCTGGGTCGACAACGGCTCGCCGTTCGTCGTGCCCTCGGCGATGAGCAAGGCCGGCATCGAAGTGATGACCAAGTCGCTCGCCGTGGAATGGGCGCGCTACGGCATACGGCTGAACGCCGTGGCGCCGGGCGAGATACCGACCGAGGGCATGAGCAAGCGCCTGAACCCCGGCGAAGAACCCGGCGCGCGCAGCCGCGAGCGCAACCCGATGGCCCGCCCGGGCGACATGAGCGAACTGCAAAACCTGGCCGCTTTTTTGATGGCGCCCGGCCAATGCGATTGGCTCACCGGCCAGAGCATCGCGATGGATGGCGGCAATGCGCTGGCCACCGGCGGCAACTTCTACGAGCTGCGCAGCTGGAGCGACACCGACTGGCGCGCCGCGCGCGAGCGCATCGAGGCACAGAACGCGCAGGACAAGGCACAGCGCTGATCCGCGTGCGCATACTGCAAGCCACGCCGACCTTCACCGATACGCCCCAGACCCACGAGCCGAAACAATGGAAATCTTCGACTACGACAACGTCCTGCTGCTGCCGCGCAAATGCCGCGTCGACAGCCGCTCGGAGTGCGACGCAAGCGTCGACTTCGGCCCACGCCGCTTCAACCTGCCGGTGGTGCCGGCGAACATGAAGACGGTGGTGGACGAGCCGATCACGCATTGGCTCGCAGCGAACGGTTTCTTCTACGTGATGCACCGCTTCGACGTCGATGCCGTCGCCTACGCCAAGCAGATGCGCGACAAGGGTCTGTTCGTGTCGCTGAGCGCTGGCGTCAAGGCGCCGGACTACGCCGTCATCGACAAACTCGCCGCGGACGGCGTGGGCGCCGACTACATCACGATCGACATCGCACACGGCCATGCCGATGCCGTGCACAAGATGATCGACCACATCAAGAAGCGGCTTCCCGCGGCCTTCGTCATCGCTGGCAACGTGGCCACGCCCGAAGCCGTGATCGACCTGGAGAACTGGGGGGCGGATGCGACCAAGGTCGGCGTCGGTCCGGGCAAGGTGTGCATCACCAAGCTCAAGACGGGCTTCGGCACCGGCGGCTGGCAGCTCTCGGCGCTGAAGTGGTGCGCGCGTGTCGCGACCAAACCCATCATCGCCGACGGCGGGATACGCGACCATGGCGACATCGCGAAGAGCGTTCGCTTCGGCGCGGCGATGGTGATGATCGGCTCGCTGTTCGCCGGTCATGAAGAGTCGCCCGGACGCACCGTGGAAGTGGACGGCAAGTTGTTCAAGGAGTACTACGGCTCGGCGAGCGACTTCAACAAGGGCGAGTACAAACACGTCGAGGGCAAGCGCATCCTTGAGCCGATCAAGGGCAAACTCGCCGACACGCTGCGCGAAATGCGCGAAGACGTGCAAAGCTCGATCAGCTACGCCGGGGGCACGAGGCTCGCCGACATCCGCAAGGTGAACTACGTGATCCTCGGCGGCGACAACGCGGGCGAGCACCTGTTGATGTGAGGTCTCGCGCAGGGCGCAACCTACAATCGGCGCCCTCGATTTCCCGCTTTGCACCCGGCCGCATGCAGCGGCCTGCCCTGCTCTTGAGTAGATCCGGCTTTGCCGGGCTACCCAGTCCCCCTCGGGGGGCGGCGGCGTTCGCGCCGCCTGGGGCTCTCTCTCCTGACACTCGCATGACCGAACTCGCCAAGACTTTCGAACCCGCCGCCATCGAGGCGCGTTGGACCCAGCACTGGGAGCAAAGCGGCGCGTTTGCCGCCTCGCTGGATGCCGACAAGCCATCGTTTTCGATCCAGCTTCCGCCGCCGAATGTGACCGGCACGCTGCACATGGGCCATGCGTTCAACCAGACCATCATGGACTCGTTGACGCGCTACCACCGCATGCGTGGCCACAACACGCTGTGGGTGCCGGGAACCGACCACGCTGGAATCGCGACGCAGATCGTCGTCGAGCGGCAGTTGGAGCAGCAAAAGCAGTCACGCCACGACTTGGGTCGCGAGAAGTTCGTCGAAAAAGTCTGGGAATGGAAGCAGCACTCTGGCTCGACGATCACGCAGCAGATGCGGCGCATGGGCGCGAGCGTGGACTGGGCGCACGAGTACTTCACGATGGACCCGAAGTTGTCGGAGGTCGTGACCGAGACCTTCGTGACGCTCTACGAGCAGGGCCTGATCTACCGGGGCAAGCGTCTCGTGAACTGGGACCCGGTGTTGAAGTCTGCTGTGTCCGACCTGGAAGTCGAGAGTGAAGAAGAAGATGGCTTTCTCTGGCACATCCGCTACCCGCTCGTGGACGGCAGCGGCAGCGTCGTTGTTGCCACCACCCGGCCGGAGACGATGCTCGGTGACGTTGCGGTCATGGTGCATCCCGACGATGAACGCTATGCGGGCCTGGTCGGCAGAAAAGTTCACCTGCCGCTGGCCGGGCGCGAGATTCCCATCATTGCCGATTCCTATGTCGATCGCGCTTTCGGCACCGGCGCGGTGAAGGTGACGCCAGCGCACGACTTCAACGACCATGCGGTGGGGCAACGCCACGGCCTGCCCGTCATCGGTATCCTGACGCTGGACGCGAAGATCGTCGCGGACGCGCCGCAGGCGTATCGCGGCCTGGATCGCTTTGTCGCACGCAAGAAGGTGGTGGCCGATCTCGACGCACAAGGCCTGCTCGTCGAGACGCGCAAACACAAGCTCACCGTGCCGCGCTGTGCGCGCACCGGCGAGGTGGTCGAGCCGATGCTCACCGACCAATGGTTTGTCGCGGTCAGCAAGCCCGGGCCAGACGGCAAGAGCATCGCCGGCAAGGCGATCGATGCGGTGGCGTCGGGCGCCGTCAAGTTCATTCCGAACAACTGGGTCAACACCTACGACCAGTGGATGAAGAACATTCAGGACTGGTGCATTTCGCGCCAGCTTTGGTGGGGGCATCAGATTCCGGCGTGGTACGGCGTTGACGGCAAGGTGTTCGTCGCGCGCGATGCACAAGCCGCGCTCGCGCAGGCGCGTGCCGCGGGTTACGTCGGGGAACTGACGCGTGACGCAGACGTTCTCGACACATGGTATTCATCAGCCCTGGTGCCGTTTTCGACACTCGGCTGGCCGGCACGCACGAAAGATATGGATCTGTTCCTGCCATCAAGCGTGCTCATCACCGGCTACGAGATCATCTTCTTCTGGGTCGCGCGCATGATCATGATGACGACCCACTTCACGGGTCGCGTGCCGTTTCGCGATGTCTACATCCACGGCATGGTGCGCGACGGCGACGGCAAGAAGATGAGCAAGTCCGAAGGCAACGTGATCGACCCGGTCG
>JANOLJ010000130.1:0-8936 GCA_031419715.1 Burkholderiales bacterium | reverse complement strand
TCGTCAATTTCCCGACACGCGGCATCGGTGCGCGCACCGTCGAGCAGCTGCAGGACGCGGCGCGCAGCGCCGGGGCGAGCCTTGCGCAATGTGTCGCCGCGCAGTCGGGCAAGGGTGGCGCGAATCTTCAGGCCTTCGTCGCGCTAATCGACGCCATGCGTGACGCGACGCGAGGCCTGACGCTGCGTGAAATCATCGAAAATGTGCTGCACGCCTCGGGTTTGGTGGATTTCTACAAGACCGACAAGGAAGGGCGCGAGCGGCTGGAGAACCTGGACGAACTGGTCAACGCCGCCGAAGCGTTTGTCACGCAAGAGGGTTTCGGCAAAGACGCCGTCGCGCTGCCGGTGGACGAAGTGGGCAGTGGTCGCCCGCCTGATGCACAAGTGCCAGAACAAGCACAAGCACAAGCTCAAGCGACGCTGTCGCGCATCATGCCCGACCCGGACTCCGGCGAAATCATGTCGCCACTCGCGGCCTTCCTGACGCACGCCTCACTTGAAGCCGGCGACAACCAGGCGCAGGCCGGTCAAGACGCGATTCAACTGATGACGGTGCACTCGGCGAAAGGCCTGGAGTTCGACTGCGTCTTCATCACCGGCCTCGAAGAAGGCCTGTTCCCGCACGAAAACAGCCTGTCCGACACCGACGGTGTCGAAGAAGAGCGGCGCCTGATGTATGTGGCGATCACGCGGGCGCGCAAACGCCTGTACTTGAGCTTCAGCCAGACGCGCATGCTGCACGGCCAGACGCGCTACAACGTGAAGAGTCGCTTCTTCGACGAACTGCCTGAAACCGCGCTGAAGTGGATGACGCCACGCAACCAGGCCTTCGGCTCCGGCTTCGCGCGCGAGTACCAAGACGCCTGGTCGCGCGGCTCGGGGTTGAAGTCGATTGTCGGCGCCGGGCGCGTGGAAGGCCGGCCACTCGCGCCTGCCGCGCCGTTGCAACCCAAGTTGGCGACTCACGGCCTGCGCTCGGGTCAAAGCGTGTTCCACGGCAAGTTCGGCGAAGGCATCGTGGTCACGCTCGAGGGCCGTGGTGCTGACGCGCGCGCCCAGGTGAACTTCGGCCGGCACGGCACGAAGTGGCTGGACTTGTCCGTGGCAAAGTTGACGCCGATCGGTTAGCCCGGTCTTCGTCATCTGGGCGTCACGTTGCCTTCACGGCAACGTCACGCACCGGCGGCAGCATCCCCTGCGTCTAACCAGGGGGTGACATGGACCAGCAAGCGTTCGCGCCAACACAAGTCCCGATCAGCCCGGATGCGCCAGCGCCCGTACCGGCTCGTCTCGGCGCCAGTGCCGATGTTCCGGCACCGCGCTTTGACGTGCGCTGGGCGTCGCAGCTTTCCGAAGTGCGCGAGGCGCAGCGCCTGCGTTATGCAGTGTTTGCCGGCGAGATGGGGGCTCAGATCGCGCCCTTGCCCGGTGGGCCGATCGGGCACGACGTCGACCGCTTCGACGAATACTGCGAACACCTGCTGGTGCGCGTGGCGAGCGAGCATGACGAGTTCGGCCGTCCCGGCGAAGTGGTTGGCACCTACCGCGTGCTCACGCCCGACGCAGCGCGCCGAGCCGGCGGCTGGTACAGCGAGACCGAATTCGACCTGCGCAACGTGCGGCCGCTGCTGCATCAGGCTGTCGAGCTTGGCCGGTCCTGCGTGCACCCTGAATGGCGCGGGGGGGCCGTTGTGATGGCGCTCTGGAGCGCGCTCGGTGAGTTCATGCTGAGCAACGGTCTGAACACCATGATTGGCTGCGCGAGCGTGAGCCTGCGCGACGGCGGGCATGCGGCGTCGAGTCTGTGGGCGAAGTTGCGCCAGACGCACCTCGCGCAAGCGGCATGGCATGTCAAGCCGCGCCTGCCATTGCCGGTGCATGAGCTTCGGCAAGATCTTGAAGTCGAAACGCCGCCGCTCATCAAGGGCTACCTGCGCTGTGGTGCCAAGGTGCTGGGGCCACCCGCCTGGGACCCGCATTTTCGGACGGCCGACCTGCCGTTGATGATGCGTTTCGCCGATCTGGCGCCACGCTATCGGCGCCACTTCCTGGGCACTTGACGAAGCGCGCGCATCAGGCAGATCAGGCAGGCCTGCGATTCGCCGAGACCTGGTTCAGCCGCGCCCGACAAACGGCATCTTCGTCGCCATCACAGTGAGGAACAGCACGTTCGCCTCGATCGGCAGGCTTGCCATGTGCACGACGGAATTCGCCACATGTGCCACGTCCATGCGGTCTTCCACTTTCATCTCGCCGTTCGCCTGCGGCACGCCTTTGGTCATGCGCAGCGTCATCTCAGTGACGGCGTTGCCGATGTCGATCTGCCCGACGGCGATGTCGTAAGCGCGCCCGTCGAGGGACGCCGCTTTTGTCAACCCGGTGATCGCGTGTTTCGTCGCGGTGTAGGGCGAGCTGAACGGGCGCGGCGCATGCGCCGAGATCGAGCCGTTGTTGATGATGCGTCCGCCGCGTGGCGTCTGGTCCTTCATCATGCGGAAGGCCTCTTGCGTGCAGAGAAATGCCCCGGTGAGGTTCACGTCGACGACGCCTCTCCACTGCTCGAACGTGATGTCTTCCAAGGGCACCGGCGGTGAGCCCGTGCCGGCGTTGTTGAACAACAAATCCAGGCGACCGAACGCACTTTTCGTCGCGGCGAACAGCGCTTTCACCGACTCCGGCTTGCCGGCATCGGTGGGAACGGCGAGCGCGTGGCGCCCGAGCTCACCGGCTTGCACTACGGTTTCCTGCAAGGCATCGACGCGGCGCCCGGCGAGCACGACACGGTAGTCGGCCTTCAACAAGGCCAGCGCCGTGGCGCGGCCGATGCCGCTGCCCGCGCCGGTGACTATCGCGACTTTGGCAACAACTTTCATAGCGTCTCCTGCATGGTGGTGGGGTCGTCGTCCTGGACAAAGCAGTCGGCGAACGTGAAGTACAGCGAAGCATAGAACACGGTCGAGAACAGCAGCGAGGCCGGCATCGCGAGCAGCCCGAGCAAACGCGTCTGACCAACCGCGACGAGGAGCAGGTTGATGATCAAGGAAATGCCGACGATCACCCCCGTCCACGTCAACGCATACACCGTGAACGCGCCCTTGTTGCGCCAGCAGGCGACGCTGCTGAAAAACAGCGCCTTCGATGCCCCGAGGCCGCCCCAATGAACCAACGCCGGGGCGTGCCAGAACGGCAAGGCGAGCAAGGTGGCCAGGCCCAGGCGCAAGATCAGGCCGAATTGCAGTTGCGAATCGCGCAGGAGTTCAGCAATTTGCTCGGGCGGCGTTTTCGCATCGCCCAGCACGCGCAGCAACGAGTCGAGAGTGCCACCGTCCACGAAGTCGCTGAACGCCATGATGAACAGCGTGCCGGCCGCATAGCCCAGGCCCAGCTGGGCGAGCGCGGTGAGGCGCGCCTTGCCGGAGCGCAGCGGCTCCGCGAACGCCGCGGGGATGGGAGGGCGCCCACGCGAGGCGGTGCGCGTGGCGACCATGAAGCCCAGCGTGGCCAGCGGCAGGCCGGCGAGCAGCAAGAACGTGCCGATCAGCGGCAGCAGCGCGAGCAAGAACAGCGCGAACATGAAGGCGGCAAACACCGCAGAGAACGCGAGTGGCTGCTTGAAAAATACCGCGAAGCCCTGGCGCACCCAGATGGCGCCTCGGGGGGCAGCGGCGAGTTGAAGTTTCATGGGGGTTGCTGGTTCCAAAGTCCTTGGAGGCGTTCAGTGGCGCGTGTAGTGCCAAGGCGCATCGATGCGCGCTCGCAACACGCGCTCGAACGGCGCAGGGTCATGCGCTTGCAGAACGTGGGCCTGGCGCGGCAGGTGCAGATCCCACAAGCGCGAGAGCCAAAAGCGCAGCGCCGAAGCCCGCATCATTGCTGCGAGCAGGCGCAACTCGTCACCGCGCAGGGGCCTGACCGCGTCGTAGGCGCTGACGAAACTTTGCGCGAGACCCTCGTTCAGTCGGCCGGTTTCGGCGTCGCTGCACCAGTCGTTCAGGCACACCGCGATGTCGAACATGAAAGTGTCCACACCGGCGAAGTAGAAATCGACAAAGCCCGTCAGGCGATCGCCGTCGAACATGACGTTGTCGCGAAACAGATCGGCGTGGATCGGCCCGCGTGGCAACGCGGCGCACGCGGGCGACGCGGCGAGCTGCACCTGAAACGCCAACTCCGATGCGAGCATTTCCCGTTGTGTTGGCGCGAGATGCGGTGTGACGAGTTGCGCCGTGTCCTGCCACCAGGCCAGGCCGCGCAAATTGGGTTGATGCAACGCGAAGTCGAGCCCGGCCAGGTGCATGCGCGCCAGCATCGCCCCGACACTGGCGCAATGCGCGACGTCGGGCGCCAGGTGGTGTTGACCCAGCAAGCGGTTCACCACGGCGGCCGGTTTGCCGCGCAACGTGTGCACCAGCGAGCCTTGCGCGTCGGCGTGTGGTTCGGGAACCGTGATGCCGCGCTGGGCCAGGTGTTTCATCAAGTGCAGGTAAAACGGCAGTTGCTCGGTGCTCAAGCGCTCGAACAGCATCAGCACATAGGCGCCGGTGTCGGTGTCGGCGTAATAGTTGGTGTTCTCGATGCCGCCGCGGCAGGGATCAAGCGACTTCAACACACCCAGCCCCAGGCGCGCCAGCAGAGCCGCGGCGTCGCGCAACGGAACCTCGGTGTAAACCGCCACGACTTAGAAACTGAGCACGTGCCAGACGCGCTGACCCACCGCGCCGCGCGTCGCATTCGGCGATGCGTTCTGGCTGCTTGAGCCGTCGCCCATGATGATTTGATAGGCCAGGGGTGAGCCGCGCAGAGGCGTGACGACCACGCGCTGCGTCACGCCGCGCACGCGCAATTCTTCGATGCGCGCGCCGTCATCTTCGAACACGATGACCTCGACCTTGGGCTCGATCGGCGCGCGCGGCGCAGTCTGCGAGTAGCCCGGGCAGGGAAGCGCCAAAGCCAACACGACGAGTCCCGGGTGCCAGTTCATGGCGGCGATTCTATGGGCTGCATCGCCCGGCGGCCGGCTCGCCTTGGCTGACAATCGCTGCATGAGCGAGAAGTTGATGGTGCTGGTCGATGGTTCCAGCTACTTGTATCGGGCCTACCATGCGATGCCCGACCTGCGCAGCCCGGACGGCTTTCCCACCGGGGCGATACACGGCGTGATCGCGATGCTGAAGCTGTTGCGCAAGCAGCTCGACCCCGAGCACGCGGCCTGCGTGTTCGACGCGAAAGGCCCGACGTTTCGCGACGAGTGGTATCCGCAGTACAAGGCGCAGCGCGCGCCGATGCCTGAAGCGCTGGCGCAACAGATCGAGCCGATCCACGAGGTCGTGGCCTTGCTCGGCTGGCCGGTGCTGACGGTTCCCGGAATCGAGGCCGACGACGCGATCGGCACGCTCGCGACGCTTGCCGCGGCCAGCGGGCACCGGGTGGTCGTTTCCACCGGCGACAAGGATCTCGCGCAGTTGGTCAATGAGCAGGTCACGCTGATCAACACGATGAGCAACGAGAAGCTCGACATTGCCGGCGTAATCAACAAGTTCGGCGTTCCGCCTTGCGCAATAGTCGACTACCTGACGCTGATGGGCGACAGCGTTGACAACGTACCCGGTGTTGAAAAGGTCGGGCCGAAGACCGCGGCCAAGTGGATCGCCGACCATGGCTCGCTCGACGGTGTCATTGCCGCGGCGCAGTCGATCAAGGGCGTGGCTGGCGACAACCTGCGCAAGGCGCTCGACTGGCTGCCGACGGGCAAGCGCCTGGTGACGGTGCGCACCGATTGCGATCTGAGTGGCCATCTGCCGGGATTTCCGGCGCTGGAAGGCTTGAACCTGGGCGAGGTGCGACGTGAAGCGCTGCTGGAGTTTTACACACGCTATGGCTTCAAGACCTGGCGGCGTGAGCTCGAGGCGGCGGGTGGCGCGAGTACCTCGGGCCCCACAGGCGAAAGCGCTGCGTCAACCGACGCCGAAGTGATGGCGCCGCCGGCTCCCACGACCGCGAAGCACTACGAGACGATCCTGACCGCGCAGGCGCTCGACGCCTGGCTCGACAAGATAACCAACGCCAAACTCACGGCGATCGACACCGAGACCGACTCCCTGAACGCGATGACGGCGACGATCGTCGGCATTTCGCTCGCCGTCGAGCCCTTTGCCGCGGCCTACATTCCGCTGCGTCACAGCTATGCCGGCGCGCCCGACCAGTTGCCGGTGGGCGAGGTGCTGGCGCGGCTCAAACCCTGGCTGGAGAACCCGCACGCGGCCAAGGTCGGGCAGAACATCAAATACGACACGCATGTGTTCGCCAACGCCGGCATCTCGATTCGCGGTTATGCGCACGACACCATGCTCCAGAGCTATGTGCTCGAAGCGCACCGGCCGCACAGCCTGGAAAGCCTGGCGCAACGCCACCTCGGGCGCCAGGGGCTGAGCTATGAAGACGTGTGCGGCAAGGGCGCGCACCAGATTCCCTTTGCCCAGGTCGAGGTTGCGAAAGCGCGCGAGTATTCGAGCGAAGACAGCGACATGACGCTGCATGTGCACCAGGTGCTGTGGCCCCAACTCCAGGCGCACGCCGGCATGCTTGACGTGTACCGTCGCATCGAAATGCCGGCGGCGGCGGTGCTGGGGGAAATCGAGCGTCACGGCGTGCTCATCGACTCGAAATTGCTCGCTCGGCAAAGCCAAGAGCTGGGCGCACGCATGATGGAACTCGAAGCGCAGGCGCACGCTCTTGCGGGGCAACCGTTCAACTTGGGTAGCCCGAAGCAGATTGGCGAGATCCTGTTCGGCAAACTCGGCCTGCCAGTCAAGCGCAAGACGGCGAGCGGTGCGGCGTCGACCGACGAAGACGTGCTCACCGAACTCGCGGCCGACTACCCCCTGCCGGCGAAACTGCTGGAGCATCGCGGCCTGTCCAAGCTCAAGGGCACCTACACCGACAAGTTGCCGCAGATGGTGAACCCGGTCACCGGCCGCGTACACACCCACTATGCGCAAGCCGTTGCCGTGACCAGGCGCCTGGCGAGCAATGACCCGAACCTGCAAAACATTCCGATCCGCACGGCGGAGGGCCGGCGCGTGCGCGAAGCCTTCATCGCGCCGCCCGGGCATGTGATCCTGAGCGCCGACTATTCGCAAATCGAGTTGCGCATCATGGCGCACATCAGCGGCGATCCAGGATTGTTGAAGGCGTTCGCGCAAGGCCTGGACGTGCACCGTGCCACCGCGAGCGAGGTGTTCGGCGTCGCGCCCGCGGAAGTCAGCAGCGAACAGCGCCGCTACGCCAAGACAATCAACTTCGGCTTGATCTACGGCATGGGCGCGTTCGGCCTGGCGGCCAGCCTGGGCATCGAGCGCAAGGCCGCGGTGGCCTACATCGAGCGCTATTTCGATCGCTTCGCCGGCGTCAAGCGCTACATGGATGAAACCAAGGCGCGCGCCGCGCAACTGGGCTATGTGGAAACCCTGTTCGGCAGGCGCATCTACCTACCCGAAATCAAGGGCGGCAACGGCCCGCGAAAAAGTGGTGCCGAGCGCCAGGCGATCAACGCGCCGATGCAGGGCACGGCGGCGGACCTCATCAAGCTGGCGATGATCGCGGTCCAGGAGTTGCTGAATCGCGAGCAGCGCGGCACGGCGATGATCATGCAAGTGCATGACGAACTCGTGTTCGAGGTGCCGCATGCGGAGCTCGATTGGGCGCGCGCCGAAGTGCCGCGGGTGATGGCCTCGGTGGCGCAGTTCGCCGTGCCGCTGCTCGCGGAAGTGGGCGTGGGCGCGAATTGGGACAAGGCGCATTGACCCGCCGCTGCGCGGACCCAGCCGGTCCGCGCGTATGGCGTCCCGGCCTTCGTCAGCCGCAAGGTCTATTGCGGGCCCTTGCGCGCGGACCCAGCCGGGCCGCTCGCATGGCGTCGCGGCCTTCGTCAGCGGCAACGCCCCGGCAGGGCCCTTGCGCGCAGACTCAGCCAAACCACCTGTGCAGATCGACCGTGGCATCGCGCCCGACAGATTGCCCGTGCTGCTCGATCCAGCTCTGGCCGCACTCGCGCCCCTGGTCGCGCAGGCGTTCCAGAAACGGCCCATGCGCCAGCAGCTTGGTGTCGGTGCGCTGCAGGCTGGCGTGCGAGGCGCTGTCGACCATGTGAAAACGCGTGCCACGCAAGCGCCGCTCCAGGCGCCCCAGGGCGAACAGGCCGCTGGAGGCGAACTGTGTCGCGTTCACGAACATGCGCATCTCGCGCATGAAGTTCGCGCTGAAGGCGATCTCCATCGCACGTTCGGCGATTTGTTCGGCGCTGTGCGGCGTGGCGTCATATTGCAGCGGACTCAGCAGCACGAGCAGGATGTCGCGCGCGCGGCAGTCGTAGAACAGCGGGTACACGGCTGGATTCGCCGAGTAGCCGCCGTCCCAGTACGGCTCGCCGTCGATGACCACGGCGCGGTGCATTTTTGGCAGGCAGGCCGAGGCGAGCAGCACGTCGGACGTGAGCTCGGTTTCGCGAAACAGCCGCACCTTGCCGCTGTTCGCCTGCGTCGCGGCGATGAACAATTTGAACGGGCTGTCCTTGCGCAGTGCCTCGAAGTCGACATGCCGGTTCAACAAGTCGCGCAGTGGGTTCAGGTCCATGGGGTTGAGCTGCGCCGGCGAAAAGCGCCCCGCCCATTGCATCAGGAACTTGCCTGTGCTCGAGATGCCCATCGACTCGCCGCTGCCTTGCACGAGCATGCCCAGGCCGGGGTTGTTGCCCAGTGCCGACCAGAAGAGCTGGAGCGCGTCGCGCGCGCCGTCGCGCCCGCCCTTGCGCCAACCCTCGGCAAGGATCACCGCGTTCATCGCGCCAGCGCTGGTGCCGCTGACGCCCTCAAAACTCAGGCGCGGTTCGGCAAGCAAGGCGTCGAGCACGCCCCAGGTGAAGGCGCCATGCGCGCC
>JANOLJ010000129.1:0-18865 GCA_031419715.1 Burkholderiales bacterium | reverse complement strand
GCTCAGGATGCAGACCTTGCCGTAGCGCAGGCCTGTCAGGTCAACAATGTCGTTAGGCCCATGTGGGTCGACACCGATGGCCACCGCGATGTCGTGGATTTCGTTGTTCGCAAACAGCCGGTCACGTTCCACTTCCCAAGTGTTCAGCACCTTGCCGCGCAGTGGCAGCACAGCCTGCGTTTCTTTGTTGCGGCCCATCTTGGCGCTGCCACCGGCGCTGTCGCCTTCAACCAAAAACACTTCGTTGAAATTCAGGTCGCGGCTTTCGCAGTCCGTCAACTTGCCTGGTAACACGGCCACGCCGCTGCCCTTGCGTTTTTCCACTTTTTGGCTGGCACGTTGGCGCGTTTGTGCCTGGCGGATGACCAGGTCGGCGAGTTTTCTGCCGTATTCGACATGCTGGTTCAGCCACAGCTCCAGCGCCGGTTTGACGTAACTTGACACCAAACGCAGCGCGTCGCGGCTGTTCAGCCGCTCTTTGATCTGGCCCTGGAACTGCGGGTCCAGCACCTTGGCAGACAGCACAAAACTGGCGCGCGAAAACACGTCTTCGGGCATCAGCTTCACTCCCTTGGGCAACAGGCTGTGCATGTCGATGAAACCCTTTATCGCACCGAACATGCCGTCTTTCAAGCCCGACTCATGCGTGCCGCCGGCCACCGTGGGAATCAGGTTCACATAGCTTTCGCGCACCGTGTTGCCGTCTTCCGTGAACGCCACGCACCAGCTCGCGCCCTCGCCTTCGGCGAAGTTCTCGGTTTCTCCTGCGTCGGCAAAGTGTTCGCCTTCGAACAGCGGGATCACCGGGTCAGCGCTCAGGCTTTGCATGAGGTAGTCGCGCAAGCCCCCCTGGTACAACCAACTTTGCTGCTCCGCGCCCTTCTCCACCGCCAACGTCACGGTGACACCGGGCATCAGCACCGCCTTGCTGCGCAGCAGGTGCGTCAGCTCGGGTCGCGGCAGTTCGGCACTTTCAAAATACTTCGCATCGGGCCAGACGCGCACGCGGGTTCCGCATTTCTTGTCGGCGGCGGTGGCTTTGCGTGTCTTCAGCGGTTCGATCACGTCGCCACCGGCGAAGCAGATCGTCGCCACCTGGCCCTCGCGCCACACCGTCACCTCCAGGCGTGTCGACAAGGCGTTCGTGACACTCACGCCCACGCCGTGCAAGCCGCCCGAAAAGCTGTACGCGTTGCCCGCGCCCTTGTCGAACTTGCCACCCGCGTGCAACCGGGTGAAAACAATCTCGATGACGCTGACTTTCTCTTGCGGGTGCAGGCCGAAGGGAATGCCACGGCCATCGTCTTCCACCGACACGGAGTGATCGGCGTGCAGGGTCACGTCGATGCGCCGCCCGGACTCGGCCAGAGCTTCATCAGCAGCGTTGTCGATCACCTCCTGCACGATGTGCAACGGGTTGTCGGTGCGCGTGTACATGCCGGGCCGCTGCTTCACGGGCTCGAGGCCCTTGAGAACACGGATCGATGATTCGCCGTAACTGCTGGTGGGTTTGGTTGCCATGGGCGCGCATTCTAGGCAGGCGACAAACGCCGGCCTCGCGCACGGACCGGCTTACAAGAGGTAGCAATGAGTTGGCGGGGCGCGACAAGCATCACGGAAAGCACGGCCTTCACTTGAGAAGCTGCTTGAGCGCAGAGTACGCTCGCGCGGTCCTGCTTTTTCGACTGTTTTCAAGGAGACCTGCCATGACCCACCGACTCGCAACACTGCGAACCTTGTTGCTTGCCAGCGGCGTTTGCGCCGCCGCCAGCGCCAGTGCCGCCGAAATCAACAATCTGGGAGCGCTGAGTCAAGCCCAGTTCCTCGCCGTCTCGGAAGACCTGGGTGCCGCGCTCTCGTACAAGCCGCTGGTGCCTGCCGAACCCCTGGGCATCACCGGTTTCGACATCGGCCTGGCCGTCACGGGCACCAAACTGCAAAGCCGCGCAGCTCTGCAAGCCGGGTCGTCGGGCTCGGTTCCAGCCACCTTGCCGGTGCCGACGCTGCGCGTGCACAAGGGCCTGCCGTTGAACATCGACGTCGGAGTTTCCTATGCGGCCGTGCCGTCGAGCAACGTTCGCCTGATCGGCGGCGAACTGCGCTGGGCCGTGCTGGCCGGCAGCGTGGCGACGCCGGCCGTTGCGCTGCGCGTCAGTGCCACCAGCCTGAGCGGCGTGGACCAGCTCAAGCTGAACACCACTGGCCTGGACGTCTCCATCTCCAAGGGCTTCGCGATGCTCACGCCGTATGCAGGTATCGGCACGGTGCGCGTCAAGAGCGAAGCGAAAGGCATCGCGGGTCTGAGGGCCGAGTCCTTCAGCCAGGGCAAGGTGTTCGCCGGCCTGAACCTGAACATGGGCCTCGTGAACCTGGCGTTCGAGGGCGACAAGACCGGTGATGCCACGACCTATGGCATGAAATTCGGGTTCCGCTTCTAAGCTCCTCCAGGCACGCGAAGCCCTGCGCGGCCCGCGGCCACACCGGCCGCGCCGCAACCTGGCCGCATCGATTCCGTTACAGTGGGTCGATGCCCGCCAACATCTCCGACGAAGCCCGAACTCCGCTGTCGATGACGCAGGTGCTGATCTTCGGCGCCGTCATCGTCACGCTGTCGATGGGCATCCGCCACGGCTTCGGCCTGTGGCTCCAGCCGATCACGATGGAGCGCGGCTGGACGCGCGAGACCTTCGCGTTCGCGATGGCGGTGCAAAACCTCGCCTGGGGACTCGCCGGGCCGTTTGCCGGCGCATTGGCGGACCGCTATGGCGCGTATCGCGTGCTGAGCGTCGGCGCGGTTCTCTATGCGCTGGGCCTGGTCTTCATGGGCCTGGCAACTTCCGGGCTGCAATTCACCGGCAGCGCGGGCATGTTGATCGGCATGGCGCAAGCCGGCACCACCTATGCTGTCGTTTACGGCGTCATCGGGCGCAACGTCGCGCCGGAAAAGCGCAGTTGGGCGATGGGCGTCACCGCAGCCGCAGGCTCGTTCGGCCAGTTTCTGATGGTGCCGGTGGAGAACTGGCTGATCGGTGGTTTCGGCTGGCAGACGGCGCTGTTCGTCCTGGCGTGTCTGGCGCTGGCGATTCTGCCGCTGGCCTGGGGCCTGAAGGAACCGGCGCACGCGGTCGCGCACACTAGCCAGCAGAGCATCGGCGCGGCGGTGCGTGAGGCCTTCGGCAACCCGAGCTTCCAATTGCTCACCGCCGGCTACTTCGTCTGCGGCTTTCAGGTCGTGTTCATCGGCGTGCACATGCCGAGTTACCTCAAGGACAACGGCCTCACACCCGACGTGGCGACGACGGCGCTGGCGCTGATCGGCCTGTTCAATGTGTTCGGCACCTACGCGGCCGGCGTGCTCGGCGGCAGGCTGCCGAAACGCTACATCCTGTCGGTGATCTACGGCTTGCGTGGCGTCGTCATTCTCGCTTTCATCACGGCGCCGCTCACGCCTTGGAGCGTCTACATTTTCTCCGCCGCGATGGGGCTGCTCTGGCTGTCGACGATTCCGCCGACGAATGCCCTCGTGGCGCAGATCTTCGGCGTGAAGTACCTGTCGATGTTGAGTGGGTTTGTCTTCGTCAGCCACCAGCTCGGCAGCTTCATGGGCGCGTGGCTGGGTGGCAAGTTGTATGACAGCACCGGCAGCTACGACGTGGTGTGGTGGATCGCGATCGCGCTGGGCGTGTTTGGCGCGGTCATCCACTTCCCGATTCGCGAACAGGCCTTGGTGCGGCCCGTACCGGCCTGAGGCACAGTCGATGACGCCGCGCCGCATCGCGACCTGGGCCGTTTGCGCGGTCGTGCTGTTGCTCGTCTTCATGGCCTACCTGCGGCCGGAAGTGGCAATGACACTCGCGCAGCAGTTGTGGGCGTGTTTCTGATCACGGCGGGAACTGATGAACCACGCTGAGTTGCCGGTATCGACCTGGGTGCGTCGCTGGTCGCACCTGGTGGCGCCTGGCGCAAGTGTGCTCGACGTCGCTTGCGGCAGCGGGCGCCATGTGCGCTGGTTTGCGCAGCGCGGCTGCCGCGTCACCGGCGTGGACCGTGATTCCGCGGCGGTTCAAGAGCTTCGCGCGCTGGCGGAGATCGTCGTTGCCGATATCGAAGGCGCGCCTTGGCCGCTGTCAGGGCGCAACTTCGATGCGGTGGTCGTCACCAACTACCTGTGGCGCGACCTGCTGCCCAACATCATCGACTGCCTCGCCCCCGGTGGCGTGCTGATCTACGAAACGTTCACGAGCGCGCATGCCACGATCGGCAAGCCGTCGAACCCAGCGTTTCTGCTGCGGCCCGGGGAATTGCTGAGCGTGACGCAGGGCCTGCGCGTCGTCGCTTTTGAGGACGGATTCGTGGCGCCGCCGGAGCGTTTTGTGCAGCGCATCGTTGCCGCGAGCGAAGCACCCTTGGGCCCGAAGCCCAGCCGATTCCACCTCGACGAAGAGCGTTCCGGCGCCGCACCGTAAAATCGACCGATGATGTCCGAAACCCACGGCCAAACCCACGGGCAAACCCACGGCCAAACCCACGGCGAAACCCACGAGGAGCGCCCATGAAACCCATCATCGGCAGCATCGTCGCCCTGGTCACACCGATGCAGGCCGACGGCAGCATCGACTACCCCGCACTGCGGCGCCTGATCGACTGGCACATCGCCGAGGGCACCCAGTGCATCGGCGTCGTCGGCACCACCGGCGAATCGCCCACCGTCACCGTGGACGAGCATTGCGAGATCATCCGCGTCTCGGTAGAACACGCGAAAGGCCGCATCCCCATCATGGCGGGCACGGGCGCGAATTCGACGGCTGAGGCGATCGAACTCTCGCGCTTTGCGCGCCAAGTCGGCGCGGACTGTTCGCTCTCCGTCGTGCCCTACTACAACCGGCCGTCGCAAGAAGGCATCTACCAGCACTTCAAGGCGATCGCCGAAGCGGTGGATATTCCGATGGTGCTGTACAACGTGCCGGGCCGCACAGTGGCCGATATGCAAGCCGAGACCACGCTGCGCCTGGCCCAGTTGCCGGGAATCATCGGCATCAAGGAAGCCAGCGGAAATATCGAGCGTGCTTGTGCGTTGATCAAGGGCGCGCCAAAAGGCTTCTCGGTTTATTCGGGTGACGACGGCACGGCCGTGGCGCTGATGCTGCTGGGTGGCCATGGCAATGTGAGCGTCACGGCGAACGTCGCGCCGCGCGCGATGCACAAGCTGTGTGTCGCCGCGATCGAAGGCCGCGCGCGCGAAGCGGCGGCGCTGCAGTTCAAGCTGCTCGCCTTGCACAAGCATCTGTTCATCGAACCCAGTCCGGCGCCCGCCAAGTGGGCGATGGCGCGCCTGGGCCTGTGTGGCGCGCACCTGCGCCTGCCGATCACGCCGCTCTCAGTGGGGGGCCAAGCGCTGGTCGAGGCCGCGATGCGTGAGGCGGAACTGATCTAAACGATTTGCCTGGGGCTTGCACAGCCCGACCTGCCGTGCCCACCTGCACGGCGCGAAACCCTTGTGGAGAAATTGCCTGTGAGTCGTACTCTTGTGTTGCGCACGCCCGGCGCCCTGGCCCTGGCATTGGCGGGCTTGCTGAGCCTTGGCGCTTGTTCGTCGATCGAGAACTTTGCCGCCGGCGATCGCGTGGACTATCGCAGCGCGCCGGCCAAGGTGGTGCCACTGGACGTGCCACCCGACCTGACCCAACTGGCGCGCGACTCGCGCTATCAGGCGCAGGCCGGGGCGGTGAGTGCCGCGGCGTTTCAGGCCGGGGCCGGCGCCCCGCGCAGCACCGCGGCACCGACCGCCCTGGTGGCGCCCCAGGCGCTCGGCAAGGCTCGCATCGAACGTGACGGCGCCGTGCGCTGGCTCAGCACGCCATTGCCCGCCGAGCAGCTCTGGCCGCTATTGCAATCGTTCTGGAAAGACAACGGCATGACGCTGGTGGTCGATCAACCTCTGATCGGCGTGATGGAAACCGACTGGGCGGAGAACCGGGCCAAGCTGCCCGACGACATTCTGCGTCGCATGCTGGGGCGTCTCATCGACGGGGTGTACTCGACAGGCGAGCGCGACAAATACATCACCCGTGTGGAGCGCAGCTCCAATGGCTCCGACGTGTTCATCTCGCACCGCGGTCTGCTCGAAAGTTATACCGGCCCGCTGCAGGCTCAGTCGACGGTGTGGAGCCGTCGTCCCAATGACCCCGGACTCGAGGCTGCGTTTCTCGCGCGTCTGATGGTGAAGCTCGGCTTGCCAGACGAACAAGCCAAGACCGTGGCGACGGCCGCGCCCGTGGCCGCCGTGCCGTTGCGGGCTCGGGTGCTGGACGGGCGCGCTGCGGCAACGCTTCAGGTCGATGACAACTTCGAGCGCGCATGGCGCCGCGTCGGCCTGGCGCTGGACCGCAGCGGTTTCACGGTGGAAGACCGAGATCGCGCGCAAGGCCTCTACTACGTTCGCTATGTCGACCCGGCGTTCGCCGGCCAGGAAGCGCCTGGTTTCTTTGCCCGCATGTTCGGCGCGGAAAAGGGCGATACCGGGCCGAAGAAATATCGCGTCTCGGTGAAAGGCGAGGGCACCGGCAGCGTGGTCGCGGTCTTGAATGCACAAGGCGAGCCGGAAAGCGGCGACACCGGCAAACGCATCATTGCGTTGCTCGTCGAGGATCTGAAGTAGGCCTCAAGCCTCGCCCCGCAAACCGCGCCCGATGCCTCGGGCTGGGCAGCGCCATCAGGCGGGCCGGGCTCTTCGCTTCAATTCGCCGGCGACGGTGTCGCCATCGCCATCGGCGACATTGAGCTGCGCCCCTTCACCGTACCGCATGACGCGCTGGAGCCTCTGCAACTGCGCTGTACCGACGGTCAGTCGCACCTCGGCGTGCTGACCGACGTAGGCTCGCTCACGCCGCACCTGCTCGCGCAGTTGCAAGCTTGCGACGCCCTGCTGCTCGAATGCAATCACGACGGCGCGTTGCTCGCGCAGTCCGGCTACCCCGCTTCGCTGAAGGCGCGCATTGGCGACCGGCTCGGGCACCTGGCGAACGACATGGCAGCGCAGATTCTCTCGGCGCTTCAGCCTGGGGGCTTGCAGCACCTCGTGGCCGCGCACCTGAGCGAGCGCAACAACCGGCCGGCGCTCGCTCGACAGGCTTTGGCTCAGGCCTGTGGTGCGACCGCCCGGGACATCGTCGTCGCGGACCCGAAGATCGGCTTTGACTGGCTCTCGATGGCCTGAATGGGGCTACGCCCTGCCAAGATCGAGTGCCCTGCTCGGCGCGAAAAAAAGCCGCCCGAGGGCGGCTTTTGTGCGACTCGGAGGTCGGCTTACTTCGAGGCAGCAGCGGCTGGCGCGGCAGCGCTGGCGGCGTCAGCAGCAGGCGCTGAGGTAGCTGCTGGGGCAGGTGCCGGGGCCGGTGCGCCAGCGGCGGGCTTGGCAGCGGGTGCCGGAGCAGCAGCTTCTTCTTTCTTGCCACAGGCGGTCAGGGCAAAAGCAGCAACCAGGGAAGCCAGCAGTACAGACGTCGTCTTCATTTCTATCCTCAATGCAAAGTTTGGAAAGGGGGAATCGGCACTCGCCAACGCGCGATGCTTACGCGCTGCGCCGACGCTTGGTGGCGCGGGAAAAGCAAGTCTTCCCGCAACCGAGCCCGCGAGTATAGCGGACCTGAGGTGCGGCTACAGGCCGAGCCGCGTCGCCGGAAACGCTTCTTCCGAGCGCTGGTAGACGCCGTCGAACTGCTCTCTCTCGCGCACCGCGTCGCCCACATGGCGTGAGACGCTTCCGCGGTAGTGCACCACGTCGAGCAGGCGCAACGTCAACAGCCCCGGCATCAGCAGCAGCGTGGGCATCTGGCCGGCCTCTAACTCATTGTTGGCACGGCACTCGACGACATGCCCCCAGGTGCGACGCCACACCACCCAGCGCGGGTGCAGCCGCGCGATTTCTTCAAACTCACGCGCGATGATCGTCAACTTGCGGTGCGGCGACGACCATTGCACCAGGTGCTCGACGAGCGCCGGCTCGTTCAGCGGCCAGTCAGCAAAGTTGTCGTTGCACAAAAGGATCTCGCGGCAGCCCGTCGCCGCCGCTTCGGCAAAAGCGCTGCGAACCGCGTCGAGAAACTCGCCGCGCGTCGCGATCGGCACATGGTCTGCAGGCTGCATCTGCCCCTCCTTCGGTGTCAGGTGTTGTCAGGCGCCTTCCATTCTCAGCCAACCGCAGCGTACCCACTCGTCGAGCAGCGTTCGTGCCTGCGCGCTGAGCCCGGCCAAATCCGTGGTCGCCAATTCATGCCGGTCGGCGAGGCGGCGCAGCAGCGTCGCGTCGCGCCCGCCAGCGCGGAAAGACTCGCCGTTGATGAACACATGTTGGTCGTCATACAGCATGCGGCTGCGCGGGTCCAGGCGCAGCGCGAGGCCGCGCCGCAGCGGCGCGTTGGATTCGAACACGATGTCGGCCTTCGGCTCGCTGAGCAACTCGCCCAAGACGCAGTCGAGGTGCCGCGGGTCCGCGAGTTCGCGGCGCAGTGCAGCCTCGGCGAATTGGCGCAGCGGCGGCGGAATTCGCCCCGGTGCATCGGTGGCGCCTTGCCCTGCGTCGCGGTAGTGCGTCGCGGTGGCGCCGTGCTGCAGGGGGGTGTCGGGCGGTGCATCCAGCCATCGCTGCAACAGGCCGTGCGCCATGGCGTGCTCGGTGGGCGCGCGAAACCCGATCGACGCCGTCATGCACTCGCCGCGCGCCGTGCCCTCGTGCGCCCACAGCGGCGGCAGATACAGCATGTCGCCGGGTTCCAGCACCCAGCTCTGTTCGGCCTGAAAGTTGGTCAGAATCTTCAGTGGCGCTGTCTTTGACAACCGGGGTGTGGTGACCCGGCCGATGCGCCATTCGCGCGCCCCTTGCACTTGCAGCAAAAACACGTCATACGAGTCGAGGTGCGGCCCAACACCGCCGCCGTTGGTGGCGTAGGACAGCATCAGGTCGTCCAGCCGCGCGTCCGGCACGAAGCGAAATCGCTCAAGAAGTTCATGCGCAGCCGCAACGTGCAGATCGAGCCCCTGCACCAGCAGAGTCCACTTCGTCTTGTCCACCTTGGGCAGCGCGCGCCGCTTGAACGGCCCTTGGCGCAGCAGCCAACGCCGCCCTTCACGTTCCACCAGGCGTGACTCAACGCTGCTGTGCGCGGCCAAGGAAAACAGCTCGGCACGCTTGAGCAACGGCTGAATTCCCGGCACCGCTTGGCGGATCAGCAAGGGCTGCTTCTGCCAGTGGCGTGCCATGAACTGGCGCGGCGACAGGCCGCCCAGCAAGGGCGTGGGCAAATCGATTCTCATGGGCGCATTGTGCGATCATGACCGCATGCTCATCCAGGCCCCCTGCGTTGTCAGCCTCGTCTGGCGCGTCGAAGACACCCAAGGCAATGTGATCGACGAACTCGTCGACCCGGTGGAGTTTCTCGTCGGCGGCGATGACCTGCTGGCGAAGATCGAAGAGGTGCTGCTCGACCAGCAGGCCGGTTTCACGACACGCATTCAGCTCGAACCCGAGCACGCGTTTGGCGATTACAACGCCGCGCTGGTGTTCTTTGAAGAGCGCGGGCAAATCGTCGAGCCCATTGAGGTGGGAATGCAATTCGACGGGCCGCCCCCGGGCGCGGTGACGCCGGACCTGCCCTGCGACCTGGTCTACACCGTCACCGACGTCTACCCGCAACATGTGGTGCTCGACGGCAACCACCCCCTGGCAGGAATGGCACTGCGCCTGCAATTGACGGTGCACGGCGTGCGCGAGGCGAGCGAGGCTGAGATCGAATCCGGCAGCGTGGCCGAGCCGGCGTTCAGCGTGCTCAGCGGCGCGCGGCCGGGCTCAGCGTTGCAATGACGGCTCGTGTTTGCCGCTGGTGCTTGCCGCTAGTGCTTGCTGCTAGTGCTTGCTGCTAGTGCGTGCGACTACTGCTTGCCGGTGGAGCCGAACCCGCCTGCGCCGCGATCCGATACTTCGAACTCAGCGACTCGTTCAAACGTCGCCTGAACCACCGGCACGATCACCAATTGCGCGATGCGCTCCATCGGCTGCACGGTGAACACGCTGCTGCCACGGTTCCAGCAGCTCACCATCAGCGGCCCCTGGTAGTCGGAGTCGATCAGGCCCACCAGGTTGCCCAGCACGATGCCGTGCTTGTGGCCCAGGCCCGAGCGCGGCAGGATCATCGCCGCCAGACCGGGGTCGCCGATGTGGATTGCCAGACCCGTGGGGATGAGTTTGGTCTGCCCCGGCTCGAGCACCATGGCAGCGTCCAGGCAGGCGCGCAGGTCCAGGCCGGCACTGCCCGGTGTGGCATAGGCCGGCAGATGCCCGGCCATGCGAGCGTCCAGAACCTTCAGGGCGATCGTCGTCATGTGAATGCGGTCATGCGGTTGCGGCGGCGATTCGCGCCGCGATCTCGCGCACCAGTTCGCGCGCAAGGCTGAGTTTGTCGGCTCGCGCGAGTTCACGCTCACCGTTCGCATCGATCAGCGTCAAGGCGTTCTGATCGCTGCCGAAAGTTGCCGCGCCGATGTTGGCGACGATCAGCGGCAGCCTCTTGCGCTCAAGCTTCTCGCGCGCATGCTGCACCAGGTTTTCGCTCTCGGCGGCGAAGCCCACGCAGTAGGGGCGTGGGCTCAACTGCGCGACCGCTGCGAGGATGTCGGGGTTCTCCGCCAGCTCCAGCGCCGGCAGCGCCGTCCCCGCCTTCTTCTTGATCTTGTGTGGTGCCGCCTTGGCGACCCGCCAGTCGGCGACTGCCGCCGTCGCCACAAATACATCGTGCGCCTGCGCCAGCGGCATCACGGCGTCAAACATCTGCTGTGCACTCACCACGTCGATGCGCCGCACGCCGCGCGGCGTGTCCAAGTGCACCGGCCCGGCGACGAGCGTCACCTGCGCGCCCGCTTCGGCCGCGGCGCGCGCGATCGCGAAGCCCATCTTGCCGCTTGACAAATTGGTCAGGCCGCGCACCGGGTCGATCGCCTCGAACGTCGGCCCCGCGGTGAGCAGCACGCGTTTGCCGAGCAGCGCCTTGGGCTGAAAGTGCGCGATCAGCTCATCGAGCAGCTCCTGCGCTTCGAGCATGCGCCCGTCGCCGACTTCGCCGCACGCCTGGTCGCCGCTGACCGGGCCGAGCACGAACGCGCCGTCAGCGCGCAGTTGCGCCACATTGCGCTGCGTCGCCGGATGCGCCCACATCTCGCGGTTCATCGCCGGAGCCACG
Source organism: Burkholderiales bacterium (assembly GCA_031419715.1). Lineage (GTDB taxonomy): Bacteria > Pseudomonadota > Gammaproteobacteria > Burkholderiales > Burkholderiaceae_C > JAEMQF01. The sequence goes on along the minus strand of JANOLJ010000129.1, from coordinate 7,634 downwards.
AGCAGCGCGCAGCTCGCGATCGGCCTGGCCAGGCACAGCAGGCTCAGCAGATCGTCGGCCCGGCCGTGCACGAGCTTGGCCAGAAAATCGGCGCTGGCCGGGGCCACCAGCACGGCATGCGCCTCACGCGTGAGGTTGATGTGCGCCATGTTGTTCGGCTCGCGCGCGTCCCACTGGCTGGTGTAGACGGCGCGGTTCGACAGCGCCTGCATCGTCACCGCGGTGATGAACTGCTCCGCGGCCTGCGTCATCACCACCTGCACCGTGGCGCCCGCCTTGGTGAGCGCGCGCGTCAGCTCGGCCGACTTGAAACACGCCACGCCACCCGTCAGGCCGAGCACGATGTGCTTGCCGGCCAGATCACGCCTGTCGTTCATCGTCGTTGCGAAATCCATCGTGGGCGCGATTGTGGCTTATCGCTTGACCCAGCAGACCGCCCGGGAATGCATCGGCCGCTCGGGCGCGCGAGGCCCACATGGGTTCAAATGCGCGCCGAGATAGCCAAGTCGACCGGCCGCGTCTTTTTCGACACGTCCCTCACCCTATTGCAGGAGAACCCCATGTCCCCGTCAACCCCATTTTTTGCCCGCCGCGCCTGGCTGGCCTGCACACTTCTCACCCTGCTCACCCTTCTCACCCTTCTCACCCTTCTGACATTCGGCACCCTGGCCCAGGCGCAGCAGGTCCTTCGTGTCACCACGATCCCCGAAGAGGCCGCGACCGAGCAGGTGCGCAAGTTCACGCCCTTGGCCTCGTATCTTGAAAAGCGCTTGGGAATGAAGGTGGAGTTCACGCCCGTCAGCGACTACCCGGCCGCGGTGGAAGCACTGGTCAACAAGAAGGTGGATCTGGTGTGGTTCGGCGGCTTCACGCATGTGCAGGCGCAGATTCGTTCCGGCGGCAAGATCATCCCCATCGCCCAGCGCGAAGAAGACACCAAATTCCAGTCGGTGTTCATCGCCAAGACCGATTCGGGCATCAAAACGCTGGACGACATGAAGGGCAAGCAGGTCAGCTTCGGCAGCCAAAGCAGCACCTCGGGGCATCTGATGCCGCGCAACAACCTGCTCACCGCCGGCATCAACCCCGAGAAAGACTTCCGCCGCATCGCCTACAGCGGCGCGCACGACGCCACCATCGCCAGCGTGGTCAGCGGCAAGGTCGACGCCGCGGCGCTCGACATCACCGTGTGGCGCAAGTTCGTCGCCGAGAACAAGGTCGACACCAAGGCGGTGGACGTCTTCTTCACCACGCCGCCCTTCTTCAACTACAACTGGTCAGTGCATGCCGACATGCCCGCCGACCTGCGCGAGAAGGTGAAGAAGGCGCTGCTCGACATCGACCCGGCCACACCAGAGGGCAAGGAAATCCTGCAGCTCAATCGCGCCACCCGCTACATCCCCACCAGCCCCGAGAACTACAAGGGACTCGAAGCCGCAGGTCGCAGTGCGGGCTTGATCTGAGCCCGCCCCGCAGCCACCGGCCGCGCGCGCCGGCTGCTGCGTGTGCACCACGGCGACCCCTATGCTGATCGAACTGAATCAATTGACGGCACGCCACCCGGCGGCGCGCGCGGGCGCGCGTGCCGCGATCGACGGGCTGAGCCTGACGGTGCAAGCGAGCGAACAAGTGGCCGTGATCGGCCCTTCGGGTGCCGGCAAGACCACGTTGCTGCAGGCCGTGGCCTGCGCCCTCAAGCCTACTCAGGGTGGCCTGCTCCTGGCCGGGCAAGACCCCTGGAAACTGACCCGCACCGAGCTGCAACGCCTGCGCGGCCGCCTCTTCCTCGCGCCCCAAGTGCCGCCGCTGCCGCCACGCCAGCGCGTCGTGACGGCCGTGCTTGCCGCCCGGTTGCCGGCGATGGGCCTGCTGGCGAGCCTGCGCTCGTTGCTGTATCCAAGCGACATCCCCGCAGCGCACGAAGCCTTGGAACGATTCGACCTGGCCGACAAACTGTTTGACCGCGTTGACCGCCTGTCAGGCGGCGAGCGCCAGCGCGTCGGCCTGGCCCGCGCGCTGCTGGCGCCGGCCCAGTTGTGGCTGGTGGACGAGCCACTGTCGGCACTGGACCCCACACGCGCCCGCCAGGCCACCGCCGCATTGGTGGATCAAGCGCGGCAGCGCGGCGTGACGCTGGTGGCCACGCTGCATCAGGTGGACATGGCGCTCGCGCACTTTCCGCGCATCATCGGCCTGCGCGACGGCGAGCTGCAGTTCGATCTGCCCACGGCCGAGGTCAGCCGCGACCGGCTTGAGCTCCTCTACGCCCAGCACGAAGCCGAGCTGCGCGGCGAGGCACCGCTACCCGATCTGCCCACCGCTACACCCGAGACCACAGCGGCGCCGCTCGTCGTGCACTGCCGCTGAGCCCGCGACCCATGAACCCGAGCCTGAGCCTGCCCCCGCCCCAGCGCGACCCAGCCTGGCTGGGCCGGGTGTTCTGGCTGGGTGCGGGCCTGGTGCTGCTGTGGCCGCTGATGCTGGCCACCGAGTTCAGGCCGTGGATCTTTCTGGAGCGCGGCAATCTCAAGGTCACCGGCCAATTCCTGAGCAGCTTCCTGCCGCCCGCCGTGGGCGGCGAGTTCTTGTGGTTGATCGCCCAGGAGTCTTGGCGCACGGTGGCCATCGCGACCGCGGGCATGACGCTGGCCTGGCTGCTGGCGGTGCCGTTGACGCTGCTGTCCACGCGCGTGCTGTCGATCTCAGCCTTGGCCGGGCGCATGGCGCGCGGCCCGTTCGTGTTGCGCCAGCTGCTGCGCTGGCTGCTCATCGTGTTGCGCAGCGTGCCCGAACTGGTGTGGGCGCTGGTGTTCGTGCGTGTCGTGGGCCTGGGGCCGACCGCGGGCGTGCTCGCCATTGCGCTCACCTATGGCGGTATGCTGGGCAAGGTGTACGGCGAGATCTTGGAGAGCGGTGAAACGCACGCCACCGAAACCCTGCTGCGCAACGGCAGTTCGCGCCTGCAGGCTTTCTTTTACGGCCTGCTGCCGCAAAACGCCGCCGAGCTGACGAGCTACACCGTGTACCGCTGGGAATGCGCGATTCGCAGCTCGGTCGTGCTGGGCTTCGTGGGTGCCGGCGGCCTGGGCCAGCAGATGGACAACAGCATGAAGATGTTCAACGGCGGTGAGGTTTTGACGATGCTGGCCGTTTTCATGGCCCTGGTGGCGCTGGCCGACCGCGTAAGCTCCGGCCTGCGCAAGGCGCTGGGTTAACAACATGTCCACACCCGGCAACCACCGTTCCGCCCGGCCCACGGCAGGAGCGGCTAATGCGCCATTCAAGCTGCCACCGCCGCTGTTCAGTGCGCGTTGCAGCGCCTGCTGGTTCACCGCCGCGCTGCTGGCGCTGGTGGTGGCCAGTTTCGCCACGTTGAACTTGCAGTGGGGCCAATTCCTGTCTTTGGACGCCATGCGCAGCATGGGCCGCTTCCTGGCGGAGTTCATTCCGCCCGACACCAGCCCCGAGTTCTTGCGCCGGGTGGCGATGGGCACCTGGGAGACGCTTGCGATGTCGGCGCTGGGCACGCTGCTGGCGGCGGTGGCTGGACTGTTGCTGGCGCTGCCCGCCAGCAGGATGCACGCCGCCGACCCGGCCCACGCCCGCGCCCCCACCCGGCTGCTGCTCAACGCCTTGCGCTCGATCCCCGAGTTGGTGTGGGCGGGGCTGTTGCTCATCGCCGCTGGCCTGGGCCCCTTTGCCGGCACGCTGGCGCTGGCGATGCACACCACGGGGGTGCTCGGTCGGTTGTTTGCCGAAGCGGTTGAGAACGCGCCCACCGGGCCCGCCGACGCCTTGCGCGCCCAGGGCGTGAGCGTCACCGGCGTGTTCCTCTACGCCACACTGCCGCAGGTGCTGCCGCAGTTGATGAGCTATACGCTGTATCGCTGGGAAAACAACATCCGCGCCGCCGCGGTGCTGGGCGTGGTGGGCGCCGGTGGCCTCGGCCAGTTGCTGTCTTTCCACATGGGGTTGTTTCACATGGGCAAGACCGCCACCATCCTGGGCGCGATGCTGCTGCTGGTCGCCCTGGTGGACGCGCTCAGCTATGCGTGGCGGCGGCTGCTGGCGCGCTGAGCCGCTTGCCCCACTTCACCACTTCGCACTCGACATTCAACAGGGACCGCTTTTGAACGACCTCGCCAGACCCAGCAGCGCCACGCCCGCCGAGCGCACGCCGCGCTTCATCCAGACCTACCGCGAAGACCAAGGCGCAACGCGCGACGAGTTGCAGCGTGGCCTGGCGGCGGCGCAGCCGCACATCGCGCCAAAGTTTCTGTACGACGCCCTCGGCTCGCGCCTGTTTGAGGCGATTACGGAGCTTCCCGAGTACTACCCGACTCGCACCGAGGCCGCCATCTTCGGCAGCCATGGCGGGGAAATCGCCAGGGCAATCGGCACTGAGGTCGGCGCGGTGGGCAGCCTGATCGACCTGGGCGCGGGAGGTTGCGCGAAAGGCTTGCGCTGGATCGAGCTGTTGCGCCCGGCGAGCTATGTCGCGGTGGACATTTCGGTCGACTTTCTGCGCACGGGGCTAGCCCAGGTGCAGCGCGAATACCCGGGTCTGAACGTGGCCGGTGTCGGGCTGGACTTTTCCGCCGAACTGCACTTGCCCGCGGGCAGCGTGGCGCAAGGTGGGCCGGTGTTCTTCTACGCGGGTTCGAGCATCGGCAACTTCACGCCGGTGCAGGCCGAGGGGTTTCTGCGCGGCGTGCAACGCCAGGCGCGAGGCGGCGGCCTGTTGATCGGCGTGGACCTCGTCAAGGCCACGGAACTCCTGGTGCCGGCTTACGACGACGCGCTGGGCGTCACCGCGGCATTCAACCTGAACATGCTGCTGCACCTGAACCGCCTGATCGGCTCGGACTTCGCGGTGCGCGACTGGCGCCATGTGGCGCTGTTCAACACCGAGCACTCGCGCATCGAGATGCACCTCGAAGCGCGGCACGCGCTCACGGTGCGCTGGGACGGCGGCGAGCGCAGCTTCGCGCCAGGGCAGCGACTCCACACCGAGAACTCCTACAAGTACAACGTCGCTGACTTCGACGCGCTGCTGCGCCGCGCCGGGTTCACAGCCACTCGCCACTGGACCGACCCGAACCGATGGTTCGCGGTGTTCTGGGCGAGTGCTTGAATCAAGGACGAGTTTGCAGCGTCAAGGTCGCGCGAAGTCCGCTCCCGCCAGGTGCCGTGGCGAGGGTCAGCGTGCCGCCGAGTATCGTCGCGTAACGCGCCGCGATCGCCAAGCCAAGGCCCGCGCCACCGCGTGTCGCGCCCGCGTGCCCCTGTGCCCAACGTTGCAGATGGTGCGCCCGCTGCGCATCGTCGATTCCGGGGCCGTTATCGGTCACCGAGACCAACACGTTGCCCTCGTGGCGACGTACCTCCACCGTCACCGCAGGCTCGTCGACGCCGTCCACGCAGCCGTGGCGCAGGGCGTTGTCGATCAGGTTGTTCAATGCGCCCTCGATCAGTACGGTGTTCCCCAACGCCAGCATCGGTTCATCGAGCCCGAGGGCACCCAGATCAACGCCTCGCGCGTCGGCACGCGGCAACTGGGTGAGCACCGCATCGCGCGTGATCTCGTCAACGCGCACAGGTTCGAGCGCCAAGGTATCGCGCGCCTCGTCGGCCAGCGCCAGCGCGAGCAGCTGATCGACGAGGTGGCTGGCACGCTCCTGGCTACTCGCTATGCTGCGCAACTGCGCCTTCCAGATCGCGGGATCGGAATGCGCCAGGCCATACTCGGCCAGCGCGCGGATCCCCGCGAGGGGCGTACGCAACTCATGCGCGACGTTGCCCGTGAACTCGCGCTGCGCCTGCACACCACGACCGATGCGCAGCATCAACTCGTTGATCGCCTGCGCCAGACGTGCAACCTCAAGCGATGGCGCGGCGCTGTCCAGCGGCGACAAATCGGTTGAATCGCGTTTCGCCAGCACCGCCTGCAGGCGCTCCAGCGGAGCCAGTTCCAGGCCGACCGTGCGGTACAACCACCATCCGAGCAAGAGAATCAGCGCAGCCTGCGGCAATCTTGAGTACGCGCCCAGGCGATGCAGCAGTTCCTGCCGCTCCTGCGTCGTCTGGGCAACAACCACCGAGGCCGCCCCCTGCCCGGGCAGCCTCAACGTCACCATGCGCAGCTCGGCGCCTTGGTATGACGCGTCACTGAACTCCCAGCGCTTGCCAGGTTTGAGCTGCGCAGGCTGCAAGACCGCATTGCCGGCGAGCGCCGACCCATCTGCGCGCCATACCGAGAAAAATTCCTTCTCGTCCTTGTCGGGCAGCAGCGCGCGCAGTTCCCGATCGGAAATGTCGAGCACCAGTTGCCCGTCGCGTTCGACCGCGTAGGCCGCGATCGCCCGGGCGTCGTCAACCAATGCGCGGTCGAATGCCTCAATCGTGAAGAAGTGCGCCACTGCAAACGCAGTCACGGAGCCGATCACCCAGATCAACGCCAAGGGGAGCAACACGCGCCGCAACAGGCGCGAGCGCATCGATGGGCGCTCGCCCGCGGACGGCGTGTGTTGGCTCGCCAGGGCCGTCACGATGGCGACGCGTCCTGGGTTTCGATCACATACCCGAGCCCGCGCAACGTGCGAATGCTCGCGCCGGTCCCCGCGAGTTTCTTGCGCAGGCGCGAGACGAACGCCTCAAGCGCGTTCGCGGCCAGCGCATCATCGAAGTCCGACAACTTGTCGGACAAGGTGCGCTTGCTGACCACCCGTCCCGGCGGGGTCATCAGCTCAAGCAACACCTCGTGCTCGCGCGCTGGCAACTCGAAGGGCGCCGGTTCGGGCTGCGAACGCACGAAGAAGCGGCCAGCCTTGCGCTCAAGGATCAGATCACCCACCTCGCAGCGATCGTCCGCATCATGGGCGCGCCGGGCGAGGGCGCGCAGCCGGGCGTCAACTTCGGCAAGATCGAAAGGTTTGCCCAGATAGTCGTCGGCGCCCGCGTCGAGCCCGGCGATGCGCTCGTCGGTCCGGTTGCGCGCGGTCAGCACGAGCACCGGAGTGCGGTCGTTGCGCGCGCGTGCCTCGCGCAGGACGGTCAGGCCACTGCCATCGGGCAGGTTCAGATCGAGCAGCACTGCGTCGAACGGCTGCACGCGCCACAAGTGGCGTGCGTCCGCCGCGGTCGCGGCGACATCGACGCGGTGGCCGGCATCGCCGAGGCTGCGCAACATCACGTCACGCAACACGAGATCGTCTTCAACAACGAGGATTCGCATGTCATAAAGCTCCAGGCACGGCCTGTCGAGGGGCCGGTCAGGGGCGAGTCGACGAACCACGACGAGAAAGCAGGCGTCACCCACTGACGCGCCGCAGTGCCGCGCGACAGGATACGCGAGTCCACCGCGACTCGTGGCCGAGCCTCGCGGACGAATTCGCGCCCATGCATGGCCTAGACGGTTGGTCAGGTTCCCGTCAGCCGTCGCGTGATACAACGAATCTATGCTCGTTTCTGCCCACGTCGTGCAAGGAGCTGTCGGATGAACTTTCAGAACTTCTCGCCGGCTCGACTCGCGCTCCTGGTCGCCGCCGCGGGCGTGCTCGGCAACCTGTACTTCATGCTCGGCGATGCGCTGGCCTCCAAGGTCGGTGCGTCGGCACGGTCAGCGATTCCCTCCA
>JANOLJ010000128.1:0-26985 GCA_031419715.1 Burkholderiales bacterium | reverse complement strand
CCGCTGAGCCCACGCGTCGCGCTGATCCTGTTCGCGCTCGCACTGGCCAGCGTATTCGTCACGCCGCTGGCCTACGTCGCGCACGACATCGCTTCGGTGGAACACCGCAACTTGCACACATGGGCGATGCGCGTCGGCGGTGGCTTGGCCATTCTTCCGGTCGGCCTGGCGGTGGCGCTGGGGCTTCGACACGTCGCCCGAGTTGAGCCCCTACATCCCCCACAGCGTCCGCTGCGCGCAGCGCTGCTCGCGTCGATCGTGCTGTTCGCCGCGGGCGGCCTGATCGGCGTGTTCATCGCTGGCGCGAACGTTCGAATCCCCGCGCACTACCACGGCTGCATCGTCGGCGTGACGCTGGCGCTGATGGGCCTGGTGTATCGGCTCCTGCCGCAGCTCGGTTACGCGGCGCCGCAGGGTCGGCTGGCCACAGTGCAGCCCCTGATCTACGGCGCCGGCCAGTTGCTGCACATTCTCGGCCTGGTGTGGTCGGGCGGCTACGGCGTGCAGCGCAAGGTGGCGGGCGCAGAACAGGTGCTGCGCAGCACGGGCGAAATCGCCGGCATGGGCCTGATGGGGCTGGGGGGGCTGGTCGCCATCATCGGCGGACTGATTTTCGTGTTCCTCACGCTGCAGGCGATGCGGCGCCCGACATCGCAGGGCGCCGCAGCCGCAGCCGCATGATCAAGGCGCTGCAAAGCCTGCTGCAAGGGCTGTTTCTGCGCATCGAGGCGCTGTTCAATGCGGCATTCGGAGATCGCCTCAATCCGCTCTACCACCTCGGCGCCATCACTTTCTTCCTGTTCTGGGTGGTGTGCGGCAGCGGCTTGTACCTGTATGCGTTTTTTGAGACCAGCGTCGCCGACGCCTACACATCAGTCGAAGCGCTGACGCATCGCCAGTGGTTCGCGGGCGGCGTCTTGCGCAGCGTGCACCGCTATGCGTCTGACGCGCTGGTGCTGACGATGCTGCTGCACCTGCTGCGTCATTTCGCGTTCGACCACTTCCGCGGCTTTCGCTGGTTCTCCTGGGTCAGCGGCGTCGCACTGCTGTGGGGTGTGTACGTGTCAGGCATCAACGGCTACATGCTGCCGTGGGATCGGCTCGCGCAGTTTGTCATCGTCGCGAGTTTCGAGTGGCTTGACTGGCTGCCCGGCTTCGGCGGCGCGCTGAGCCGCAACTTCATCTACACGTACAGCGTGAACGACCGCTTCTTCTCGCTGCTCGCGTTCATGCACATCGGCATTCCGCTGGTCGTGCTGCTGCTGATGTTCATCCATGTACAGCGTGTGCCGAAGGCGAGTACGAACCCGCCGCGGATCATCATGATCAGCCTGAGCCTGACGCTCCTCGTGCTGTCGCTGCTGCGCCCGGCCTTGAGCCAGGGCGGCGCCGCCGACCTGAGCGTGGCCGTGACCGAGCTCGAGTTCGACTGGTTCCTGCTCGCGCTGTTCCCGCTGTTCTACGCGCTGCCACTGGCCCAGGTGTGGGCGCTGGTCGCGGCAGGCACCGCCGCGCTGCTCGCCCTGCCGTGGCTCGCGCCGCGCCGCACGCGCAGCGGCGCGGGTGAGTTTCAGTTGACGATTCACCCGAGCCCAGAGCCGCTCAAGGTGCGCAGCGGCGAAACGCTGCTCGAAGCGGGCCTGCGCCACGGCGTTGCGCTGCCCTTCGAGTGCCGCAACGGCGGCTGCGGCAAGTGCCGCTGCACGCTGCTGCACGGCAGCGTCGACCACGGCGTCCATCAGCGCAGCGCGTTGTCCGATGCACAACGCGCCCAGGGCCAGGCGCTGATGTGCTGCGCCACGGCGCTGTCCGATGTGGAGATCGACGTCGAAGGCGATGCGCAACACGCAACTGCCGTCAAGACGCATGTCGCGCGTGTTGATCGCATCGAGCTGCTGGCACCCGAGGTGATGCGCCTGAAACTCGCGCCTCTGAACGGCGAACCCATCCCCTTCCAGGCCGGCCAGTACATCAACATCATCCTGGACGACGGCCAGCGGCGCGCGTTCTCGTTCGCCAACGCGCCGCAGGTACTCGGCCACATCGAGTTGCATGTGCGGCGCGTGCCCGGCGGGCGCTTCACCGGCCAGGTGTTCACGACCATGGTGGTCGGCGACACCTTGCGCTTCGAAGGGCCGATGGGTGACTTCACGTTGCGTGAGGGCGAGCACCCGATTCTGTTCGTCGCCGGGGCCACCGGTTTCGCGCCGGTGAAAAGCATCGTTGAAGACGCTTTCGCGTGCGGCCTCACGCGGCCGATGCGGCTGTACTGGGGCGCGCGCAAACGCGCCGACCTGTACGCGTTCGATCTCGCGCAGCAGTGGCAGCGGGATCACGCGCACTTTCGCTTCATCCCGGTGTTGTCAGAACCCGACCCCGCAGACGCCTGGAGCGGCCGCACCGGCCTCGTGCATGAGGCGATGCTGCAAGACTTTCCCAACCTGCGCGAGCACGAGGTCTATGTGTGCGGATCGGTCAAGATGGTCGAAGCGGCTGTGCCGGCGTTCCTGACGCAGGGGCTGGGCGAGGGGATGTGCTTCACCGATGCGTTCACCCCGCCGAGTGGCGGCGCGGCACAGCCCGCGTAGCAAACCACGCCGCATTCGGTCGCATGGAAATGGCGGTCTGCTGTCGGTCGGTTGCTGACCAAACTCCTGAGCTGCATGCGGGCGTCAAGCAGCGTGGCAGGCAAAGGCGTGGTCTGCCGCCCGAGGATGAAACAGGGCGGCGGTGGTGCCCCCGGACGCAGGCCCGATTCGCGGTGTCCTCAAGCTATCCAGGGCGTAACCGTGTTGACGCGGCTGCGGATTGCAGGCATCGACGTTGCCCCGCGAGCGTGGGCCGGAGAACGGGGGCGCCGCCGTCGCCCTGCAGCCACGACGACGGCAGGCCGAACCTACGTTGACCGCCGGCGACGGGCCGAAGGCGAGGACCCGCAACTCGTTTGTCCTTATGTGGTTGAACGCAGAGTGGCATCAAAACAGCAGCACGAGCGCGGCGAGCAGCGCCGCGGCCAACACGTTGTGCAGCAAGCCGAACTGCAGTTGCAGCGCACTCAGGCTCATCATCAACCCGACCGCCACCTGAGCCACGAGCAAGATCGACAACGACGCCGCGCTGGCGGGCCGGCCACGCAGCAGCGCGAATACCGCCAACGGCAGCACGAGCGCGACGAGCGCGATTCCCAGGCCGCGGTGCAGCAGGTGAACCAGCGCGCCGTCCGGGTTCACCGGCGGCAGCGCTTGCAGCCGCGGCTCACGCCAGGGGTTGAGCGTGTCCCAGCCCGCGTGTTGTGCCGCAGCCAGGCATTGCGACCAGTCGCTGCAGCTCAGCGCCGCATAGGACGCGCTGACCAAGCCGCCGAGCGCTATTTGCGTGAGCAGCAGGAGTGTCGCTGCCGCCACCCAGATACGCAGCCGCAGCGCCGGCACCGGCACGCCAGCCACGGCCAGGCGCGCGCACAGTGCCACCATCGCAAAACCGCCGAGCAGATTGCCCAGCGTGATGGCGGGAATGCGCGCCGCGCTGCTCCAGCGCCCGAGCACCGCGAGAAACAGCGCCAGGGCGAGCAGCGCGAGCGCGATCGCGCCTTCGGTGCGCAGCATCGGGCGGGATGCCAGGCACACCAGCACCATCATCACGACGAGCAACAGCGCCAGCGTGGCGAGCACGCGGTGCGCGAGCCGAACCACAGCAGTGGTGATCTGCGCATCCGCGCTGACGCTGACGGGAACGCCTTGCTGCGCCTGGCGCAGGCTTTGGCCATAACACTGCGGCCAATCCGCACAGCCCAGGCCGGCGTGCGTCAGGCGCAGATAGGCGCTGAATGATGTGACGGCCAGCACCAGCACGGCGCACACGCCGGCCAGGCGGCGAATCAGCAGGAGTCGGCGTTCAGTGGGGTCCATGGGGCAAGGTTGCAAGCCAGCGGCTCATCGAACGCACGCCAAAGCGGCCCGCATCGTATCTTGCAATCGCAGTGCCGCTGGCGGGTTGACGCGTCTCAAGCTGCGTCAAGCCAAGTGAAGCCACGTGAAGCCCCTCCAAGCCACTCAAGCCACTCAAGCCTCCAACAAGCGCACTTTCACACTCCGCCCCTTCACTTTGCCCGAGCCCAGACGCTGCGCCACTTTCTCGGCAATGTCGCGCCGCACCGCCACGTAAGTCGAAAAGTCGTTGACGTTGATCTTGCCGATGTGCGCGGCATCGAAGCCCATGTCCTTGGTGAGCGCGCCCAGCACGTCGCCGGGGCGAATCTTCTCCTTGCGCCCGCCCATGATCTGCAGCGTCGCCATCGGCGGGCGCAGCGGCTCACTTGCAGTGCTGCTCAGCTCGTCAAGCTTTTGCCACTGCGTCGTGAAGCCGAGTTCTTTTTCGATCTGGCCGATGCGCGCCATCTCTTCCAGGCTCGCCAGGCTGAAGGCCCAGCCAGCGGCGTCTACCCGGCCGGTGCGGCCGATGCGGTGCGTGTGCGTGGCGGGCTCGAACGTCACGTCGACGTTGATCACGGCCTCCAACTGCTCGATGTCCAGGCCGCGCGCGGCGATGTCGGTCGCCACCAGCACGCTGCAGCTGCGGTTCGCAAAGCGAACCAGCACCTGGTCGCGCTCGCGCTGGTCGAGGTCGCCGTGCAGCTCAAGCGCCGCAAAGCTAGACGCGCGCAACACCTGCACCAGATCGCGGCACTGCTGCTTGGTGTTGCAAAACGCGAGCGTGCTGACCGGCCGGTAGTGGTTCAGCAGTTGCGACACCGCATGCAGGCGCTGGTCTTCACGAACTTCAATGAAGAGCTGGCGGATCTTCGCCGCGGCATGCGCCTCGGTCAGCTTTACCTCTTTCGGCTCGCGCATGAACGCCGCGGCGAGCTTGGCGATGCCCGGCGGGTAGGTGGCCGAGAACAACAAGGTCTGGCGCGGCTTCGGGCACTGCTTGATGATCGTCGAGATGTCGTCGAAGAAGCCCATGTCGAGCATGCGATCGGCCTCGTCGAGCACCAGCGTGTTCAGCGCATCGAGCTGCAAGCTGCCGCGCTCCAGATGGTCCATCAGGCGCCCGGGCGTGCCGATCACGACGTGCGCACCGTGCTCCAGGCTCGCGAGCTGCGGGCGCATCGTCGCGCCGCCGCAAAGCGTGAGCACCTTGATGTGGTCTTCGGCCCTTGCCAGGCGCCGCACTTCCTGCGTCACTTGTTCAGCAAGCTCGCGCGTCGGGCAGAGCACGAGCGACTGCACGGCAAAGCGCCGCGGGTTCAGGTTTGTCAACAGCGCGAGCGCAAACGCTGCCGTCTTGCCGCTGCCGGTCTTGGCCTGGGCGATCAGGTCGTGCCCGGCGAGCGCGAGTGGCAAGGTCGCGGCCTGGATCGGCGTCATGCCCATATAGCCCAAGCGCGCGAGGTTTTCCAGCGCGGCGGGGGGCAGGGGCAGGCTGCTGAACGACGGGCCGGAAACCGGCGTTCCCACCTTGGGCACGCCTTGCGCGTGGGCTTTGTCGGATGCACCGGCGGCGGCGGTGGCGCTGAGGGAAATGTTCATGCGCGATTATCGTGACCTTGCCGCTCATCAAGGGCCGCGCGGGGGAAAACCAGCTCAATTTCCTGGGCCTGACGCGCACACGCGATAATCGCGCGCATAGGCAGGTCAGCAGACCGCGCCTCGAAAAGGCTGAATGAACGTCACCGCAAACCCCACCCTCCCCCCGCACACCGCGCCCGAACCCCTGAATCTGCCCAACCCGCGCCACGCCAAACGCGTGCCAGCGCACATCGGCAAAGAACAGCTCGCACGCATCCGCCAGGCAGCCTATGTGCTGCCGCAAGTCGTCAAACCCGGCGACTTCGTGGCCGAGAACAGCAAGGGCTTCGAACTGCATCTCGACAAACTCGGCTTCGTGCTACTGCAAAAGCCGGTCCCCGGTCAGCGGCCGAGTCGCTGGATCGCGCCGGAGCTGATGGACAGCGCGATCACGCATCTCGACGCCCTGGGTACCGGCCCGACGGCGCGCCCCCTGCTGCTGGAGCGCGGCGCCATGCTCGACTCATTGGGCGTGACGCGCCAGCAGGAGCTGTGGTCACGCCTGCTGAGCCAGGAGCTGAAGTTGTCGGAGCCCGGCTGGCGCGTGCCGGTGTCGTTTCGCGTGAATGTCGATGGCGCGCCGATCTGGGCCTACTACCGCAGCGGCGACATCGCCGCCTTGCTTGAGGCCTTGGGGCCACCACCGCCCTACCCCGACGCGAGTGAATTGACCACCCACCTCGAAGCCCTGATCGCGCGCAGCCGCGCCGACAAGCCGCGCCACGTCGAATCACTGTTGCCGCGCCTGCAATCGGAGTGCGCGACGCCGCAAACGCTTGCCGAGTTGAAGGCCGCCTGCTCGCGCGCGCAGGACCGCTGGGAGCACCGCGTCGCCGAGATGGAGGCACTCGACGGCCTGAACAGCGAACTCGCGTTTCAAGGTTACCCAGACACGTTTGAAAAAGCACGCCGCCTGCAACGCAGCGTGACGCTCTATGTGGGCCCGCCGAACAGCGGCAAGACGCACGCCGCGTTCGAGCGCCTGGCGCAAGCCTTCGACGGCGCCTACCTCGCGCCGCTGCGCCTGCTGGCACTAGAAGGGCGGGATCGCCTCGCGGCGCGCGGCGTCGCGTGTTCGCTGCTCACCGGCGAAGAGAACATTCCGGCTCCGGAAGCACGCGTGATCTCAAGCACGATCGAGATGGTCGGCACGAACAAACCCATCGACGTGGCGGTGATCGACGAAGCGCAGATGATTTTCGATTCCTCGCGCGGCTGGGCCTGGACGCAGGCCATCGTGGCCGTGCCGGCGAACGAAGTCATCATCATCTGCTCGGCCTACGCCGTGCCCGCCATCGAAAACCTGCTCGGCCTGTGCGGCGAGCGCTGTGAAGTGCGCCACTTCGACCGCAAACAGCATGTGGACATGCTGCCGCAGCCGGTGCCGACCTCCAGCCTCAAACTCGGCGATGCAGTGGTCGCGTTCAGCCGGCGCGACGTGCTGATGCTGCGGGATCAGATCGCCGCGAGCGGCCACCCCGTGTCGGTGATCTACGGCGCGCTGCCGCCCGAGGTGCGCAAGCGCGAGGCGGAACGCTTTGCGAGCGGGCAGTCGCACATTCTGGTCGCGACCGACGCCATTGGCATGGGCCTGAACCTGCCGATCCGGCGCGTGCTGTTCAGCACGATGACGAAGTTCGACGGCCAGGACGACCGCGAGTTGAATGAATCGGAAGTGCACCAGATCGCGGGTCGCGCCGGGCGCTTCGGCATCTACGAAGAAGGCTTCGTCGGCGTGCTCAAGGAGGCCGAACCTTCGGCGCTGCGCGTGCTGAAAGAGTTGCTCGGCAAGACGCCGCGTGCACCGAGTCCCTTCAAGGCGCCGGTGGCGCCGAACGGCTGGCACATCGAGACGATTTCGGCGCGCCTGCACAAGACCAAGCTGCGCGACGTGCTCGACGTGTTCATGGCGCAGCTCAAGCTCGACAACGCGCACTTCGCGGTGGCCGAGCTGGAGCAGATGCTGGAACTCGCCGAAGCGCTGGACACCAGCGCCGCGAAGCTCACGCTCAAGGAGCGCTTCATCTATGCGCAAGCACCCGTGGACACGCGCACCGAATCGCAGCGCCTGGAGTTCCTGCAGTGGAGCAGCAACCACGCACTCAACGGCAAAGAAGGCACGCCATGGTTCCTGGATCAGGTGGATGGCCACAGCCGCCTTGAGCGCATGGAGCAGGCACTGCGCGCGTGCACGCTGTGGCTGTGGCTCGACCTGCGCTTTCCCGGCGCCTATGGCCACCTGGAAGCCGTGCACGCGTTGCGCGGCCAGTTGAACGACGGCATCGAGCGCCAGCTCAAGGGCAAGCGGCCGCTGGCGCAGATGCACCGGCAACGCGCGAGAGCGCGCGCTTGAAAGCTCCGCCTCGGCTGCGCTCTCTTGTCGAAGAAGGCCTGATCGACAGCGTCTCGCGCCAGCTCATGAGCGGCAAAGAGGCGATGGTGTTCGTCGTGCGCTGCGGCGACGAAACGCGCTGCGCGAAGGTCTACAAGGAAGCCGACCAGCGCAGTTTTCGCCAGGCCGTGGACTACACCGAGAACCGCAAGGTGAAGAACACGCGCCAGGCGCGCGCGATGGCCAAGGGCACGAAGTTCGGCCGCGAGTCGCAAGAAGCGGCGTGGCAAAGCGCCGAAGTCGATGCGCTGTACCGGCTGGCCGGCGCGGGCGTGCGTGTGCCCAAGCCGTATAACTTTCATGATGGTGTGCTTCTGATGGAGCTCGTCGTCGATGCCCACGGCGACGCCGCGCCGCGCCTGAACGACGTGCAGTTCACGGCGGCCGAGGCGCGCACCCACCACGCGACGCTGCTGACGGAAGTGGTGCGCATGCTGTGCGCCGGCATCGTGCACGGCGACTTGTCCGAATTCAACATCTTGTTAGCGGCAGACGGCCCGGTGATCATCGACCTGCCGCAGGCGGTGGACGCGGCCGGCAACAACCACGCGCAGCGCATGTTGCTGCGCGACGTGGGCAACCTGAACCACTTCTTCGGCCGCTTCGCGCCGGAGTTGCTGCACAGCCAGCATGGCGACGAGATCTGGGACATGTTTCGGCGTGGCGTGCTGCACCCGGCGGTGCGGTTGACCGGCCTCTTCAAGCGCGACGATGCACCGGCGAATGTGGGTGCCGTGCTGCGCGAGATCGACGACGCGCGCGCGGAGGAGGCGGCGCGGCGCTTGCGGTTGCAGGTGGTGCGCTGAGCGGGGCTCAAGCTTCGCGCTAGAGGCGACGACCCGCTGCCAGTGCCAGAAGACCGCTCTGCGGGACCAGCACTGCGCGACAATCTTCAAGCCGAGGATACGAAAGCCAGCCGAGAGGAGACGATCTGATGATTGACCTTCGAGATGAACTGACGCAACTCGATGCCAACCGGGGTAAGTTCTCCAAGGCCTTCCCCGGCTACATCACCCACATTCGATTCCCGCGCTTCAAGAACATGGCCGACGGCGCTCGAATCGAATTCGAGTTTCCGGTCACGGCTCTCGTCGGCTCAAACGGTTCGGGCAAGACATCCGTGCTCAACGCGCTGTACGGAGCGCCTGATCGCAATTCGACCGGGCAATATTGGTTCAGCACCAAGGTTGATCCCATCGAAGAAGGCGAGGGAAGTCCGAGTCGCTATGTGTACGGGCACTACAACAACGGATTCAAAGGCATCGTCGAGACCCGCAAGGCGCGAGTGCGCAAGACCCGAAACGATCGGCCGAATCCGAACTACTGGGAACCGACGAAAGAGACGACCGGCGATCAGATGGTCGAGCCCCAGTTGCCCGCCAACAAGAAGCTGGTCGGGCGAAGCAAGGACAGGTGGAACCCGGTCAAACGCAAGGTTCTGTATATCAACTTCCGCAAGGAGCTCAGCGCCTTCGACAAGTACTTCTACTTCGGTAAGGATCCGGCGCTCTTCAAGTCCGTTGACGGCGCCAAGAAGCTTGCAACGAATCGACGCATCGCGACAAAGGTGGATCAAGTGCGATACGACGCTGGCCTGCTCGCGCGGGTTATCGAAGCCGGCGACACCTCGGTCATCTATCGAAATCGCAAGCTGGCGACAGAGAATCGACTTCTGACGCAGGAGGAGCTCGACATCGTCAGCTTCGTACTCGGTCGCAAGTACAACGAGGCAAGGTGGATCAAACACCGTCTCTTCAAAGGCGACGGCGGCCTGAGCATTGTGTTCAAGACACAGTACGGCAGGTACAGCGAAGCTTTCGCGGGCAGCGGCGAGGTCGCCGTCACGAGTTGTGTGGTGCAAGTTCTCGCCGCCGACAGGGGAACGCTGGTGCTGTTGGACGAGCCGGAGGTATCGCTACATCCGGGCGCGCAAGAGCGTTTGCTCGCGTTTCTCGCTCAGATGACGCGCAAGCGGCAGCTCCAGGTGGTCTTTTCGACTCATTCGCCGCACTTGGTAGCAGCGCTCCCGGACGACGCAATCAAGACCTTCCATCAGTTGGCTGACGGACGCTTCGCTGTGATTCCTTCGACTCACCCCTACGCAGCGTTTCGCCGCCTCGGGGCATCAGGTGGCAACGAAATTCGGGTGCTCGTAGAAGATCGCCTGGCAAAATTGGTTGTTGATCAGGCATTGCTGATGCTGGAGGACGAGGCCGAGCGGAAGGTCTTTCGAGTCGATTTCCCAAGCGGCGGCGCGGGTGCAATTCTGAAGTACCGCATCCCGTTCCTCATGGAGTCGCCGGAACACACGCTGGTGCTCTTAGACGGTGACCAGCGCAAGTTGGAAGCCTTTGAAGATCCCGACAGCATTCCCGCAGCAGACGACAGTCAGCTGGAGGCGAAGGTACTCGCCGCTACTGGCGTCTGGCCTGAGTTCTCACCGGACGGCGGCGTAGGCGGCGTCAACCAAGCGCAGCTCAATTTGGCTTGCAGGAAGTACCTTGCCTGGATTCGGAAGAACCTCTCCTACATTCCGACGAGCTGTCCTGAGGAACTCGTGCTTCGTGCAGCTGGCGAGCTCGGCCCTGCGCAGAATGCACAAGAGTGCAAGAACAGGCTTTCAGTTCTGGCCAAGGCCCTCTACGGACCGGACGTCAGCGCTGAGCGAATCGACGGGCATGGCGAAACACTTCTGGCCCTGAAGAGGGCGAACTCTCCAGAACTCTTGCTGCTTGCGCAGTCTCTGCACACGTATTTGCAGAACACTAATGCGGTTTGAGGTCGGTTTGGTTGAACGTCGAAAGACAAGCACTAAACACATCACCATCCCGGATTCGCACCATGGCCCAGAAAAACAAGAACATTTTGAGCGAGCAGCCCTTGCATGCGGTCGACCTCTTCAGCGGCTGTGGAGGGCTAAGTTTGGGCCTCATGCAGGCTGGCTTTTCGGTTGCTGCCGCCGTAGAAATTGATGCAAAGGCCGGTGAGACCTATCACCTCAACCACGCCAGCGTTCGCCTCTATCGCCAAGACGTTCGCACGCTCGATCCGGCCGCGCTATTGCGAGATTTGGGGCTGGAGGCAGGGGAGCTTGACGTTCTCGCGGGCTGCCCCCCATGCCAAGGGTTCTCCAGGCTACGTACAAGAAATCAGCGCACATCCGTCACGGATGATCGAAACAACCTAATCACGGACTTCCTCCGGTTCATCAGTGTGATGGAGCCGAAGACCGTGATGCTGGAGAATGTTCCAGCGCTTGCCAGGGACGCGCGTTTCACCCGCATGCGCAACAAGCTGCATGCACTGGGATATCAGACCGTCGTCCATGTGCTGGATGCTTCGGACTATCAGGTGCCCCAGCGGCGCAAGCGGCTCATCATGTTGGCATCTCGAGTGCACTCGCCGGTAGTCGCAGACAAGGTGCCGCACCGCATCAATGTACGCAGAGCACTGAGTGGCCTCGGTGCACCGTCGACGACCAAAGACAGGCTACATGGCATGGGTGAGTGCCGTTCAAGGCAGGTTCGCGAACTCATCGCACTCGTTCCAAAGAATGGCGGTAGCCGCAGCGACCTCGGTGAAAAGCATCAACTGGAGTGCCACAAGCGCAGCGACGGATTCAAGGATGTTTACGGCCGCATGTCGTGGGACGATGTGGCACCCACCATCACCAGCGGTTGCCACAACCCATCCAAAGGTCGTTTCCTCCACCCTTCCTACAATCGCAACATCACTCTGCGTGAGGCTGCGGTTCTGCAAGGATTTCCGCGAGACTACCGCTTCAATGTAGAGCACGGCAAGGAGTCCATCGCTTTGATGATTGGCAATGCCCTTCCACCACCGTTTATCGCAGCCCACGCTGGCGCGCTGAAGCGGGGTCTGTTGGCGGCGCGTGCCGCAAGGTGACGAGGCAGCGCGGCACTCACCACTTAAGGCGGTGCGCTGACGGCAACACGCACCCATCACGCAAGAGTGACAGCCAGGGCTCGCAATGCGGCCGCAGACAGGCCCTCTACCCGATCCAGGGATTCAACACCGCCGCCCCGCTGGCCTCGAAGTCAGCCTCGTTTCGGGTGACCACGGTCATGCCATGCACCAGCGCGGTCGCGGCGATCATGGCGTCGCGCTCGCTCAGCCGGTCCGGCACATGCAGACGCGCGCACTGCAAAGCCACGGCGGCATCGACGGCCAGCACCCGGTCAGCGAATGCGGGCAGCACGTGACCATCCAGCCACGACCGCATGATTCGCCCCTGGGCAGTGTCGCGCCGCTCGATCTGCAGAACGCCCATCTCGAGTTCGAGCAGCGTGATCGCCGACAAGTACAGGCTGCCGGCGCTCACGCTGGCCGCCCATGCAGTCATTGACGCGTGGGCCTTGCCCGACTTGGCCTTGCGGAGTTCCGACACAACGTTCGTGTCGAGCAGGAAGGTCACGTCAGGTCCGCCGCCTTGCTCAGCTTGCGCACACGCGGCGCGCTGAACCTGACCCTCTCCGCGCCCGGCAACGCCAGCAGATCGATGATGCTGGCCGCTGGCGCCACCAACGATTGATAGTGCTCAATGCTCAGCAGCACATGCGCCGGCCGGCCGCGGTCCGTGATGAACACGGGCCCACCCTTGGCGGCCTTCTTGGCCTTGCTCGTGTCCTGATTGAACTCCCGGCTGGACAGCGTCGTCATCGTCATGGTTCACCTCGCGGCACGATTGTAGCAACGTGGCTACTTTGTTCTGCATCAGCGGGATCGCCATCGCTTCGCGGCCGCAACGATTCGCCCCGCGACTCAAGGTTGGAAGTCATCCAGCTGCATTCCCGCTCGCAAGCCACCGACGCAGCCGAAGTGAGCGTCGAGCGCCAGCAACCCGGCACCATGCTCGAGACACGTGGCCGCGATCCACATGTCGTTGGTTGGGATCGGCGCCCCGGCCTTGCGCAGGGCGGCGTAGACCATGGCGTAGCGGTCAGCGGTCGCCGATCCGCAGGCGACTTGACGCACCGGCGGTGAATCGGGTCGGTGGCGAAGCGACAAGTCACCTCGACATCGGCAATGAACAACCCGCCTGCGCGGTGATCATGCAGTTCGCATTGACGCACACGCAGCCAGCGCGATCATGCTCGCGCGCATGGGAGCTACTCGCGGAACACTCACCCAGCGCGCCCGGCGGCTGGTGATCCCCTTATTGTTCGGCGTGTTCGTGATCGTGCCGCCGCAGTCTTACTTCGAAGTGGTGCAGAAACACGGCTACGCGGGCAGCGCGCTCGACTTCATGCGTCTGTACGTCAGCGCCTACGGCGGTTTTTGCTCCGCGCCCGGCCGCTGCCTGATCTTGCCGACCTGGAATCACCTTTGGTTCCTGCCCTACCTGCTGGCCTACACCATCTTCCTGTGGGCCGCCCTGCGCTGGCGGCCGTGCTGGCTCGACGCCGCGGCCGCGCGGCTCCCGCACGCGCTGCGCGGCGCGCGCCTGTTGTGGGCGCCGGCGCTGGCGCTGATCGCCTTGCGCCCCCTTTTCCCGATCACCCATGCGTTTATCGACGACTGGTTCGCGCATGCGATGTACGGCGGCATATTCCTGGCCGGCGCATGGGTGGCCCACGGTGCGCACTGGCTGCGGTTCGAGGTAGTGCGCTGGCCGGCGCTCGGCCTGGCGCTGCTCGGCGGGCTCGGCGTGATTGCGCCGCTGAACGACGACCTGCGCCTGGTGGCTATCAGCGTGATGCAGTGGAGCGCCATCGTCGCCGCGGTCGGCTTCTCTCACCGCGGGTTGAACCGCGATGCCCCATGGCGCCGCACACTCACTGAGGCCGTGTTTCCGGTTTACGTCATGCACCAAACCGTGATCGTGTGGCTGGCCGTGGCATGGGCGCCGTGGAGGCTCGCGCCCCGGACCGAAGCGCCACTTCTCGTGGCGGCGACCTTTGCGCTGTGCGGGCTCTGCCACCTTCTGGTGCGCCGCGTTCGTTGGCTGCGGCCCTGCTTCGGCCTCGCTGCAAGCGAGCCACCGCGCGACGCGCCGCTTCGACGCGATCCGCGCGCCGCCGGTGGCTGAGCCAGCGCGAGCCGCAGGCCGGCGCGACGAACCACACCTTCAGGCATGCATGCAGCAGGCCCAGAGCCGTCTGCATCAGGCACACATGGGCTTCGCAGCCCGCGATCACGACTTCGCGCATTGGCAATGTGCGCACCGTGCGCAACACGTCCAGCAGGCCGTAGGCACACGCGTCGAAATGCATTTTTGCGAGCGTTGTTTCGCAGCGCTCGCGTATCGCCGGCTCGTTGGGCCCCAGGCCGCGCGGGTTCTGCTCGGTGCCGATCACGGGAATGCCGAGCACCTTGGCGATGTCGGCCAGGCACGCCGCCTGCGCCACGGCGCCAAAACGACGCATAGCGCGCGATCGTCTTTCGCCTATGCGCCTGGCTCGTTCGAAAGCTCGCCCGGAGTTCCGGGCAGACTGAGTTTCTCGATCGGCCCGCGCCCGCTCGCCGCGCTGATAAGCCCGAGCACGCGCGCCGGTTCGCCGTCAACCTGCGACCAGGCGAAGCGCCAGGTCCAGTTGCCCTGACCCATCACGCCGGGAACGTTCATGCGGTGCCGGCTGGGGAGCCCCAGCACGTCTTGCATCGGGAAGATCGCGAGATTCGCCACCGATTCGCTGGCCGCACGAATCATCGCCCAATGAATGTCGTGTTCGCCGGCCGCAAGATAGCTGCCCGCGAAGGCGCGTTCGCGCGGCGTTGCGGCCTGCCACCAGCCCAGCGTGGTGTCGTTGTCGTGCGTGCCGGTGTAGACGACGCAGTCGCGAACGCAGTTGTGCGGCAGGTAGGCGTTGCTGGCGTCGCCGCCAAATGCGAACTGCAGGACGCGCATGCCCGGGAAGCCGCAGGCATCGCGCAGTGCTTCCACATCGTCGGTGATCACGCCCAGATCCTCGGCGACGATGGGCAAGGCCCCGAGTTCGCGCGCCATCGCATTGAACAGCGCCTTGCCGGGGCCGCGCACCCAGCGCCCGTCGATCGCCGTGGGGCAGCTCGCCGGAACTTCCCAGTACGCGGCAAAGCCGCGAAAGTGATCGATGCGGAAGACGTCGGTTTGCGCGAGCGCGCGGCGCAGCCTTGCGGTCCACCAGCGCCAACCGTCTTGAAGCATGCGGTCCCAGCGGTACAACGGATTCCCCCAGCGCTGTCCGGTCGCGCTGAAGTAGTCGGGTGGCACGCCAGCGACGACGCTGGGCTGGAAGTGCTCGTCAAGAAAATACAGATCGGGCCGCGCCCAGCAATCAGCGCTGTGGTGGGCGATGAAGATCGGCAAGTCGCCCATGACCGACACACCGCGCGAATTGGCGTAGCGCTTGACCGACTGCCACTGCGTGTCGAAGCACCATTGCACGAACTGCCAGAAAGCGATTTCTGCCCGGTTCGCTTGCCGCGCCGCACGCAGCGCTGCCGGCTCGCGGCGCGCCAGCGGCGTGCTCCACTGCCACCAGGGCCGTGTGTGATGCGCGGCCTCAAGCGCCATGAACAAGGTGTAGTCGTCGAGCCAGCTCGATTCATGCTTGCACCACGCCGCCAGCTCAGCGCGCTCGGCGGCCGTGGCGCGCGCCTCGAATCCCGCGGCCGCGTCACGCAGGCGCTGCATGCGCCAGGGCGCGATGCGCTCGAAATCGACGCGCGTCGCATCGAACCGCGGCACCTCGGCGAGTTCCAACCAGCCGCGCTCGACGAGCGGCTCAAGCGCCACCATCAGCGGGCTGCCGGCGAACGCCGAGACGCTTTGATAAGGCGAGTCGCCTGGGCCGATGGGCGTCATCGGCAGCACTTGCCAGACCTTCTGTCCCGCTGACACCAGCCACTCGACAAAGTGGTAAGCCCCGGGCCCGAAGTCGCCGATGCCGTGCGGCCCGGGCAAAGACGTGATGTGCAGAAGCACGCCGCTCGCGCGTTGGTTCAGATTCATCGTGTCAATCGGGAATCAGGAACACCGTGGCCAGCGGCGGCAGGTTGAGAAGTATCGACCGGCCGCGGCCATGGCACGCATGGGCCTCCACCCGCAACGATGCGCCGCCATTGCCGACGTTGGAGCCGCCATAGAACGCTGAATCGGTATTCAGCACTTCGCGCCACGCGCTCGCGTCATCGGGCACGCCCAGCCGCATTCGCAGGCGCGGTACGGGCGTGAAGTTGCAGACGACGAGCACCACGCTGCCCGCGCCGTCGCGGCGCGTCCAGGCATAGAGCGAGGTTTCCGCGTCGTGCGAAGCGATCCACTCAAAACCCGCGCCCTCGCAGTCCAGACGATGCAGTGCGGCGTGCTCCACCATCAAATGGTTCAGGTCGCGCACGAGGCGCTGCACGCCGGCGTGGCGCGGGTGGGTGAGCTGGCCCCAGGGCAACTCACCGCCATCGTTCCACTCGTTCGTCTGGCCCCATTCCTGGCCCATGAACAGCAGCTTCTTCCCCGGGTGGCCCCACATGAAGCCGTAGTAGGCGCGCAGGTTTGCGAAGCGCTGCCATTCGTCGCCCGGCATGCGCCCGAGGATCGAGCCCTTGCCGTGCACCACTTCGTCGTGCGACAGCGGCAGCACGAAGTTCTCGCTGAACGCATAGACCATGCCGAACGTCATCTTGTCGTGGTGCCAGCGCCGGTGCACCGGGTCTTCCTGCATGTACTTCAGCGTGTCGTGCATCCAGCCCATGTTCCACTTGAAGTGAAAGCCCAGGCCGCCGTGGTAGGTGGGTGCGCTGACGCCGGAAAACGCTGTCGATTCCTCGGCCAATGTCATCGCGCCCGGGCATTCAACCCCCACCACTTCGTTGGTGCGGCGCAGGAACTGGATCGCCTCCAGGTTCTCGCGCCCGCCGTATTGGTTGGGCAACCAGTTGCCAGCCTCGCGCGAATAGTCTCGGTACAGCATCGACGCAACGGCGTCGACGCGCAGACCGTCGACACCCTGGCGTTCGATCCAATAGAGCGCCGAGCCAACGAGGAAGTTGCGCACTTCATGGCGCGCGAAGTTATAGATCAGCGTCTTCCAGTCGTGATGGAAACCTTCGCGCGGGTCCTGGTATTCATAGAGTGCCGTGCCGTCGAACTGGGCGAGGCCGAAGGCATCGCTCGGAAAGTGCGCCGGCACCCAGTCAAGGATGACGCCCAGGCCGTGCGCCCGGCAGGCGGCGACGAAGCGTGCAAAGCCTTCGGGCGTGCCGAAGCGCGCGGTAGGGGCGTACATGCCCAGCGTCTGATAGCCCCACGAGCCGTCGAACGGATGCTCCGTGATCGGCATCAGCTCGATGTGCGTGAAACCCAGGTCGGCGGCGTACGCGGGCAATGCGGCGGCAAGCTCGTCCCAGTCATGCCAGCGGCCGTCGGGGTGGCGGCGCCAGGAGCCGAGGTGCACTTCATAGATCGAGATCGGCGCGTCGCGCCGGTTTGCTAGGTCGCGCCCTGCCGGCAGCGCCGCAGCGGGTGGCAGCACGGCGACAACACTCGCCGTCTCGGGCCGCATTTGCGTCGCGCGCGCATACGGGTCGGCCTTGAGCGGCAGCAGCGCGCCCGAGGCAGCGACGATTTCGTACTTGTAGCGGTCGCCGGGCAGCACATGCGGAATGAAGATTTCCCACACGCCGCCGCCGTGGCGCACGCGCATCGCGTGGCGCCGGCCGTCCCAGGCGTTGAAATCGCCGACGACGCTGGCGCGCCGCGCGTTCGGCGCCCATACGGCGAAGCGCACGCCCTGCACACCCGCCACGCCTGCCGCGCCATTGACATCCCCCACGCGCATCGGGTGCGCACCGAGAAAAGTGAACGGGCGCAGGTGCGAGCCTTCGCCGAAATAATGCAGGTCGGCATCGGCAATCAGCGTGCCGAACGAATACGCGTCGGCGTAGCTGCCTTGCGCGCCGTCGTCCCAGCGAATGCGCAGCCGGTAGTCGAAGCGGTGCTTGCGCCGTGGCACTTTCGCTTCCCACAGGCCGGCGGGGTGGCGCCGCTTGAGCGCGACGATGGGCCGGCTCGCCGACGTGCTGCCTGCGCCTTGCGCATCGAGCAGCGCCACCTCGGCCGCCTGCGGCAGCATCGCGCGTATCCACAGCGCGCCGCCCGCGTCAGCGTGCAGGCCCAGCACCGCGAACGGGTCGCCGTGGCGCGCCTCGACCAGGGCGTCCACTTCAGCGTCGGAAAGCGCCCCCTGCATCACAAATGCGCCTTCAGCGGAATCGCCGGATCGCAAGCAACAAGCGGCTCGGGGCTGCGCCCGGCTTCAAGCAGTTTGCGCGCGGCCATGTGATCCAGCGGCGCGTTCACGCTTTCCACACAGGTCAATTGCGAACCCAGGTAGTGCAGGATGGAAAAGCTCGTCGCCGTCGCGCCGGCTCGTCGGTGGCGTTGGCTGCCCTCGGGCCCCTGGGGCAACAGGCCGGCCATCTGCAAGCGCATGCTGCCCTGCTCCGACCAGAACCATGGCAACGCCTGGTACGGCTCTTCGCGGCCGAGCAGCGTGGCCAGCGCGGTGCGCGCCTGGTCGTTCGCGTTCTGTACCGATTCGAGCCGCGTTCTTGCGCCGTTGTCGTGGCGCGGGAAACTGGCGCAGTCGCCGATCGCGAGGATCGCCGGGTCCGAGGTGCGCAGGCACGCATCGACAAGGACGCCATTGGCGCCATTGACGCCACTCGCGCACTCCAGCCCGGCGTCTTGCGCCAGCGTCTGCTCGGGCGCGGCGCCGATGCCCAGCACGAGCAGATCGACGGGCATCGCCTTCCCATCCCCCGCGATCGACACCAGGCGCTGCCCATCGACGACGAATCCGCCCGCGGCCACGCCCAACCGCACGTCGATGCCGCTGTCGCGATGCGTGCGCAGCACATGCTCGGCGAGATCTTCCGACACTGACCGCGGCAACAGGCGCGGCGCAGCCTCGATCACGCTCACCTCCTTGCCCAGCGCACGCGCCGTCGCGGCAACTTCCAGGCCGATAAAGCCCCCGCCCAGCACGGTCAGGCTGTGCGCGGCCTGCAACTGATTGCGCAGCGCCTGAGCATCGTCGGCGCTGCGCAGCAGCACCACATTGCGCAGCGTTGCCGGAAGTTCCTTCAAGCGCCGTGCACGCGCGCCCGTGGCCAGAACGAGCCGCGCGTAGCCGACATCGCGACCCGAGCGCAAGCGCAATGCGCGGCGCGTGCGGTCGATCGCGGTCGCCGGGTCGGCGCGGTGCAACGTGATGCCGGCTTGCGCGTACCAGTCTTCGCCGCGGTGCGCTTGCAAGGTCTCTTGTGCGCTTTTCAGGAACGATTTCGACAACGGCGGGCGCTGATACGGCAGTTGCGTCTCTTCACACACCATGTGCACGCGCGCGCCGTGCCCGGCCGCGACGAGCGCGCCACACAACGCCGCCGCGGCATGACCGCCCCCGACGATGACGATGGGCCCGGTTTGAACTTCGCTTTGCGTCACATCCAACTCCCACCCGTGGTTCGACAACTCCTCACTCCCCCGCCGGCACCGTACGCCACGGGGCCGGTTTCGCCATTCAAGTTCGACGTCGCCGCGCCGAATAACCCGAATCCAGGGTATTTCCCAGGGACAGGCATTGTCGATGCATTCAACTCCCATGCACCACGCACCGGCCTCGCCATCCGCGCAGCGGTTCGAGCTGATGCGCTCCTACTCGATCACGAGCCTGGTGGGCATTGTGCTGGTGACTGCCTGCCTGTTCTACATCTACCGCGAAATCTCCCTGCGCCACCTGGTGGACCATGAAAACCGCGCCAACACTGCGTTGACAGTGGCCATCGCGAACGCGAATTGGGACGAGCATCGCGACTTCGTGCTGCGCTCGGCCGGGCAATCCCGTGAGGAACTCCTCGCCGACCCCGGGCTGCAACATCTGCGGCGCGACGTGCGACGTAAGACGCAGGGCCTGAAGATCGCCAAGATCAAGATCTACAACGTCGAAGGCCTGACGGTGTTCTCGACGCATGAGCAGCAGATCGGCGAGAGCGTGCGCAACAGCCAGCCGTTCCGCGAAGCGCTCGCCGGCCGGGCGGTCAGCGGCATCAGCTATCGCGAACCTTTCGACGCGCTCGACGGGCCGATGCGCAATCTGTTCCTGCTCGCGACCTACGCCCCCACACGTGTCGCGCCGGGGGCGCCCGTTGAAGGCGTGTTCGAAGTCTATTCCGACGTGACCGAGCTGATGCAACAGCGTTCGCAAGCGCAATGGCAGGTCGCCGGCCTCGTGCTGGGCATGCTGGTCTCCCTGTACATGTTCCTGTTTTTCGTGGTTCGCCGTGCCGCGCGCATCATCGCGCAGCAGGCGCACGAACAGGCCGAGCGCGAACACGAGATTCGGCATCGGGCCGACCACGACGCCTTGACGGGCCTGCCCAATCGTGCCTCGCTGACCGAACGCCTTGAGCAGACGCTGGCAAATGCGAAGCGGACCCGCCGCAGGGCGGCGTTGTTGTTCGTCGACCTGGACCGCTTCAAGATTGTCAATGACAGTCTGGGACATGACGCTGGCGATGCGTTGCTGAAGCAAGTGGCCACGCGCCTCCAGTCCTGCCTGCGCGGCAGCGACACCGTGTTTCGCGTCGGTGGCGACGAGTTCACGATCGTCCTGCCCGAAGTCGCGGCGGCGGACGACGGCGCGCGCGTCGCCCGGCGCGTCATCGACGCCGTATCCAAGCCCATGACGCTGCGGGGGCAAGAGGTGAGCGTGGGGGCGACGATCGGCATCGCGCTGTTCCCCGAAGACGGCAACAGCGCCGAAGGCCTGATTCAAAACGCCGACGCCGCGATGTACGACGCAAAGGCCGGTGGGCCCGGCAGGTACGCCCACTACCGAGCGGAGATGAACGAACACGCGACCAGGCGCCTGGAGCTGCGGGCCGCGCTGCACAAGGCGCACCAGGACGGCGAGTTCGCGCTCTACTACCAACCCCGCGTGGATGCGCGCACGCGCCGTGTTGTCGCATTCGAAGCCCTGCTGCGCTGGATCAGCCCGTCGCGCGGCGTGGTGGCGCCGGGTGAATTCATCCCGGAACTCGAGGAGACCGGGTTGATGCTCAAGGTCGGCGAGTGGGTGTTGCACAGCGCCTGTGCGCAAGCCGAACAGTGGCGCCGCGAAGGCTTCGAGCCGCTGCGCATTTCGGTGAATGTTTCGGCGCTGCAATTCCAGAGCCAGGACTTCTTGCCGATGGTGCGGCGGGCGCTTGCCCAATCCGGTATCGAGCCCACCCTGGTGGAGCTTGAAATGACCGAGTCGCTGCTGATTGGCAACGTGGAGCAGGCGCGCATCACGATCGCCGCGCTGAAGGCACTGGGCCTGAGCATTTCGATCGACGACTTCGGCACCGGCTTTTCATCGCTGAACTATCTGCGCCACTTCGACATCGACTACCTGAAGATCGACCGCAGCTTCACCACCAAACTCGCCACCGATGCGCGAGCTCGCGCCGTGGCCACGGCGATCGCCGATCTCGCCCGGGCGCTGCACATGTCTGTCGTGGCCGAAGGCGTGGAAACCGAGGCCCAGGCCGAGTTCTATCGCAGCATCCAGTGCAGTGAATTGCAGGGTTACCTGTTCTGCAAGCCCTTGCCTGCGGACCAGGTGCGAAGTTACCTGACGACCACTCACACACCCGCCCGAGTCACCCCGACGCCGCAGCCGCCGAGCGATGCCTTGGCGATCCGCGGCGAACTGCAAGCCGGCTGACCCGCCCGCCCGGTTGCCACACGCTTGCGCGTTGAGCTTTCCCTGATTGCCTTTACCTGGAGTACCTGACATGAACGAACGCTGGAACTGGCTGCCACGCTATGCCGTGGTCATCGTTGTTGCATTGATCCTCGCGGCCGCGCTGGGCTCAACCGATCTTTTCACGAAGACGCGCCTGATCGGCAAGACGCTGAGCGCGTCGCATCTGGTGCGCTTCCTCGGCTTCGGTGGCGCGTTGGCCGTGCTGTGGCTTGCGGCGTATCGCGCAACGGCGGTTCTGCACGAGCAAGGCGAACGCTGGCGCATCGTCCAGTCGTTGGTGCTGCCCATGGCCACACTGATCGTCGTGGCCAGCGCGCACCCGGTGATGCTGCTCATCGTGCAGCCGCTGATGGACAAGTCGCTGCGCCAGATCTTCGACTGGGTCTTCATTGCCGGCATCGTCGGCAGCGCGGGCTGGTTGCTGATGTGCATGTTCAACGGCTCGGGTTCGACCATGGCATCGGCCGGGGCGTCGGCCGGGGCGTCGGCAAATCCGTCGGCGCCGCGGCGCGAGCCCATTGAGGCGACTCCGTCCCGGATTTGAAGGCTGGGTGCGACGCCGGCAGCGCCTGCGCGAGCCCGCTCACCCGGAGTCCGGCATTTCGTCCACTGCGGGGCCGCATCCGGGCCCTTGCGCGACGCTTCAGTCGAAGCGCAACTGCCGCGCCTTGGTCGCCAGGCGAAGCTTGAGCTGCTCCACCTTCAGCGGCGCGACTTCGTCGCCGGCCTGGCCGGCGCGTTCGTACCAATGCAGCGCCAGGGCTTCGTCGCGGCCGACGCCGTTGCCGTGTTCATACATCGAGGCGATCAGGTATTGCGCGCCTTCATGGCCGGCCTCGGCCGCGAGTTCGTACCAGCGCGCGGCCACATGGTCGTCTTGCGGCACGCCGCCACGGCCGAGCAGGTATTGCGTGGCCAGCTCCACCTGTGCCTCCACATGGCCCCGCATCGCCGCCATGCGGAACATTTCTGTGGCGCGGTGCACGTCGTGCGGGAACGCCGGGCTGCCGACGTCGTATTCCTTGCCCAGCGCGTAGATCGCATGGCGATAGCCCTGCGAGGCGGCTTGTTCGAGGAAGACACGCGCACCGAACGGATTGGGCGTGCCGTCTTCGGTGGATTCGCCCGAGCGCATCATCATCGCGGCGCTGTACTGCGACGCCGAGTCGCCGCCGATGGCGCAGGCCATGAATATTCGGAACGCGCTTCTCATGTCGCCCTGCGCATAAAGCCGCGGGCCTTGTGCGCAGAGCTCCTCCACGCTTTCGGGGTGGGCCAGGCCCGCGCCAAAGCACAGCGCGATCGCGGCGACGAGTCTCAGACGACGAAACATGGCGCACCTCCCGTGGGCAAGGCGCTTCAGCCCCGCTTGTTGAGTGACACCCTGAATAGCGGCCGGTCGGACCCATTGCTGAGGCCTTGGACGGAAGAAGCGGGTCGAATCGCGAATTCCGTCCGCCCCAGCCGCGCCGCGTTCGCATCACGCGGTGAAAGATTCACGGCGGGCGCGAAAAGGGCCGCGGATGCGGCCCTGTCTCAACCGAGCGCCCGCAGGCGCGGCGCCAAGCCGGTCAGCCGCGCCCGTGCTTCGCAATCAGCGCCTTGGCCGACTCCAGCAACGCCGCGCCTTTGAAACCGCGCTTGTCCATGTCGGCCACCCATTCGTCATCGACCTTGCTCGACAACTTGACGAACTCTTCGGTCTCGGCCGCCGAGAAGGTGTAGATCGAATTGCCGCGGTCCACCGCCGACTTGCGCCCGTTCGGGTCATTGCCCTGCTGCGTCTTGCCCAGCCACGCCGAGGTGGCCAGGCCGGAGTTCGCATCGATCACCTTCTTCAGGTCGGGTGCCAGCGAGTCGTACTTCGGCTTGTTCATCGCCATCACGAACGTCGTGGTGTAGAACGCCGGGCTGCTGGCCGGGAACTCGCTGTGGAATTTGGTCAGTTCATGCACCTTCACCGAGGGCACCACTTCCCATGGGATGACACAGGCCTCGACCGTGCCCTTGGAGAGCGCATCGGGAATCTGCGGCAGCGGCATGCCCACCGGCGTGGCGCCGATCGAGGCCAACAGCTTCGTCACCTGGCGCGTCGGGCCGCGCACTTTCATGCCATTCAGGTCGGACGCGTTCTTGATCTGCTTCGTTGCCGAATGGAACATGCCCGGGCCGTGCACCTGCAGCGCGATCACATGGGTTTCCTTGAACTCGTCCGGGCACTGGGTCTGGAAGTACTCCCAATACGCTTTGGACGTGGCCTCGGCGTTGTTCATCATGAAGGGCAGTTCGAACACTTCGATGCGCGGGAATCGCCCCGCCGTGTTGGCCGGCAGCGTCCAGACCACGTCAACGACGCCGTCGCGCGCCTGGTCGTAGAGCTGCACCGGCGTGCCGCCGAGCTGCATGGCGGGGTAGGCCTCGAACTTGATGCGCCCGGCGGAGTCTTTCTCCACCTTGTCCATCCAGGGCTTGTGCATCGTCAGCCACACATTCGACATCGGCGCCATGAAGGTGTGGAACTTGAGCGTGACGCTTTGCTGCGCCAGGCCAATGAGGTGTGGCACACCGAGGGCGGATGCGGCTGCGCCTTGCAGAAGGGAACGGCGTTTCATGGGGACTCTCCAGGGGGAAGGTTGACGGTGAGGAAGTTAACGGCCTAAAGAGCACACCGCGCCCCAGGTTTACCCTAGGAAACTGGGGGTTCTGGGTTCGACGGGCAGCCCAAATGCAGGCAGCCGCTGTTCGATCCTTACGTCGTAATACCAGAAGGGATCGGCATGGACGCGTCCACGGTCACGAGCAAGGGGCAGGTCACGATTCCCAAGGAAGTCAGGCGCGCGCTCGGCATCCGCCAAGGCAGCCGGGTCGCATCGCTGGCCGGCAACCGCCGGCGCCAGCTGTGGACAGCCGCGGGCCAGGAGCCGCGCGGCGGCGGGCGCTGTTGGGATTCATATACTTGACCGTATACTTGGTTCCCGGACTGGCTGCAATGCAGGATCCCCGATGGCCCAGATCACGCTCTATATCGACGACACGACGCAGTCCCGATTGCGCGACGCCGCTGCGCGCCAACAGGTGTCGCAAAGCCAGTTTGTCGCCGAGCTGATCCGGCGCGCCACCGACACCACCTGGCCCGATGAGGTGCTGGCGCTGGCCGGCTCGGCGCCGGACTTTCCGCAAGCCGATGCGCTGCGCGCCGGCCTTTCCGGCGATGCGGCCCGGGCATCGTGGTGAGCTTTGCCCTCGATACGAATACGCTGAGTTATTTCATGCGTGGCGAAGGGCGTGTCGCCGAACGCTTGCGTTCAACCTCGCCGCAGCAGGTGGCGCTGCCGGCTATCGTGGTCTACGAGGTCAACTTCGGGCTGCGTCGCGCTGGCCGCCGCGCGCAACTGGATTCCTTTGCGCGCATGGTGCAGGTCACGACGGTGCTGGCTTTCGACGCCGAAGCCGCCGACCACGCCGCGCGGATCCGTATTCAGCTCGAAGCCGCCGGCACGCCGATCGGCCCGACCGACCTGCTGATCGCGGCGATCGCTCGCCGGCATGGCCGCACGCTGGTGACGCACAACCTGCGCGAGTTCACGCGAGTGCCGGAGCTCGAGGTCGAGGACTGGTACTGAGCGCCGAGCCTGCTCAAAGTACAGGCACAAGTCGTAGCTCGCCTTGTAGATCGGCAGATGTTCCGGGCGGGCCATCTTCGCCTCCCACCGACGCCGCTAAAAAAACCCCAAGCCGCTGGGGGCTCGCGCCCCCCAGACCCCCGACAAATGACCAAATCGACAAATGATCCAACCATCAAGCCATCATCACCGGCCGCCACGAACTGCACGCGCATAGCGACATAGGTACAAATGCTTCCCCAGAACATGGGGGGTTCTCCTGCGCGCGTCGCCGCCGCGTAGTCGTGGCGTCGCCCAACGCGAGCCATGCCAGCCAGCCAGCGGAATGCTGCTATCCTTACGTCGTAATACCAGAAGGGATCGGCATGGACGCGTCGACGGTCACGAGCAAGGGGCAGGTCACGATTCCCAAGGAAGTCAGGCGCGCGCTCGGCATCCGCCAAGGCAGCCGGGTCGCATTCGTCGCCAAAGACGGCCGGTGCGAACTGCGCGTCGTGCACCATGTGCCGGAGAGCATCGTGTCGGGATATGGAATGCTCGACGCGCGTGGCAAACATCTTGCGGCTGACTTCGACCCGGCGAGCTTGCTCGCGCCTGTGGGCCAAAGCGCGAGCAAGGGCGCGCGCAAAACGGTTCGCGGTAGTCAATCGGCGGGCAAGCGCTGATGCTGGCGCTCGATACCAACGTCCTGGCGCGCTACTACGTTCGCGAGGTCGGCGACCCACGCACGCTCGCGCAGCAGGAGGCGGCACGCGCCGTGGTCGAAGGCGGTGCCAGGTTGTTCGTCGCCAAGACGGTGGTCCTGGAACTCGAATGGGTGCTGCGCGGGGCCTACGGCCATGGCGCGCGCGAAGTGTGCCGAGTGCTTGAGCACCTGCTGTCGCTCGAGCATGTCGAGATCGAAGATCGGCCCGTCATCGAATCCGCGCTCGGCAATCTTCGCCAGGGTCTCGATTTTGCCGATGCCCTTCATCACGCGTCGAGCCGCGCTTGCGAGGCGCTACTCACTTTCGACGCAAAAGGCTTCGCTGGCAAGGCACGCAAGCTCGCGATCACGCCGCCGGTGCGGCTTGCCGGCTAACTAACCCCATTGAGCGGGAACCCAACTCAGCCCATCCGCTTGTATCGCAGCTGGGCCTTCGCCAGCCACAAAGCCCCTTCCGGGCCTTTGAGCGCGGGCTCAGAGGCTGAGAGTTTTTCGAGCGTGCCCGAGCAGCGCGCCAGAAGGTGGCCGATCTAGGCGCAAAGCGCAGCCATAGCTCGGGCTATGGCGAGCATTTGCAACGACGAGCGGGCGCCTTTTGGCGTGATGAGCGGGCATGATCGAAAGACTCTCAGCCCACGTACTTCACCAACCACAACGAAATCGCCGGAAAGAACAGCAGCAACAAGGTGCGAAAGACATCGCTGATGAGAAACGGCATCACGCCGTGGTAGCTCTCGGCGATCGGCACGTCGCGTGCCATCGAGTTGACGACGTAGACGTTCAGGCCCACGGGCGGCGCGAGCAGGCCGAAGCCCACCGTCATCAGCACCATGATGCCGAACCAGATCGCCACGCTTTCCTTGGGCATGCCGAAGTCCAGGCCCATCACCATCGGGAAGAAGATCGTGATGGACGAGCTGTCGATGATCCTGCTCACCATCCC
>JANOLJ010000127.1:0-22482 GCA_031419715.1 Burkholderiales bacterium | reverse complement strand
AATGCTCTACGAGCGTGTCATCGAAGCCGATGAGCGCACGGGTGCGCATGGCGAACTGGTGCGCGCACTCGACGAGGCGGCGCTGCGCGCGCAGTTGCAAGACGCGTTCGACGCGGGCGTGCGCGCCTGCGCCATCGTCTTCATGCATGGCTACCGCTATACCGAGCACGAATCCGCCGCGCGGCGCCTGGCCCTCGACGTGGGCTACACGCAGGTGAGCGTGTCGCACCAGGTGAGCCCGCTGATGAAACTCGTGTCGCGCGGCGACACGACGGTGGTGGACGCGTATCTGTCGCCGATCCTGCGCCGCTATGTGGAGCGTGTTGCCGCGCAGATGCCGGGCGTGCGGCTGTACTTCATGCAGAGCTCGGGCGGCCTGGCGCAGGCGCGGCACTTCCAGGGCAAGGATGCGATCCTGTCGGGCCCGGCGGGGGGCATCGTCGGCATGGTGCGCACGGCGGTCGCGGCCGGGCATGATCGGGTGATCGGCTTCGACATGGGCGGCACGTCCACCGACGTGAGCCACTTCACCGGCGGCGCTGCGGGTGAGTTCGAGCGCGCGTTCGAGACGCAGGTGGCGGGCGTGCGCATGCGCGCGCCGATGATGAGCATCCACACGGTGGCCGCGGGCGGCGGTTCGATCATTCAGTTCGACGGCGCGAGGCTGCGCGTCGGGCCGCAAAGTGCGGGCGCGAACCCGGGCCCGGCGAGTTACCGGCGCGGCGGGCCGCTGACGACGACGGATGCGAACGTGCTGCTCGGCAAGATCCAGCCGGAGCACTTTCCCAAGGTGTTCGGTCCCGGGGCGAACGAGGCGCTGGATATTGAGGCCGTGAAGCGCGGCTTCGACGCGATGGCGCAGCGCATGCGGGAAGCCGGCGGCCGCTCGCCGAGCACTGGCAGCACCCACAGCACCCACAGCGCGGAAAGCGCTGAGAGCACCATCAGCGCTGAAAGTGTGGCCAGCGGCGCGCTGCAAATCGCGGTGGCGAACATGGCGAATGCGATCAAGCGCATCTCGGTGGCGCGCGGCTACGACGTCACGCAGTACACGCTGCAATGTTTCGGCGGTGCGGGTGGTCAGCACGCCTGCGCCGTGGCCGATGCGCTGGGAATGACCCGCGTCTTCGTGCATCCGCTGGCGGGCGTATTGAGCGCCTACGGCATGGGGCTGGCGGACCAGATCGTGATGCGCGAAGCCTCGGTCGAATCGCTGCTCGACGCATCGGGCCTGGCCGCCGCCGAGCAACGCGCGACGCACCTCGGCGCCGCCGCCGCGGAAGAACTCGCGAGCCAGGGCGTGCCGCGCGAGCGCATTGAATTGCGCCGCCGCATGCATGTGCGCTACCAGGGCACGGACACGGCGCTCGTCGTGGCGTTCGATGCGCTGCCCGATGCCGCGCAAACGCTCAAGGCGATACGCAGCCGCTTCGAGGCCGCATATCGACAACGCTTTGCCTTTTTGATGCCCGACAAGCCGCTCGTGATTGAGGCGGTGTCGGTGGAGGCGATCGGCGTGGGGCAGCGCGCGCCACTCGCTGAAGAAAGCGCGCAGCCGCGTGAACCCGCCACTCTCGCCGACGCGGCTGCGCAAGCGGGTTCGCGCAGCGCCGTGCCGCCACCGCATCGCCCCCCACCCGCGGCCCAGGTACGCATGTACTGCGCGGCCGACGAGGCGGGCGCCGGCTGGCGCGACGCGTCGCTGTTCGTGCGCGAAGCGTTGCAAGCCGGCGCGGCGATAGCCGGCCCCGCGATCATTGCCGAAAGCAACGCCACCACCGTGGTCGAGCCCGGCTGGCAGGCGGTGTTGACGAGCCAGGGGCCGCTGGAGCTGCGACGCGTGCGCGCGCGCGCCGCGCGAACCGCGCTGGGCACGAGCGCCGACCCGGTGATGCTGGAAGTGTTCAACAACCTGTTCATGAACATCGCCGAGCAGATGGGGCTGAGCCTGCAGAACACGGCGCACTCTGTGAACATCAAGGAACGGCTCGACTTTTCCTGTGCGCTCTTTGATGCGTCGGGCAACCTGATCGCCAATGCACCGCACATGCCGGTGCACCTGGGCTCGATGAGCGAGTCGATCAAGACCGTGATTCAACGCAACCCGGAGATGCGGCGCGGCGACGTGTATGTGCTGAACGACCCGTACCACGGCGGCACGCATCTGCCTGATGTGACGGTGGTGACGCCGGTGTATCTTGACGGTGGCGGCCCCGCCCCCAGCTTCTACGTCGCCTCGCGCGGCCACCACGCCGACATCGGCGGCAGCACGCCGGGCTCGATGCCGCCGTTCTCGTCGAGCATCGACGAAGAGGGCGTGCTGTTCGACAACTTTCTGCTCGTGCGCGACGGCAGCTTGCGCGAGACCGAGCTACGCGCGCAACTGGGCGGCGGCAAGTACCCGGCGCGCAACCCCGATCAAACGATCGCGGATTTGCGCGCGCAGATCGCCGCGAATGAAAAAGGCGTGCAGGAGTTGCACGCGATGGTCGCGCAGTTCGGCCGCGCCACGGTAGACGCCTACATGCGCCATGTGCAAGACAACGCCGAAGAGTCGGTGCGCCGCGTCATCACGGCATTGAAAGACGGCTCGTTCACCCTCCACCTCGACAACGGCGCACGCATCGCCGTGGCGGTGAGCGTGGACACCGCGGCACGCACCGCAACAATTGACTTCTCCGGCACCAGCGCACAACTGCCGAACAACTTCAACGCGCCCAAGGCGGTGACGATGGCCGCCGTGCTCTACGTGTTTCGCTTGTTAGTCGACGACGACATTCCGCTGAACGCCGGCTGCCTCAAACCCTTGCATGTGATCGTGCCCGAGGGCTGCATGCTCAACCCGCGCCCGCCCGCGGCGGTGGTGGCCGGCAATGTGGAAACCTCGACCTGCGTCACGAACGCGTTATTGGGTGCGCTCGGCGTGATGGCGGCGAGCCAGTGCACGATGAACAACTTCACCTTCGGCAATCAGCGCCACCAGTATTACGAAACGATCTCCGGCGGCTCGGGCGCCGGGCCCGGGTTCAATGGCACGAGCGTGGTGCAGACCCACATGACGAACTCGCGCCTCACCGACCCCGAGGTGCTCGAGTTCCGCTTCCCGGTGCGGCTGGAGAGCTATGCAATTCGCGAAGGCTCGGGCGGCACAGGGCGCTGGAAGGGCGGTGATGGTGGTGTGCGGCGCGTGCGCTTCCTGGAAGCGATGACGGCGTCGATACTCAGCAACGGGCGCGTGCATCCGGCCTTCGGCATGGCTGGCGGGGCGAGCGGCGCACTGGGCGTGAACCGCGTCGAGCGTGCGAGTGGTGCGGTCGAGCCGCTCGGCCACATCGGCTCGGTGGATATGCAGCCGGGTGATGTGTTCATCATCGAAACCCCGGGCGGCGGCGGCTATGGAAACTCCTGAGGAGCGCAGCAGCGACTTCATCGTGATCGGCGCCGGCATCGCCGGAGCGTCGCTCGCCTACGAGCTGGCGCCGCACGGCCGCGTCACGCTGTTGGAGCGCGAAAGCCAACCCGGCTATCACACGACCGGCCGCTCGGCGGCGCTCTACTCCGAGACCTACGGCAACACCACGATGCGCGCCTTGACGCGGGCCGGGCGCGGCTTCTTCCTGAACCCGCCGAGTGGCTTCGTGGCGGGCCCGATTCTCACGCCGCGCGGCACGCTCGTCGTGGGCACCGCGGCGCAGCGCGAGGCGCTGGAGCGCAGCGTCGTCGAGATGGCCGGCACGGTGCCGGGCCTGGAACTGTGGAGCGGCGCGCAAGTGCTGGCCTGTGTGCCGGTGTACACGCCCGAGCAAGTGGCCGGTGGCGCGGTGTGGGAGCCGCAGGCGATGGACATCGACGTGCACGCGCTGCACCAGGGCTATCTGCGCGGCGCGCGCGCACGCGGCGGCGCGCTGCACTGCAACGCCGAGGTGCTGGGCCTGGCCCGATCCGCGGGGCGCTGGCAGGTCAGCACATCGGCGGGCGAATTCAACGCGCCAGTGCTGGTGAACGCCGCGGGAGCCTGGGCCGACGAGGTGGCGCGCCTGGCCGGCGCGCGGCTGCTGGGTGTGCAGCCCCTGCGCCGCACCGTCATCACATTCGACGCGCCGAGCGGTGCGGTAACAAAAGACTGGCCCGCGGTCATCGACGTAGACGAAACCTATTACTTCAAACCCGAAGCCGGCCGCCTGCTCGCCTCGCTCGCCGACGAAACCCCGTCGCCACCGTGCGACGCCCAGCCCGACGAATACGACATTGCACTGCTTGTGGATCGGGTCAGCCGCGCCACGACGCTTGAGATTCACAAGATTCACTCGAAGTGGGCGGGCCTGCGCAGCTTTGTCGCCGACCGCACCTTGGTGGCCGGCTACGACCCGCTCATCGAGGGCTTCTTCTGGCTCGCCGCGCAGGGTGGCTATGGGATCCAGACGTCATCGGGTGTGTCGCGCGCCTCGGCTGCGTTGGTGTTGGGGCGGGGCTTGCCCGCCGATCTGTGCGATCTGGGGCTGCAGGCACAAGACCTGTCGCCGACGCGTCTGTCCGACGGTGGATAGGCGCTGAGCCTGTTCTCAGGGTATCCACGCTCCCGGGCATCCTCAACAGTGAGGATGCAGCGCCGCGGCGGCCCATGGAAGATGCGACGAAGCAATGGAAACCGCGCCTGCGCGAATGATGGCCCCTTGCTTTGTTGCTCAAGTCCAGGCTCCAGGCAGGCGTCGTCGCGTTCAAATAATTACGACGAAGTCAATTGCTAAAGCGTTGAAACTCTATTAATTAGTCGGCCATGCAAATTTCAGTTTCTACCCGCAGCGCCGGGGCTATCCCGTCCGCATGTCCGCATCACTTCCGCGTTACGCCGCCGGCCCGTTTTTCAAGCCAAGCCAGGCGTTTTCGCCTCGCCAACCCGGTTCGGTTGCTTTCAAACCGCCATCGGCACACGCCGATCAGCCTGGTTTTCAAGCAATCCGGCCCACCGGGCTGCGTTCAACCCCGTCAGATGCGGACAGCTCCTCAACCCACTACTGCTCGCCGATTTCGCTCACGTTCAACATCGCAACCGATACGCCAGCAGCAACCCGCCAAACGCCTGCACCCATTGCCCCTGGCCGGCGCAGCGCTTCGCATCGACATGCGTGACGCCGCGCCAAGCCTGAGCCGGCGTCAAACCATCCAGCCCTTGATGAGGCCGCGCATGGTTGTAGAAACTCCCGAACTCGTCGAGCGCTTGCTGCAAGGCCACGGCCGTGGGCAGAGTCAGCTTGCGCAGCACCGGCTTCAGGGTTCCGAAGAACCTCTCGATCCTTCCGTTCTGCCAGGCGCAGCACTTCACGATGCGCTCATGGTGAATTCCAGCCCAGCGCAGCGCCGCGGCCCACAGCCTGCTCGTGAACATGGCCTCGTTGTCGGTACGAATGGCCTTGGACAAACCGAACTGCGCGATCGCCAGACACAGATGGCCCAGCAGCGTCCAGGTGCACTTGCGCGCCAGAACCTTCAGCCGCAGCACCGCGCGCGAACCCTGATCGATAAGGCCGAAGATGCAGCGCTGCTCACCCGCCGGTGCATTGAAGAAGGCTCAGGTCCAGGCTCCACGCACTGCGCACCGGAACAGCGGCAGGTGGCTTGCCGCGCGCGCCGCGCCGCAGCAATACCAACACGGCCGCACGGCGCCTGCAGAACTCGTGCACCCAGGTCTTGCTGACAGTGGCGCGCTTGCCGTGAATCTTGTTGAACGTGTCCGCGATGACGCGGCAACTCTTCAGATGCGTGGCCAGGTAGAGCACCTGCTGCTCGACCCAGCGCGGCTTCTTGCGCCAGTGGCGGGCGCAATCGGCAAGGGCCGCGCCAGCCTGAACACAAGCCGCCTGCGTGCGCGCACGGCACGGCGCGAAGCCGCGGCGCGGCCAGCGCCAGCGAAGCAACGCGGCCAGCAGCCAGCCGATGCACAGGCGCAATACCGCAAGCCACCGGCGCCCGGCGCGGTGGGTCGAGACAGGGGCGGAGACTGGGGCGGGGATGGGTTTCATCCCAAGGTATCCGAAGTTCCGGCGAGCGGCTTAGCCCAACTCGGGTAAACCTCAAGCCCCGGTGCGAACGACGATCAAGAACCGCGCCATGATGCTCGCCACCGTCACGACCCTGCTGCGCCGGCTGCTGCCCGGGCCGCTGCTGTTCAAACCCCGAGCTGAACGCGAACCCGAACCCGCCCCCCTGGTGGCTCAGCGCCTACGAACAAGCCGCGACCGACACCCGCTTCCACCCGGGCCAGCGGCGCGAACTGCACGACCTGCTGTGCGACGTGCAGTTGAGCGCGGGCAGCGTGCCCGGCTACACCGCGCTGCACGGCTACCTCACGGCCATCGTGATCGGCCCGCGCGACGTGCGGCCACACGAGTGGTTGGCACACTTGCTGGAGGGCACGCGGCTGAGCCGTATCGAAGCCGGTGCCCATGCCGACGCAGTGCACGCCGATATCGACGCCCACACCGACGCCCATGCACACTGCACGCGGCTGCTCGCCCTCATGCGGCGCCTGCACGCCCACATCGCAGAAGACTTCACCCGGCCCAACCCGCACCTGCGCCTGGCCGCGCTCGGCGTGAGCCAGGGCCCCAAGACACAAGAGAGCGGCCCCGACCTTCACACTCTGAACGAATGGTGCGCGAGCTTCCTGCACGCCACCGAACTGCGCCCGAAGCGCTGGGCCAGGCTCGGCCCGCCCGAGGATGACCGCTCGCCGCTGAACCTGCTGTGGATGCTGGGAACGCAAGAGGGACGCCAGGCGCAAATCCAACTGGCTTATGAGTGCTACCGCGAAGACGGCTTGAACGAAGCCGAAGCCGACCGCACGGTGCAGCGGTTCATCCGTCTGCCCTCGACGCAGCGCAACCTGCTCAGCGGCTTGCGCCAGGCGTTGCTGGAGGATCAATGTGTATTGGGATCGACGGCCGGGATCGGCGGCGCTGACGAGGCGGCGTTGACCGGGGCGCGTGCGCCAGGGCTGCGCGCCCGTCGGCACGACGATCCTCAATCCGGAAAGTACAACTGGGCCTTGTTTGCTCGTGTGGCGCTTGCCAAGCCGCCGTCGAAAGTTGCAATCGGAACGCGCATCCCTAGGGCCATCACGAGGTAGGCGCTGTCCGCCACCTGGCAGTTCAGCTTGATGGCGCGTTCGAACCAATCGGCAGCCGGATGGATTTCGACGCTCAGACTCAGTGGCACTGCGCCCAGACGCGCCAGGAACGCCTGGGCTCCGCACGCCGAATACGCCCGCCGCGCACGGCCCGCGCGCAACCCGCCGCGACCTCGTTGAAGAAGATCAGCGGCACATGTGCGATGACCTCATCGGCACCGATCTTCGCGAGCAAATCGGCGGCCAACGCAAAGCGTGCAGCCGTGTCGGGCAGGAGCACCTCGAGTGCGGCGCTGGCGTCCAAGACGACAGCCGCAGCTGCCATCAGCCGCGCTCGGCCTTGATGACCGCCGCGGCGCCGAGCCGCTTGCCCACCTTCTGACGCCGGCCCAGTTCGATCATCGCGCGAACTGCCGCCGCGGCCTCGGCGCCGGGGTTGCCCATTTGCACGCTGAACCGGTGGCCGTGCGAAGCGCCACCCCGCTTGGCCTTGCCACGGCCCTTGGGTTGCATGAATGGGTCGATCAGTTTCATGTGCGCAGTTTAGCGCCGTGGCGCGGGTCGACGCTGACGCGGTGCGCATGCAGCGCTACCGCGCCGCAACGAGCAGCGTGCACAACCCACCGATGCAGAACCACGCACCATCCACCTGCAATACGCCCGGCCCGACGGCACACTGGTCAACCAGACGCCGCGGCGCACCGGGCCATTGGCGGGGCTGAACACACGGGTACAGAACCTGGAGTTCGAGTTCCCCGACACCAACACCGAAGGCGCCACCTTGAGCGTGCGCACCCGGGTCACGGGGAGCAGCACCTGGAACGACCTGCCCGCGAGTGCCAGCTTCACGATGCGCGAGCCGGCGAGCGTCACAACCATTGCCGATGCGGTGAACCCCGGCGCAGTCAGCTACACCGTAAGCGACGCCGCGCTGAGCCTGCCGGACCAGGTGCCGGCAGCGGCCAGCGAGAACCTGACCGTCACGTTCAAGAACAGCCTGGGTGCGGACTTGATCTTCAGCTTCAACCGCGCCACCGCCACGCTTGACCTGCCCGCACTCCACCCCGGCAGCTACACGCTGCGCGCCATCAAGACGCGCACCGTCGCGACCACCACCACGAGCAGCACGCCGCCGGTTCCATGATGATGCAGCCTATGAAACCTGCGCCCATGCTGACCCTGTTGCCCTGACGAGTTGGAAGCTTCGAGGGGTTTCGTCAACACCGCCTCAACTGTGACGCCCTGGAACAACAAGCACGCCACCCTAGGGTTTGCCCCAGATAGCCACGATCACCCGACCTTCCGAAGATAGGGCTGCGCGTGCATAGGCTTCGCCGAAGAGCTGGGCTGGCGCTGGGCGCGCGAACTCCGGGTCGCAGACGAACTCATTCCCACGGATCAAGGAAAACCTTCCATGCAAAAGACACTCCACATCAATCCGGACAAATGCACCGGATGCCTACAGTGCGAAATGGCTTGTTCGTTCGAGAACTACGGGACCTACGCCACGGCGAAGTCGCGCATCAAGGTGTTCGATTTCCATCACACCGGGCGCAAGGTTCCCTACACCTGCACACAGTGCGACGAAGCCTGGTGCCTGCACGCCTGCCCGGTGGAGGCGATCACGCTCGACGCCTCGACCGGCGCGAAGGTGGTGAATGACGCCACTTGCGTGGGTTGCAAGGTTTGCACCATCGCCTGCCCGTTCGGCACGATCAACTATGTGCAGGAAACCGGCAAGGTGCAGAAGTGCGATCTCTGCGGTGGCGAGCCGGCTTGTGCCGAAGCCTGCCCCACCGGTGCGATTACGTTTGTCGATGCCAACTGGACCGGCCTGAACAAGATGGCCGCCTGGGCGGACAAACTCGGGAATCAGCCAAGCTCGCAACCCAACGCCGCCTAACCCTCAGCCTAAGGAGAACACATCATGTCTTGGGCAGGAAAAATTCTTCGCGTCAACCTCACCGCCGGCACCGTCAAGTCGGAGCCGCTGAACATGGAGTGGGCCAAGCAATATCTCGGCTCGCGCGGTCTGGCCAGCAAGTACCTGGTGTCGGAAATCGACCCCAAGGTCGATCCGCTGTCGCCCGACAACAAAATTATCTGGGCCACCGGCCCGCTCACCGGCACGATGGCCTCGACCGGTGGCCGCTACAC
The DNA here is from genome assembly GCA_031419715.1 of Burkholderiales bacterium. Taxonomy (GTDB): domain Bacteria; phylum Pseudomonadota; class Gammaproteobacteria; order Burkholderiales; family Burkholderiaceae_C; genus JAEMQF01. Next base: position 13,199 of record JANOLJ010000127.1, on the reverse strand, counting down.
GGTGGTCACCAAGGGCCCGCTGACGGGTGCGATTGCCTGCTCGAACTCGGGCGGCTATTGGGGCGCCGAGCTGAAGATGGCCGGCTGGGACATGGTGATCTTCGAAGGCAAGTCGCCCAAGCCCGTCTACCTGTACATCAACGATGACGTGACCGAGCTGCGCGACGCCGCGCACCTGTGGGGCAAGACGGTCTGGGAAACCGAAGCCGCGCTGAAGAAAGGTTTGCAAGACCCGCTGGCGCGCGTGTCGAGCATCGGCGGCGCGGGCGAGAACCTGGTGCTCTACGCAGCCGTCGTGAACGATCTGCACCGCGCGGCGGGCCGCTCCGGCGTGGGCGCGGTGATGGGCAGCAAAAACCTGAAGGCGATCGCGGTGCGTGGCACGAAGGGCGTTGGCAATATCGCCAACCCCAAGGAGTTCATGAAGGTCACCTACGAGAAGAAGAAAATCCTTGCCGAGAACGGCGTCACCGGCCAGGGCTTGCCGACCTATGGCACGCAGGTGCTGATGAACGTCATCAACGAAATCGGTGCGCTGCCCACGCGCAATCACCGCGATGTCGCGTTCGAAGGCGCGAAAGACATTTCCGCCGAAGCCATGGCCACGCCGCGCAAGACCGACGGCAAGAAGCCGCTGGTGACGAACCAGGCGTGTTTCGGCTGCACGATTGCTTGTGGGCGCATCCAGACCATCGACAAGGGCCACTTCTCGGTGGAGAACAAGCCGCAGTACTGGGGCGCCTCCGGCGGCCTGGAATACGAAGCGGCGTGGGCCCTGGGTGCGGCGAATGGCGTGAACGACCTCGACGCATTGCAATACGCGAACGTGCTGTGCAACGAGCACGGCATGGACCCGATCTCGTTCGGCGCGACGATCGGCGCGGTGATGGAGCTGTACGAAATGGGTGTGCTCACGCAAGAGCAACTGGGCATCGACGCCAAGTTCGGCTCGGCGCGCGCGCTCGCGCACTTCGCCGAAATCACCGCCAAGGGTGAAGGCTTCGGCAAGGAAATCGGCCAAGGCTCGGCACGCCTGACGAAGAAGTACGGCCACCCCGACCTGAGCATGACGGTCAAGGGCCAGGAGTTCCCGGCCTACGACAGCCGCGGCATCCAGGGCATGGGCCTGGCCTACGCGACGAGCAACCGCGGCGCCTGCCATCTGCGCGGCTACACGGTGGCATCCGAAGTGCTGGGCATACCCGTGAAGACCGATCCGCTGGTCAGCGAAGGCAAGCCCGACCTGGTGAAGGCCTTCCAGGATGCCACGGCCACGTTCGACTCCGCCGGCATCTGCATCTTCACCAGCTTCGCCTGGGGCCTGGCCGACGTGGCGCCGCAAGTCGCCGCCGCGTGCGGCCCGGAGTTCACGCTGGAGAACCTGAGCGTGATCGGCGAGCGCATCTGGAACATGGAGCGCGACTTCAACAACAGGGCCGGCTTCACGGCGAAAGACGACACGCTGCCCAAGCGCCTGTTGACCGAGCCCGCCAAAACGGGCCCGGCCAAGGGCCTGGTCAGCAAGCTGCCCGAGATGCTGCCGAAGTACTATGAAGTGCGCGGCTGGGATGCGAACGGCCAGCTCAAGCCGGAGACGCGCGCGCGCCTCGGGCTGTAAGTCAGCAAGGTCAGTGGGCACGGAGGCGGTTCACGGAGCCGCCTTCTTTTTTTGGGCAGGAGTCAAAAATGAAGCACGTGATCCTGGGTGCCGGGCCGGCGGGCGTCATCGCCGCCGAGACGATACGCAAAAATGCACCGCATGACGACATCGTGATCGTCGGCGACGAGGCCGAGGCGCCGTATTCGCGCATGGCGATACCTTATCTGCTGATGGGCAACGTCGGCGAATCGGGAACGCATTTGCGCCATGACCCAACGCACTTCTCCCGCCTACGCATTACGGTGCGCCAGGCACGTTGCACGGCGCTTGACACCGCGCGGCGCAGCGTCAGCTTAAGCGACGGCAGCGTCTTGCTGTTCGATACGCTGCTCATCGCCACCGGCTCAACGCCGATGAGCCCGCCGATCCCCGGCATCGACTCACCCGACGTCCACCCCTGCTGGACGCTCGCCGACGCGCGCGCCATTCAAGCCAAGGCGCGCAAGGGCCAGCGCGTCGTGCAGATGGGCGCGGGCTTCATCGGCTGCATCATCATGGAGGCGCTGGCCTCGCGCGGTGTCGAACTCACCGTGGTGGAGATGGGTGACCGAATGGTGCCGCGCATGATGGGCCCCACCGCGGGCAGCATGATCAAAGCCTGGTGCGAAAAGAAGGGCGTGGCGGTGCATACCGGCGCGCGTGTCGAAAGCATCTCCGCCGCACCGGCGCCGGGCGCGGCGCCGCAGCGCGGCCTGCTCGGAAAAATCGCCGATTTCGTCAGCGGCGGCTCGGCGGGCGACACTGACGACGGGCGCGGCGGCTGGCGGATCAAGCTGTCCACCGGCAAGACACTCGGTGCCGACCTCATCATCAGCGCCACCGGTGTCAAGCCGAACATCGGCTTTCTGGAAAGCACGAGCGTCAAGTGTCTGCTGGGTGTGCTGACTGATGAACACATGCAGACGTCGGTGCCGGGCATCTACGCCGCGGGCGATTGCGCCGAGGCCTTCGACAAAGTGAGCGGCAAGACGATCGTCAGCGCGATCCAGCCGAACGCCGCCGACCAGGCCTATGTGGCGGCGATGAACATGGCCGGGCGCAAGGCGGTGCTCAAGGGCGTGACGCAGATCAACGTGCTCGACACGCTGGGTCTCGTATCCACCAGCTTCGGCGATTGGCAAGGCGTGCCCGGCGGCGAACATGTGGAACTCACCGACCGCGACGCCGGCCGACACCTGAGCCTGCAGTTCAAGGGCGATGTGCTCGTGGGCTGCAACTCGCTAGGCTGGAATGACCACGTGGGCGTGATGCGCGGCCTGGTCGAAGGGCAGATCCACCTCGGGGCATGGAAAGACACGTTGATGAAGGACCCGACGCAATTGATGCCGGCGTATCTGGCGTGCGCCCAGGCGCAAGACCAGCGTGCCTGGCTGAAGGTGGCTTGAAGTGGCGCCGCATTTCTCCCTCTCCCGCTGGGAGAGGGTAGGGGTGAGGGTAGGGGTGAGGGCCCGTCCCTCGGTGCGATGATGCGGCAATGAAAATCACGTTCAAGCTCTATGCCGGCCTGACCGACTACCTTCCCCTGGCAGAACGCACCAGCAATCGAATGGAGTTGGACTTGCCTGTGGGCACGCCGATCTCCAAAGTCATCGAGCCCTTTGGCCTGCCGCAAAAGATGGTGCACCTGGTGCTCGTCAACGGCACCTATGTCGCGCCCGAGCAGCGCTTGTCGCATGTGCTGCAAGAGGGCGATGTGCTCGCCATCTGGCCGCCGATCGCGGGCGGATAGTCAAGCGCAAACGCGCCTCCATGCAGGCCTGGTATGCGGCGCGCTTCGAGCGCGAGATGGGGTGCACTGCCGCGGAGTTGCGCGCTCAACTGCCCGGCGCGTGCGGTGAGCGCGCGCTCGAACTGCGCGACGATCATGCGCACATCGTCATCGACCCAGGCACGCTGCGCATCGAATGGCGCACGCTCGCGCCGCGCCGCATTGCCCTGCTGAACCTGCCGCGCCTGGCGGTGTCGTTTTGCTTCGATGAGGTCGATGAGGCGACGCGCCAGCGGGTGATGCGTTTTTTCGACCTCTACACGCAGCGCGGCGGTGGGTGATCGGCGGCGCCGCGGCGCGCGGCTCAAGGCCAAGCGCCACAATGCGGCGCTGCAAAACCAAGCTCAATGAATACGGTGCCTCATCGCTGGACCTTGGCCACAAAGGCACTGCCTTGGGCCTTGCTGTGCCTGGGTTTGTGCGGCGCCGCCGAGGCGGTGCGCTACGCATCGCGGCCTGCGGCGGAGCCTGGCGCGCTTGCGCTTGCGCTCGCGGTCGGGGCGTCGGGTCCGATGTTGGGTGCGACCTCGGGTGTGACCACAGGCGCTACCTCGGGCGCCACCCCAGGGCCGCTGCTCGCCGCCTCAGCCGCGCCAAGCTCGCCGCCACGGCTTGCGCTGCGCTCGGCCTCGAAAATCCCGATGCCTGCGGGCGTTCCTTCCGCGCATGCGAGCGCATTGGTTGCGCTGGACGACGGCGAAGTGCTGGCCTTCTGGTGGGCCGGCGCGCGTGAAAGCGGGGCCGATGTGGCGATCTATCTGGCGCGCTGGAAGGAAGGCCGCTGGAGCGAGGCGCAGCGCATCGTCGAGCGCGGTGGCTTAGGCCGGCAACTCGGCTTTGGCGTGCGGCGCCTGGGCAACCCCACGGCGTGGGTCGCGCGCGATGGCCGAATCCACCTGTACGCCGTGGCCACCGGTCTGGGTGGCTGGGCGGCCTCGCGCATCGTGCATCTGGTCTCGCTCGACCGTGGCCACACGTTCAATGCGGTGCGAGTGCTGGCGCTGTCGCCGTTGTTCAACACCAGCTTCCTGGTGCGCGCCAACCCGGTCGGTCTGGCCGATGGCGGTTGGTTGCTGCCCGCCTACTTTGAGCTGGGCCATAAATACCCGCTGGTGATGGCGATGGATGCGCAGGGCGCGCCGCTGTGGAGCCAGCGCATCGGCGCGTCGACGACGACCCTCCAGCCCGCGCTGTTGCCGGTGTCATCGACTGAAATTCACGCGCTGATGCGCGACCACGGCGCGCAGCGGCGTCTGCAACGCGCGACCAGCGTCGACGCAGGGCGAAACTGGCGCGATGCGCCAGCGCTCGGCATGGTCAACGACGACAGTTCGGTGGCGGCGATTCCCCTGGCCGAGGGCGGCTTCGTGATGGCGCACAACGACCAGCTTGCGCCACCCGCCACGGCGCGCCAATGGCTGCGCCTGTCGACCTCCGCCGATGCGCAGACCTGGCACGCCGCGCTGGACGTTCGGCGTGGCGCGCGCGGCGAAGAGTTTTCCTATCCGAGTCTGCTGCGCGTCGGCAGTGAACTGCACGTCACCTTCACGGAGCTGCGCGGCGCCATCGGGCATCACGTCTATGACATCGTGCCCGGCGCGCGCGTGCGGCAGGAGTCGCCTTGAGCCTGCCCGAGCTTGAATGGCAGTGGGTCTACTCGCGCCTGGCCTGGGGCGCGGTGTTCGCGTCCCTGGTTCTTCGCACCTGGCCGGGTTCGGCGGCGCGCCCACCGCGTGCGGCGTGGGTCGCGGCCGGCGCTGTTGTCGCGGCGATGCTGTTGCCCCACGCGGCCTCGCCAGCCTATTGGCTGGGGCTGATGTTTCAGTACCCGAGCGTGATGCTCGTGGCTTGCCTGATCGTGCCCCTGCTGGCCGGCGATTCGCTGCCCTTGTCCGCACCGATTCCCGGCACACGCTTGGCACTCATGTTGGCGCTTGGCGGCGCGTGGCTCTATGCCGACGCCTCAGGGTGGCTGAACACGGGCCTGTATGCGCAGGGCTTCGATCGGCGCTGGGCACCGGCCGCCGCGCTGCTCATCGGCGCCGGGGCGGTCTGGGCGGTGCGCGGTGCCACAACGCGCGCCAGTGGCCTCGTGGTGCTCGCGTGCGTCGGCGTCTTTTGTCTGACGCGCCTGCCCACGGGCAACTTGTTCGATGCCTTGCTTGATCCCTTGATGTGGTGTTGGGCGCTCGTCGCGAGCGTGACGGCGGCGCTGCGCCGGGTGCGGCGCGCGCGCCAAGCGCCCCGGCCGGCGCCGCCCACGCCTGCCGCTTGACGCGCCGACGTGTCCGAGCGCGCTGGGCAATGAAAGTGGTGAGTGTGCAATTGCGCCTGTGGCTCGCGCTGGCCGCGCTGCTTTGCCTGGCCGGCACGCTGGCGCGTCTGGCCTTCGCGGTGTGGTTTCAACCGCCCGATCAGGGCTTGCCGGCGTCGGGTTGGGGTGCGGCGATGCTGCTCGGCCTGCGCTTCGACGCCCGTGTCGCACTCGTGAGCGTGGTGCTCGCATGGTTGTTGGCATCCCTACCGCGCCTCGGGGCGCGGCTGCGGCCACCCGCGAAGCGGCGCCTTTGGCATGGCTACTGGATGCTCGCCGGCACGCTGTGGGCGGTCGCGTTCGTGTTCGACGCCGGCCACTACGCTTATCTGACGCAGCGCCTGTCTGCCGTGTTGTTCACCCTCGCGCGCGATGCGGGCGAGGCCACCGCCATGGTGTGGCAGAGCTATCCGGTGCCGTGGATCGGCGCCGGCCTGGCGCTGTGGCTGTTCGCTTGGCATGCGGCATTCGGCCCAGTGTGGCGCTGGGCGACGCGAACGCAGCCTCGGGCAGGCCCGAAGCTCGCCTGGCTTGCCGACGCTGGTGTGCTGTTGCTCGCCGCGGGCGTGGTGCACGGCAAGGTGTCGCAATATCCCTTGCGCTGGAGCGACGCCGCCGAGCTGCCGTCGGCGTTTTCGCAAGCGCTCGCGCTGAACCCGTTGCACAACCTGTACGACACCTGGTCGTTTCGCGACGCCGGCATCGACGAGCTTCGGCTGCGCCCCGCCGCGAACCGCATGCGCGAGTTTGTTGGCCTGGCGCCGCTGCGCGCCAACGAGCCGATATCGCTATTGCGCAGCGTGGCGGCGAAGCCATCCGCGCAGAACGCGAAGCCGTCAACGAAAAACACGAACGCATCATCGCTAAGCGTGAACGCATCATCGTCAAGCGAAGTTGCGCCGAACGTCGTGCTCGTCTTGCTCGAATCGTTTGCCGGCCACAAGGTCGGTGCGCTGGGCAGCCCGCTCGGCGCGACGCCGAGTTTCGACGCGCTGGCGCAAGACGGGCTGCTCTTCACGCGCATGATGAGCGCGCACGGCCACACCGCGCGCGGCGTGTTCGCCACGCTCACGGGCATGCCCGACGTGTCGCGCCAGTCCACCGCGTCGCGCAACCCGGCGGCGGCGGACCAGTTCAGCATCGTCAGCGAATTCAAAGCGCACAAGAAGTTCTATTTCATCGGCGGCAGCACGTCGTGGGCGAACGTGCGCGGTCTGCTCGCGGCGAACATTGCCGGCATCGAGATCGTCGAGCAGAACCGTTTGAAATCACCCGTGGTCGATGTCTGGGGCGTGTCGGACAAAAACCTGCTGTTAGAGGCCAGCGATTGGCTGGGCGCGCAGCGCGAGCCGTTCTTCGCCGTGATTCAAACCAGCGGCAACCACCGGCCCTACACGATTCCTGAAGAGGACAGGAAAGTCTTCGATCCGAAGATGCCACCCGCGCAGGAGCTGCAGCAGCACGGTTTCATTTCACCCGAGGAGTACCGGGCATTCGCCTACCTCGACTGGTGCATCGGCCAGTTCATGCAGCGCGCGCGGCGCGAACCCTGGTTCGCGAATACGATCTTTGCGTTCATCGGCGACCATGGCATCAGCGGCGCCACGGGACCACACTTTCCGCCCGCGTGGCGCGAACTCGCGATCACGCAGGGCCACACGCCGTTGCTGGTCTACGCGCCGGGCCGGGTGGCGCCGCGGCGCATCGAGTCCTGGGCGCAACAAGTGGACGTGCTGCCCACGCTGGCCGCGCTGGCGGGAGTCGCGCACCGCAACACGACTCTCGGGCGGGATCTGCTCGATGCGCGTTTCGACGCCTCGCGCATCGCCTTCACGTTCCAGTTCACCGCGCCCGGCGATCTGGGTGTGCTGGTGGGCCGCCACATGCTGGTGGACAGCGAGCCCGCAGCGCTGTACGACATTGAGTCGGCGCAGCCAAGGCAGAACCTGCTGGCGCAAAGTGTCCTCGCCGACGAGCCCGCCGCGGTGGCGCGGCGCTGGGCGGGTTTCGCGCGCGACTACGACTTGATGGCGCGTTACCTACAAACCCACAACAAGAAACCCGGCTCCGCGCCGTGACTGCGGTGTGCTGCAGGTGCTGTGGCCTCACAACGGTTCGGATTCGGTGGTGCCCCCGGGCGCAGGCACCATTCGCGGTGTCCTCAACGCATCCAGGGCGAAACCATGTTGACGCGGCTGAAGGTTGCAGGCATCGACGATGCCCCGCGAGCGTGGGCCGAAGAACGGGGGCGCCGCCGTCGCCCTGCAGCCACGACGAAGGCAGGCCAACGCGACATCGACAGTCAACAACCGGCCGAAAGCGAGCCCAAGCAAAGAGCACTACGCATTGCTCGTCGCCCGCACCTCGTCAATCGTCGTCAGACCGGCCAGCACTTTGTCGATACCGTCTTGGCGCAGGCTCCGCATGCCCTCGGCGAACGCGAGCTTTTGCATCGCTTCGGCGCGCGCGCCGGTCTGGATGAGATGCCGCATCTCGCTGGAGACGACCATCAGTTCCTGCACGCCCACGCGCCCTTTGAAGCCGCTGTGGTTGCACTCCAGGCAGCCGGCGCTGCGGTGCGTGAGCAACTTTCCGTCCTTGCCAAGGCGGTTCAACCACCCGTCAAGCACGGTATCGCGATCCAGCGGGGCCTCGCCACGGCCGAACGCATGCATGTAGTCGGCCATCAGTTCGGCGGTTTCCTGCAACGAGGCGGCCTCGCTGACCCGGCACTTCACGCACAGGCGCCGCACCAGGCGCTGCGCGAGCACGGCGAGCAGCGAGTCGGCAAAGTTGAATGGGTCCATGCCCATGTCGAGAAGCCGCGTCACGGTCTCGGGGGCGCTGTTCGTGTGCAGGGTGCTCAGCACCAGATGGCCGGTGAGCGAGGCTTCCACGGCGACCTGCGCGGTCTCGGCGTCGCGGATTTCACCGACCATGATGACGTCCGGATCAGCGCGCAAAAACGCGCGCAGCGCCTTGGCGAATGTCCACTCGATTTTCGGGTTGACCTGCACCTGGCGCAGCCCCGGCTGGGTGATTTCGATCGGGTCTTCGGCAGTCCAGATCTTGCGCTCCGGCACGTTGATGTGGCTCAGCGCCGAGTGCAGCGTCGTCGTCTTGCCCGAGCCCGTGGGGCCGACGCACAGCACCAGGCCATAGGGCCGCTCGACGGCGTGTCGGAACTGCTCGAGGTTGCTGGCGGACAGGCCGAGATTGCCCAGCGGGATCGGGCGCGCCGACGTGAGCACGCGCAGCACCACGTCTTCCAGCCCGTTGTTCGTGGGGATCGTCGCCACGCGCAGTTCCAGCCGGTGGTGCGCCGAGAACTTGGCGAAGTTAATCTTGCCGTCCTGCGGCTTGCGGCGTTCGCTGATGTCGAGGTCGCACATGATCTTGATGCGCGCGACCAGCGCGCTGCGGTAGCTCGGCGGCAACTCAAGGTAGGTGCGCAGCAGACCGTCTTTGCGGAATCGGATGCGGATCTTCTCGCGGCCCGGGTAGCTTTCGACATGGATGTCGGACGCGCCCTCCCGGTGCGCTTCGATGATCATGTTGTTGATCAGCCGCACGAGGGAGCTGTCGGACTGCTCGATCGGCGTGTCCAGTTCGGAGCGTGTGCTGTCGCGCCCCTCCAGCTCAAGCGACTCGACGAGCTTGCCGGTGTCGGTGATCTGCACCTCGGCCGGATCGTACGCTAGGTCGTCCCACTTGAAGACGCCGGTGTCGCTGCCGAGCTTCTCGTACGAGGTTTTCAGCACCTCGCGCAGCGACTGCACTTGCGCCAGCACCGGCACGACCTTCATTTGGGTGATGAACTCGACCTCTTCAAGCGCTTCGCGGCGCTGCGCTGGGTCGTCCACGGCGACGATGAGGCGGGCGTTGCGGATCAGCAAGGGCAGCACCGATTGGCGCGACGCCACGGAATACGACAGCGCGCGCAGCGCCACCGCCTCGATCGGAAACGCGGCGACGTCGACCAGCGGGTAGCCCATCTTGCGCGCCAAGGCGATCTGCAGGTCGCCGGCCGACACCGCGCCCATGCGAACCAGCAACGCACCCAGCGGCACGGTGCGATCGGCGCTTTGCTTTTCGAGCGCGGCGTTCAGTTGGGCTTCCGTCACCATGCCCAATGACCGCAAGGCTTCGCCGATGCGCACCATCGGCATGCGTTCCTGTTGTGCGATGGCCTCGAGCAACTGCTCGGGCGTGACGACTTGGCTCAGCACCAGCAGCTCGCCCAGCTTCTGGTTGCGCAGGGTTTGCTGAACGATCAAGCCGGCGTCGACCTGCGAAGGCGTCGCGCGTTGCTGTTCGATCAGCACCTCGCCGATGCGTGGCCCGGTGGAGAAATGCGTGAACGCGGCGCGCGGAACGAACATGCGCTGCACGCTGCCGTCGCTGCCGATCGGCGGGAACAGGAACAGGCCGAAGTCGCGCTCCACATGGCCGATGCTCACTCCGGAGAGTTCTCCGCCTTGGTTGAGTGTGATGTGAAACGGCACCTCGCTGCGCTGGCTGAGGATGTCGGCATGCGGGTCGGTGTGCGGCAGCGCCACGGGTTTAAGCAGCGTCGTCAGCGTGAGCGAGCGGAAGTGCTCGAAGCGCAGCGGAAACGTCGTGCGTGCCGGCGGCATCTGCAGGTAGGCGACTTGCTGGTCGGGCACGAAGAACGTGAGGCGACCGGTGCTGCGTTTGTCGTTCAAGCCGACCACTTCGCAGGGCAGGGGGTCGGTCTGCTCATGCGGTTCGGGATAGGTGGCAAAGGGAGGCGTGGGCCAGACAAACCCCGCCTGGCTCGACTTTTCGACCACCTCGACAAGCGACGCCGGCATCGTCGCCATTTCCCACACGGTATCGGACGAATCTTCACTCATGGGTGAGGGCTCCTGGGCGACAGGCGAACTCGCGCGCCTCAGCGCGACACGCCCATCAAGGTGTCGGGCAGCCACGTCACGATGGCCGGGAACAGCGTGATCAGGGCGATGCACAGCACTAGGCACATGAAAAAGGGCAGGGCGGCGCGTGCGATCGTATTGCTGTCCTTGCCGGTCATGTTCTGCAGCACGAAAAGATTGAATCCTACCGGCGGCGTGACTTCAGCGATCTCGACAAGAAGCACGATAAAGATCCCGAACCAGATGAGATCGAAACCGGCTTTCTGGACCATCGGCAACACGACGGCGCTGGTGAGCACGATCATCGAGATGCCGTCCAGCGCGGTGCCGAGCACCAGGTAGACGACGACCAGGACGGCGATGAGTGTGTACGGGCTCAGTTGCATCGCCGCCACCCATTCGGCGAGTTCGCGCGGAATGCCGGTGAAGGCCATCGTTTTGGCGAGGAACGCCGCGCCGGCGAGGATGAACATGATCATGCAGCTCACGCGCGTCGCGCTCATCAGGCCGTCCCAGAAGTTGCGGCGCGTCAGCGACCCACCCGCCGCGGCGATGACGAGCGAACCCAGCACACCGTAGGCGGCGCACTCGGTGGCGGTGGCCCAGCCTGCAACCAACACCCAGACGATGAACAGGATCAACAAGCCGCAGGGGATCAAGCTTGCCGAGCGGCGCAGTTTTTCGGTGAACGACGTTGGCGCTTCGGGCGGTGGCACCTTGCGGGGGTTGCGCAGGCTCCACCAACCGATGTAACCCGAGAACAGCAGCATCAGCAGAAAGCCCGGCAGGAAGCCGGCGAGAAAGATGCGGATCACGCTCGCATCCGCCGCGACAGCGTAGACCACCATCGTGATCGACGGCGGGATCAAGATGCCCAGCGTGCCGGCGGTGGCGAGCGCGCCCAGCGCCAGCTTTTCGTCGTAGCCGCGCTTGTTCAGCTCGGGCAAGGCGACTTTGGCGATGGTTGCGCAAGTCGCGGCTGAAGAGCCCGACACCGAGCCGAAGATGCCGCAGCCCAGGATCGTGGTGTGCATCAAGCGCCCGGGAATGCGGTTCAGCCACGGCGCCAGGCCTTCGAACATCTGCTCCGACAAGCGCGTGCGAAACAGAATTTCGCCCATCCAGATGAACAGCGGCAGGGCCGCCAACTCCCAACTCGCCGAGCTTTCCCAAAACGCGCTGAACAGATTCTTCCCCGGCGCCGTGGTCGTGAAAAAGAACTGGCCGATCCAGCCGACGATGGCCAGCGACATCGCGATCCACACGCCACCGCTGAGCAGCAGCAGCAGGATCAGCAGCAGCAAGCCGCCGAGGGCGATGAGGCTCACCGCGTGGCCCTCACCCCGGCCCTGTCCCGCGCGCGGGAGAGGGGGAAGGCAGAGCATGCGCTCCCTCTCCCTTTGGGAGAGAGTGGGGGTGAGGGGGCGCTCACAGATCCTCCGAAAAGTCACCACGCGCGTGGCGCTCTTCCACCCGCCGCACATAGGTGGGTTTGGCGCCGCGCAGCACGATCACGAGTTCGTCGATCACCGCCAGCAGAAACAGCGCCGCGCCGACGACGAAGCTGAGTTGCGGTATCCACAGCGGCATCGGCACCAGGTTCGTCGCGACGTCGTTGAACTTCCAGCTCTCCCAGGTGAAGCGCGCCGCCCAGAACGCGAGGTAGCCGATCGCCAACGTGGCGATGCTGAGCGACGCGGTCTCGAAAAGCACCCGCACGCGCGGCGCCATGCGGTCGAGCAGCAACGTCACGCGCACGAAGTCGCCATGCTTGAACGCGTGCGCCATCGCCAGGAACGCGGAGGCCGCGCACAACCACGACACATAGTCATTGACCCAGCCGACGCGCCACGCCGCCAGGCGCCCGATCGATGCGGCGATCATCAGCACGAAGATCGCCAGCACCGCGAGCGCGGCCAGGCGACCGGCCCAGTCGAACAGTGCGTCGAGGCCGCGCCTCACGCTCACAACTTCTTGTACGCGTCGATCATCGCCTGGCCCTCGGGCCCGGCCTTTTCCAGCCACTCCTTGAGCATGGTGTCGCCGACCCTTTTCATGTCGCTGGTCAGCGCGGCGGAGGGCGCGACGATGTTCATGCCGTTTTTCTTCAGCAGTTCCTTGTACTCGTCGTTCTTCGCTTTCGACACCGCGAAGCCGCGCGCTTCGGCGTCGGCGCCGGCCTTCAGCACGGCTTGTTTGCTCGGTGCATCGAGCGCGTCGAAAGCCGCCTTGTTGACGATCACGGCGTTCTTCGGCAGCCAGGCCTGGGTGTCGTAAAAATACTTGATGTGCTCATAGGTCTTGGTATCGAACCCGGTCGCGCCCGACGACATATAACTCTCCACGACGCCAGTGGCCATGGCCTGCTGCAACTCTGCCGCCTGCACCGTCACCGGCTGCGCACCCACCAACTCGGCGATGCGCGCCGTGGCGGGGCTGTAGGCGCGCCACTTCACGCCTTTCAGGTCAGCCGCCGAGGCGATGGGCTTCTTCACATAGATGCCTTGTGGCGGCCACGGTACGGCGAACAGCAGCATCAGCCCTTGTTCGGCGAGCTTT
>JANOLJ010000126.1:0-6162 GCA_031419715.1 Burkholderiales bacterium | reverse complement strand
TGTTCAACACGGCGCACTGGTCGCCCGACTTCACGAACGCGGCGAATCAGAAGTTCATGACTGAATTCCAGAAGGAATACAACCGTGTGCCCTCGGTGTTCGCCTCGCAGGGCTATGACGCGGCGCTGCTCATCAACGCCGCGGTGCGCGACGTCAAGGGAAAGATTGAGGACCAGGAGGCGGTGCGCAAGGCATTGCGCGCGGCGAAGTTCGATTCGGTGCGCGGCGCGTTCAAGTTCAATACGAACCAGTACCCGATCCAGAACTACTACGTGCGCACCGTGGGCAGCGACGGCAAGGGCGGCTTGATCAACAAGTCGATCGGCGAGCCGATTCTGAAGAACCACGGCGACGCTTACGTCGGCCAATGCAGCATGCCCAAGTAGGGCCGCGCCAGCCCCGCTGAGCCACAGCCCCAGCCACCGCAGCCGTCGCCGCGCCCCCGCATGACGGCGGTACTGTTCCTTGAGCAGTCGCTCAACGGCCTGCAATTCGGCCTGATGCTGTTCCTGCTCGCCGCAGGCCTGACGATCGTGTTCGGCGTGATGGACATGATCAACCTAGCGCACGGCGCGTTCTACATGGTCGGCGCCTTCCTCGCCGCGTGGTTTGTCGCGGCGACGGGAACGTTTCTCGGCGGGCTGTTGATCGCCGTGGTGCTGACCGCCCTGTTCGGCATGGCCGTCGAGGCCACGCTGCTGCGCACACTTTACGCACGCGATCACTTGTCGCAAGTGCTCGCCACATTCGCGCTGATCCTGATCTTGAACGACAGCGTCGAAATGATCTTCGGCACCGACGCCACGCTCGCCGCCCCATCCGCGCTTGCCGGACCGGTGGACCTGGGCGGCGGCCTGACGTATCCGGCGTGGCGCCTCGTCATCATCGCGGTGGGCTTGGCTCTCGCGCTGGGCCTGTACCTGCTGGTGCAGAAAACGCGCATCGGCGCGCTGGTGCGCGCGGGCGCGTCGAACCGCGAAATGAGCCTCGTGATGGGCGTGAACATCGAGCGCCTGTTCACACTCGTGTTCGGCCTGGGCGCGGCGCTGTGCGCCGTGGCGGGTGGGCTGCTTGGGCCGTTGCTCGCAGTGCAGGTGGGCATGGGCGAGAACATCCTGATCCTCGCGTTTGTCGTGATCGTGATCGGCGGCATCGGCTCGATCCGCGGTGCGCTGATCGGCTCGCTGTTAGTGGGCGTGGTCGATACCCTCGGCCGCACCTTGCTGCAACAGGGCCTGCGCGAAGTGCTGCCGCCGCAGTGGGCGAGTGCGGCTGGGCCGGCGCTGGCGTCGATCGCTGTCTACCTGCTGATGGCCGGCGTGCTGGTCTTCAAACCGTCGGGGTTGTTCCCGGTGCGCGGCTGATGACGGCGCGCGGTTGCCGCAGCGGCACATGCGGGTGTCGCGCACTCCGCAGCGTGTTCCGATGAACGCGCAGCGCCTCGTGACGCTGCTGGCCTTGCTGGTGGCCCTGGCTCTGCCCTGGTTGCTGCACGCAGTGGGCGCAGATTTCTACCTGAGCTTCGCCAGCCGCATCGTCATCTTCGCGATTGCCGCAACGAGCCTGAACCTGCTGCTCGGCTACGGCGGCATGGTGTCGCTGGGCCACACCGCGTTCTTCGGCCTCGGGGCCTACGCCACCGGCATCCTGCTCAGCGAGGGCGTGCAATCGGCCGGCGCCCATCTGATCGCCACGATCGCCGTGGTGGCCGTCGCCGCGCTCGTGATCGGCGCGATTTCGCTGCGCACGCGCGGCGTCTACTTCATCATGATCACGCTGGCGTTCGCGCAGATGCTGTTCTACCTGGCGAACTCAATCAAGCAGTACGGCGGCGACGAAGGGCTGACGGTGCGGGTGCGCTCGTTGCTGCCCTTCGGGCTGGACTTGCGCAATGGCACGACGCTGTACTTCACGGCGCTGGCGCTGCTCGCCCTGGCGCTGTTGCTGCTCGCGCGTTTTGTGCCGTCGCGCCTGGGCTGCGCCGTGCTCGCGCTGCGCGACGACGAACTGCGCGCCGAGGCGCTGGGACTGCCCACGTATCGAATCAAGCTCGTGATCTTCTGTGTCGCCGGTGTGCTGGCCGGCGTGGCGGGGGCGCTGAACGTGAACCTGCAAGGTTACGTGAGCCCGAGCCAGTTGCACTGGACGCAATCCGGAACGCTGCTCGTGATGGTGATCCTCGGCGGCGTGGGCACGGTGTGGGGCGGTGTGCTCGGTGCCGCCGCGCTGCTGCTGCTTCAAGAGGTGCTGTCAGCCTACACGAAGCACTGGGGCTTCTGGACCGGCTGGGTGCTGCTGGCCGTGGTGCTGTTCGCGCGTCAGGGGCTGGTGGGCATCGTGGCGCCCTGGTTCGCGAGGTTGAAGAAGTCATGAACCCGGCACTGCTGGACGTGCGCGCGCTGCGCAAACGATTCGGCGGCGTGGTCGCGACCGACGGCGTCGACCTGCAGGTGCACGGTGGTGAAATCCATGCGCTGATCGGCCCGAATGGCGCGGGCAAGACGAGCCTGGTCGCGCAACTCGCTGGCCAGCTGGCGAGCGACTCCGGCAGCGTGCACTTCGACGGCCAAGACATCACCCGGCTCGTCGCCCACCAGCGCGCCCGGCGCGGCCTGGTGCGCTCGTTCCAGATCACGCGGCTGCTGAAGAGCTTGTCGGTGCTGGGCAACCTGGCGTTTGCCGTGCAGGCGACGCAAGGCCGCGTGTTCGCCGCATGGCAACCGGTGGGCGAAGACCACGCATTGTTCGAACGTGCGCGCGAACTGCTCGCGCGCCTGGGCCTGCAAGACAAGGCCGAGGCGCGAATCGACCAGCTCTCGCACGGCGAACAGCGCGCGCTCGAAGTGGGCATGACACTCGCCAGCCGGCCGCGCCTGGTGTTGCTCGACGAGCCGTTGGCCGGCACGGGTGCGCAGGAGTCGGCGAGCATGACGCAACTGATCCACAGCCTGCGCCAGGACTGCGCGGTGCTGCTGATCGAACACGATGTCGACGCGGTGTTCCGCCTGGCCGACCGGGTGTCGGTGATGGTGAGCGGGCGCATCATACCAGCGGCACGCCCGACGCAGTGCGTCAGGACGCTGGCGCGATTGCCGCCTACCTCGGCGACGCGGAGGACGCCGCTTGATACCCACGCCCACGGCTGCGCCGGAGCTGTTGCGCGTGCAGGCCTTGCACGCCGGTTATGGCCGCACGCCGGTGCTGTTCGGTGTCGACCTGCAAGTGGCGCCGGGTGAAATCGTCGGGCTGCTGGGCCGCAACGGCATGGGCAAGACGACGCTGGTGCGCAGCGTGATGGGCCTGCTGGCGCCGAGCGCCGGCCAGATCCACTTCGACGGCAAGCCGCTCGCGGCCTGGCCCACGCACCGCGTGGCGCGCCTCGGGCTGGCGCTTGTGCCCGAGGGTCGGCAGGTGTTCGGCAACCTGAGCGTCGAAGAGCACCTGAGCGCCTTCGCGCGCTGCCCCGCCGGCGCGCGCAGCCCGTGGACGCCGGCGCGACTGTTCGAACTGTTCCCGCGCCTGGCGCAGCGGCGCCACCACCTCGGCGGGCAACTTTCGGGCGGCGAGCAGCAGATGCTCGCGATCGCCCGCGCGCTCGTCACGAACCCGCGCCTGTTGATCCTCGACGAAGCGACCGAAGGCCTGGCGCCTTTGGTGCGCGAAGAAATCTGGCGCGTGCTCGCCGCGTTGCGCGAGGCCGGCCACGCGATGCTCGTGATCGACAAGTACGTGAAGCGCCTGATTGCGCTGGCCGACCGCCATGTGATTCTGGAAAAAGGCCGAGTGGTGTGGAGCGGCAGCTCAGCGGCGTTGGATGCGGATCGGGGTGTGTGGGCGCGGCATCTGGGTCTCTGATTCCACGTTCAGCTTGGTGACTTTTCGCTTGACGCGGCACCTGATAAGACCCCTACAATGCCTGGATGGATATACAGACCGCCGCAGCCAATGACTTGACCACCTTCGCTGCGGGCCGCAGGTTCAAGACCATCCTTGCTGACCCGCCCTGGCAGTTCCAGAATCGCACAGGCAAGGTAGCGCCGGAGCACAAGCGCCTGAATCGCTACGAGACACTGACACTCGAAGACATCAAATTGATGCCAGTTGTCGCGACCGCGGAAGACACGGCGCACCTGTACATGTGGGTTCCCAACGCGCTGCTGCCGGACGGGCTTGAGGTGATGAAGGCCTGGGGCTTCACCTACAAGTCGAACATCGTCTGGCACAAGCTGCGCAAGGACGGCGGCAGTGACGGACGCGGCGTCGGCTTCTACTTTCGCAACGTGACCGAACTGTTGTTGTTCGGCGTGCGTGGCAAGAACGCGCGCACCTTGCAACCGGGCAGGACCCAGGTCAATTACGTCGGCACCAGAAAGCGCGAGCACAGTCGCAAGCCGGACGAGCAATACGACTTGATCCAGTCTTGCAGCCCTGGGCCCTACCTCGAACTATTTGCCCGCGGCGAGCGACCGGGTTGGACCCTCTGGGGCAACCAGGCGGACGAACAGTACATGCCGGACTGGCCAACCTATCGGCATCATTCGCGCCGGCATCTCGAAGACCTGTTCGCTACAGAGCAGCCGTAGGGGAATCGGGCTCTTCGAGTTGCTCCACCACGGCATCGTCGAAGACGACGATGGACGAGGGCAGACCGATGTGCAGCAGAGGACATGGATTGCCCACGCCTCGCGCGACGCGCGCCTGCAATTTTTCCCAATGCGTGGTCGCGGCCCCGAACTTGTTGGTGACGAAGTTGTCGGCCCAAGCGTTGGCGAAATCCACTGGGCCGCGCGCACGCTCGACACGCTGCCGGATGTTGCTTTTCTGTTTGGGCGTTGGAATCACCCCCACCGCAGCCAGCGAATCGAAGTCCACGATGCGCCGCTCGGTGGCAAAGCGTCGGACAAAGTCCCATAGGCTCGCCTGAAGAGTCAAGCCACGCGTGATGATGATGCCGACGCTGATGGCGCCTTCGGCATGCAGGCGTTTGAAATTTTCCAGATCCCTGTCGAAGAACGGATCTTTGTTGTTCCACTCGATCTCACAGCCGATCGTTCCAACCATGCTCACGGATCTCACATGGTCGACCTCATGCGACGTGGATTCGCGTTCGACACCGTCGATGGTCTTGGACACGACAAAGTTGTGCTTGCGCCAGCCCAGTTCTGCAAGGGCGATTCGCGTGCGCTGCGTGAATCTCGTCTCGCCGCCGCCCGAGCCGATGATCTCGGTGATAGGCAAAGACAAGTCCGCCAAGACCCCGGCAAGTTCGTCCAACTGCGATGCGAACTCACTCGTCAGAATCGCCTTGGCGTGCGACAGGTACTGCACGTCGAAACCGCGTTTTGTCAGCGCGGTGATCAAGTCTCTTGGTCTTGATGCCACGAGGCAATCATATCGACCGCGATAGCCCGAGCACTTGTGCCCCGCCGACAAAATCGCAAGCAAGCAAATCGCAAGCAAGCATTGACCCGACGCCTTGTCCCATGCGACACTCGCGCCCCGCAGCGCCGCCCAAGCGGTGCTTTCCTCAGTCTCGCCACAGGAGGGTACGCCATGAGAAACATCGAGCTTGCCCTTGCGTCGGCCGCTGCCTGAGCCTGCGGTTCCCGGTTTCTTCTTGACCTGACTCCCGCGCCAGCCGGCGCGGTCGACTCCAAAGTTTTCAACCCGTTCGGGGCGCGCCACGCCCCGTTTGCGCCGGTGCGCGCGCTGCGTTTCGCGCGCTGGCAAAACTTCTATCGGAATCGATCAATGAATCAGGAACAAACCGCGCGCCTTCAAGGCATCGGGCTCAGCCCGGAACTGGCGCGCCGCATCGAAGAAACTGTCGAGAACTTGTCGGAACAATGCACTGCCCTGCGCGTCGTCGCGGTGCATCGCGAAACACTGCAACTGCATGACGGCGAGTCCGAGCTTGCAGCGCGGCTGGTGCCCTGGCTTGCGCGCGAACTGGTGGCACCGGGTCGCGCGGTGGCGGTGGGCGACTGGGTGCTTGCGGCCCGCGACGAACACGCGCAAACGTGGGTGCACGCGCGCATCGAGCCGGTGTCGCATATCGCGCGGCGCGACGGCGACGGGCGCAGCCATGCCGTGGTCAGCAACGTGCAAACCGCATTGCTCGTGATGGGCCTGGACGACGACTTCAACCTGCGCCGCCTGGAG
>JANOLJ010000125.1:0-17582 GCA_031419715.1 Burkholderiales bacterium | reverse complement strand
GCCGAGACTGCAACCGCGCGCGCTTGTCGACCGAGGGCAAGCTGTTCCTGTGCCTGTTCGCGAGCCAGGGCCACGACCTGCGAACGCTGCTGCGCAGCGGCGCGAGCGACGCTCAGATCGCCGGCGCCGTGGGCCTCATCTGGGAATCGCGTGACGACCGCTACTCCGAGTTGCGCGGTGCGCTCGCGGCCGACCCGGGCAGCGGCCAGCGGCGCGTCGAGATGCATTACATCGGCGGGTAGTTCGCGATGATTCCGCGCGAACACATCACCGGCCTGATCCTCGCCGGCGGACGCGGCAGCCGCATGGGCGGCGTCGACAAGGGGCTGCAAACCTACCACGGCATGCCGCTGGCGATGAACGCGCTGCTGCGCCTGGGCCCGCAGGTCGGCCATCTGATGATCAATGCGAACCGCAACCTCGGCGCCTATGAGGCCTTCGGCGCGCCGCTGTGGCCCGACGCGCTGCCCGACTTCGCGGGCCCGTTGGCCGGCTTTCTGGCCGGTCTCGAACAATGCGAGACGCCCTATCTCGTCACCGTGCCGTGCGACTCACCACAGTTCCCAGCCGACCTGGTGCAGCGCCTGGCCCAGGCCCTGGAAGCGAACGACGCTGAAATCGCAATGGCCGCCACGCTGGAAGACGGCGTGATGCGCACCCAACCCGTGTTCTGCATGATGAAGTCCGCCTTGATGGAAAGCCTGGTGCGCTTCACCGGTGCGGGCGAGCGCAAGATCGACCGCTGGACCGCGCTGCACCGCTGCGTGGAAGTGCCGTTCGATGATGCGCAGGCATTCGCAAACGCGAACACCCTGGCCGAATTGCAGCAGCTACAACAGCCGCAAGCCACGCCATGACGGCACCGACGCTGCAGGAGATCGCGTCGTGCGTCAGCGGCTACGACCCGAATGCGCTGCCGGTGGCGCAGGCGCAGGAGTTCATCGCCCGGCTAGTGCCGCGCATCCAGGCCACCGAGATGCTGGCGCTGCGCTCGGCCCTGGGCCGGGTCTTGGCGCGCGACATCGTCTCGGCGATCAATGTGCCGGCACACGACAACTCGGCGATGGATGGTTACGCGTTGCGCGGCTCGGACCTGCGCACCGATGGTGAGACCGTGTTGCAGGCGATCGGCACCGGTTTCGCCGGCCAGCAGTTCGACGGCAGTGCGCAACCGGGCCAATGCGTTCGCATCATGACGGGCGCGGTGATGCCGGCGGGCATGGACACCGTCATACCGCAAGAGTTCGTTCGCGCCGAGGGGGCGCGCATCGCCATTCCTGCCAATGTGGTGCGGCGTGGTGACAACCGGCGTCTGGCTGGCGAAGACCTCGCCGCGGGCGAAGCCGCGTTGACCGCCGGGCGCATCCTGAGCCCGGCCGACCTGGGCTTGCTCGCCTCGCTCGGCCAGGCCGAAGTGCCGGTTCGCAGGCGCTTGCGCGTCGCATTCTTTTCGACGGGCGACGAGCTTCGCTCCATCGGCGAGCCGCTCGATGCAGGCTGCGTCTACGACAGCAACCGCTATACGCTGTGGGGCATGTTGCAACGCCTGAGCGTCGAGGTGCTCGACTTCGGCGTCGTGCGCGATGAGCCGGCAGCGTTAGAGGCCGCATTTCGCGCCGCGGCGCGCGATGCGGATGCGGTTATCACGTCAGGCGGCGTCAGTGTGGGCGAAGCCGACCACACCAAACAAGTGATGGCCAAGGTCGGCGACGTGCTGTTCTGGCGCATCGCGATGCGCCCCGGCCGGCCGATGGCGATTGGCCGCATCGGCCCGCAGTCGAATCTGCCCCCTCTCCCCGCCGGGGAGAGTGTTGGGGTGGGGGGCAAAAGCGACGAAGGCCACAGCGCAATCCTGTTCGGCCTGCCCGGCAACCCCGTCGCCGTGATGGTGACCTTCTACGCCTTCGTACGCGACGCCTTGCTCGCGATGAGCGGCGCGACGCCGAAACCTCTGCCGATGTTGCGCGCCGCGAGCACGGCGGCGATACGCAAGAAACCCGGCCGCACGGAGTACCAGCGCGGCATCGTCACGCGGGTCGCGCCCACCATGAGCGTCACCCCGGCGCAAGCCGGGGCCCACCTTTCGCAAGCACAGTGGCAAGTGGAAATCACCGGCGCCCAAGGCTCCGGAATCCTGCGCAGCATGAGCCAGGCGAATGGCCTGGTGGTGCTGCACCACCAACAGGGCGACGTCGCTGCGGGCGAACTGGTCGACGTCCTGCCGTTTGACGGGCTGGTCTGAATCGCGCAACTCGCGGCGCTGAACCGCGACATCCTCCTTGCGCAGGGGACCGAGGCGGTCCTTGTCAGTCGCTCGGTTCAGGCAACGTTGTACCCGCACGCCGCGGACTCACGCGTGGACGCCTCGACGCTATGATGGCGCCTACGCGGCGCGTCGAGGATTCGTGATGACCGAAAACGTGGAAAACCTGCTCCTCGAGCACATGAAGCGCTTTCAGGCTGGGCAGGATCGAATCGAGCGAAAGCTCGAAGAACTTGTGAGTCGCATCGGTCATTTGGAAGTGTCGGTCGCCGGCTTGCGCAGCGACTTCGCGCACGCCGAGGAAAACGGCGCCTCAATGAGCGTTCGTCTCGATCGCCTCAGTGAGCGCTTCGATCGCATCGAAAAGCGCTTGGAACTGGTGGGCTGACCCGCCGATCTGGCTCCGCCAGCCGCGGCACGGGCTGACCCAGATCGGCGCCGCGCAGGCACTCAGCGCCCCGCCAACCTCTGCCAAGTCGCCACCACCGAATCCGGATTGAGCGACATCGACGCAATGCCCTCGTCCGCCAGCCAGTCGGCAAAATCGGGGTGATCGCTCGGCCCCTGGCCGCAGATGCCGACGTACTTGCCTTTCGCCAGGCACGCCGCGATCGAACGCGAAATCATCGCCTTCACTGCGGGGTCGCGCTCGTCGAAGTCTTTCGCGAGCAGCTCCAACCCCGAGTCGCGGTCCAGGCCGAGCGTCAACTGCGTCAAGTCGTTAGAGCCGATCGACATGCCGTCGAAGTAGTCGAGAAACTGCTCGGCAAGGATCGCGTTGCTCGGCACTTCGCACATCATGATGATCTTCAAGCCGTCCTGGCCGCCGTCAGACGCACGCCTCAAGCCCCGCTTGGCGAGCATATCGACGACGGTTTTCGCTTGGCCCAGCGTGCGCACGAAGGGCACCATCACTTCCACATTGGTCAGGCCCATCTCGCCACGCACGCGCACCAGGGCCTCGCATTCCATCGCAAACGCTTCACCGAAGGCCTCGCTGATATAGCGTGACGCGCCGCGAAACCCGAGCATCGGGTTTTCTTCCTCGGGCTCATAGCGCGAGCCGCCGATGAGCTTGCGGTATTCGTTGCTCTTGAAGTCCGACAGGCGCACGATCACGGGTTTCGGCCAGAACGCCGCGGCGATCGTCGCGATGCCCTCAGTTAGCTTGTCCACATAAAACGCCCGTGGCGACGCGTGGCCACGCGCGACGCTCTCCACCGCTTTCTTCAGGTCGAGGTCAATGTTCGGATAGTCGAGAATCGCGCGCGGGTGCACGCCGATGTTGTTGTTGATGATGAACTCCAGCCGCGCCAGGCCGACGCCCGAATTGGGCATCTGCGCGAACTCGAAAGCGAGCTGCGGGTTGCCGACGTTCATCATGATCTTCACCGGGCAGTGCGGCATCTCGCCGCGCACGACATCGGTGACTTCCGAGTCGAGCAGACCGTCGTAAACGTGACCCGTGTCGCCTTCCGAGCACACCACCGTGACGAGCGCGCCGTCTTTCAGCACGTCGGTCGCGTTGCCGCAGCCCACCACCGCCGGCACGCCGAGTTCACGCGCGATGATCGCCGCGTGGCAGGTGCGCCCACCCCGGTTCGTGATGATGGCGCTCGCCCGCTTCATCACCGGCTCCCAGTTCGGGTCGGTCATGTCGGTGACGAGTACGTCCCCTGCTTGCACGCGCTCCATGTCGGCCGTGCTGTGCACGATGCGCACCCGTCCGGTGCCGATCTTCTGGCCGATCGCGCGGCCCTCGGTGAGCAGCACGCTCGTGCCCTTGTCATTCTTCAACTTGTAGCGTTGCTCGGGCTTGCCCACGGCCTGGCTCTTCACGGTCTCGGGCCGCGCCTGCAGGATGTAGATCTGGCCGTCCGCGCCATCCTTGCCCCATTCGATGTCCATCGGCCGGCCGTAGTGCGCTTCGATAGTCAGCGCGTAGCGGGCCAGTTCCATCACGTCGGCGTCGGTCAAAGAAAAGCGATTGCGCATCTCGGCGGCGTTGTCGACGGTGCGCACCAGCTTGCCGCTGGCGGCCTTCTCTTGAACTGAGGCGAACTCCATGCGGATCAGTTTCGAGCCCAGGCTGCGCCGGATCACCGCCGCCTTGGCCGCCCGCAGCGAAGGCTTGTGCACATAGAACTCGTCGGGGTTCACAGCGCCCTGCACCACCGTCTCCCCCAGACCGTAGCTTGAGGTGATGAATACGACGTCGCTGAAGCCGCTTTCGGTGTCGATCGTGAACATCACGCCAGCCGCACCGAGATCGGAGCGCACCATGCGTTGCACACCGGCGCTGAGCGCCACCTCGGCGTGGGCGAAGCCCTTGTGTACGCGGTAGCTGATGGCACGGTCGTTGTACAGCGAGGCGAACACTTCTTTCATCTTCGCCAGGATGTCGGCGATGCCCACGACGTTGAGAAACGTTTCCTGCTGGCCGGCAAACGAAGCGTCGGGCAGGTCTTCGGCGGTGGCCGAGGAGCGCACCGCGAACGAAGCTTGCGGCGCGCCGGCCGACAACTTGGTAAATTCAATGCGAATCGCGGCTTCCAGGTCGGGTGGAAATGGCGTGTGCTCGACCCACTGGCGTATCTGCGACCCGGCCTGGGCGAGCGCACGTGTGTCTTCGGTGTCCAGCCCGGCCAGACGCGCCTCGATTCTCGTTGCCAGGCCATCGTGCGCGAGGAAGCGCCGGAACGCGTTGGCCGTCGTCGCAAAACCGCCGGGGACGCGCACGCCCGTGGCGGCGAGCTGGCTGATCATTTCGCCGAGCGAGGCGTTCTTGCCGCCCACCGCATCGACGTCGGTCATTCTCAGGATTTCAAACGGTACGACCAGGGCGGTCGCCAGGTTGGGGTTGGACATCGGGAATCTCCAGGAGGGTAAGAAACGGGGTGCCTCCGGGCCGATCCCAGGTCTGCCGAGCGAGGCTCAAGACAGCGGTGCCAGTGACAGCGCGCATCCGCGAGTGCGGATTCATGTCGGCAAGCAGGCGTGTTCACGGCGGGGGATGGGTGCGGGAATGCAATGGCGCAGATTCTACGAGTCAGCGGGCATCGCGCATGCTTATCATCGCGGGTCGCACCCGCCGAGATGCCCGCCATGCCCGACCGCACCGTTTTTTTCGTGTCCGACAGCACCGGCATCACCGCCGAGACCTTCGGCAATTCCATCCTGAACCAGTTTTCCGCCAAGCCGCGCCATGTGCGCCGGCCTTTCATCGACAGCGCCGACAAGGCCCACCAGGTGGTGCGCGAGATCAACCACACCGGCCAAGTGGAGGGGCGGCGCCCCGTCGTCTTCATCACGCTGGTGGACGCCGAAGTGCTGGCCATCGTGAAGGGGCAGTGCCAGGCACTCGTGCTGGACTTGTTCAACACCTTCATCGAGCCGCTTGAGGCCGAATTCGGCATCACCTCGAACCACCGCGTCGGGCGCAACACTGACATCTCGAAGAGCCAGGAGTACAGCGACCGCATCGAGGCGATCAATTTCTCGCTCGCGCATGACGATGGCCAGTCGTCGAAGAACCTCAATGAGGCCGATGTCATCTTGGTGGGCGTGAGCCGCAGCGGCAAGACGCCAACCTCGCTGTACCTGGCGATGCAGCACGGCATCAAGGCCGCGAACTACCCGCTGATCCCGGAGGACTTTGAGCGCGCCCATTTGCCCACTTCGCTGGCGCCGTTCAAGCGCAAATGCTTCGGCTTGACGATCACCGCGGAACGCCTGCACCAGATCCGCCAGGAACGGCGCCCCGACAGCAAGTACGCCTCCATCGAGAACTGCCGCTACGAGGTGGGCCAGGGCGAGTCGATGATGCGCCGCGAAGGCATCGCCTGGTTGTCGTCGACACACAAGTCGATCGAAGAAATCGCGACGACGATTCTGCGCGACTTGCGGCCGGACCGGCTGATGTACTGAGAGACCGCGCCCTGGATGCTTCAGGCAAGCCTACGGGTTGCAAGTACCGCCCGCTGCCGCATCGACTCGTACATGCAGACCGCGGCGGCCGCGGAAACGTTCAATGACTCCTCGCCGCCAGGCTGCGGAATTCGCACCGCGTGCGTGCATTGCGCGAGCAGCGATGCCGTCAGACCCTGGCCTTCGTGACCGAACAGCCAGGCGCAGGGCCACGGCAAGTCGAGCGCGGGCAGGGCTGTTGTTGCGTGGGGGCTCGCGGCGAGCAGCGGCAGGCGCAGATCGGCAAGTGCTGCATCCTCCAGGGCTTCCACCAAATGCAAGCCGAAGTGCGCGCCCATGCCAGCGCGCAGGGCCTTGGGTGACCACAGGCCCGCGGTCCCCTTGATCGCCACGACCTGCGCAAAACCAAACGCCGCGGCGCTGCGAAGTATCGTGCCCACATTGCCGGCGTCCTGCACCCGGTCCAGCACGATGCTGGGCAATGCCGCCTGCAATTCGCCCGGGCCCGGCCAGGCGACGACGAACGCCAGCGCCGCGCTCGACTCAAGGCCGCTGAGGCCCGCCATCAGCGCGGGGCTCACCACGGCAACGGCATCGGCGCGCGACGCGAGTTCGCGGCATGGCCCGCCCTGCTCCCAGGCAGTGTCTGTGACGATCGCCTGGAGTACCCGCGCGCCGCGCGCCGCATACGCGCCGCACAGGTGTTCACCCTCCAGCAACACCTGCCCCTGCTTGCGATATGCGAGTGGGTCGCCAGCGAGTTTGCGCAGCCGCAGCAGCAGCGGGTTGGCGCGCGAAGTGATGCTGCCGACTCGGCCCATGTCAGAGCGCGTCGCGCACCGGCGCGAACGAGCGTCGGTGTTCCGGGCAGGGCCCGTGTTCGCGCAGCGCCGCCAGATGGGCGGGCGTGGGGTAGCCCTTGTGGCCATCAAAGCCGTACTGCGGATGGCGTTGATGCAGCTCGGCACAGAGGCGATCGCGGTGCACCTTGGCCAGTATCGACGCGGCGGCGATGCACTGCACTTTTGCGTCGCCCTTGACGATGGCGCGCACCGGTACGTGCAGTTCGGGGCAGCGATTGCCGTCGATCAGCACGACGTGCGGGCGCAGCCTCAGCCCCTCGACCGCGCGGCGCATCGCGAGCAGCGTCGCTTGCAAGATGTTGAGCGCGTCGATTTCCTCGACGCTCGCGCTGGCGATGCGGCAACACAATGCCTTGGCGAGAATTTCCTCGAACAGGCGTTCGCGGTTGCGGCTGCTCAACTTCTTCGAGTCGTTCAGGCCGCGAATCGGCGCGCGGTCGTCAAGCATTACCGCCGCAGCCACCACCGGCCCGGCGAGCGGCCCGCGCCCGGCTTCGTCGACTCCGGCGAGCAGCGCCGGGCCGCTCAGGCCGAGTTCACGCGGCGCTCTGCGCAAGGACGGTTTCGATCGCATCGGTCGCGGCCTGCGCCGTGTTCTTGCGCAACTGCAGGTGCAGCGCCTGGAATCGCTCCACCAGCGCCGCGGCTCGCTCGGGATCGTCCAGCCAGGCGAGCGTGGCGGCCGCGAGTTTCTTCGGCGTGGCGTCGCCTTGCAGCAGTTCGGGCACGGCGAGATCTTGCAGAAGAATGTTGGGCAAACCCACCCAGGGTTGGAGCTTCATGCGCTTCATCATCTGCCAGCTCAAGGCGTGCATCGTGTAGCAGATCACCATCGGCCGTTTGAACAGCGCCGCCTCTAGCGTCGCGGTGCCGCTGGCCACCAAGGCGACGTCGCACGCCGCGAGCGCTTCGTGCGCCCGGCCGTCGAGCAACTCGATCGGCACATCGTTCGCGTGCTGGCGCCGCAGCGGCTCGAGCGCGTGGCGCAAGCCCGGCACCACGGGCAGCACGAAGCGCAGCGCCGGGCGCTGCCGATGCATCTCACGCGCCGCGGCCAACATGCGCGGCGCGATGTATTGAATTTCCGACTTGCGGCTGCCCGGCAGCAAGGCGACGAGCGGCACAGGCTCCTCAATCCCCAGCGCGGCACGCGCCTGAGCACGCGGCACGACCAGCGGAATCTTGTCGGCCAGCGGATGGCCGACGTAAGTGGCCGCCACGGCATGCTTGGCGTAAAGCGCCGGCTCGAAGGGAAAGAGGCACAGCATGTGATCGACGGACACGTGCACTTTCTCGATGCGCTTGGCGCGCCAGGCCCAGATCGACGGGCTGATGAAGTGCACCGTGCAAACGCCCTTGGCCTTGAGGCGGGCTTCGAGATCGAGGTTGAAGTCGGGCGCGTCAACGCCGATGAACAGATCGGGCGGCTCGCGCAGCAATCGCTCAGCGAGCTGGTTGCGGATGCCCGAGATCTCGCGGTAGTGGCTCAGCACCTCCACATAGCCGCGCACCGCGAGTTTGTCGTGCGGCCACCAGGCGTCGAAGCCGTGCTCGGCCATCTTCGGCCCGCCGATGCCATAGCACTTCAAGTCGGGCCAGCGCGCGCGCAAACCCCCGAGCAGCAGGCTGGCCAGCAAGTCGCCCGAGGCCTCTCCGGCGACCATGGCGATGCGCGGCGCGGTGAGCGGCGTGGTCATCGTTGCACCCTCGGCAACAGCTCCCTCTCCCGCTTGCGGGAGAGGGTGGGGTGAGGGGCGCGAGTCATCGCGCGATGCCGCGCTGCGCCCGGTGCAAGAAATCAAGCACCAAGTTCACGTCCGCGCTCGCTTCGGGAGCATCGGCGGCCACCTCGGGCAGTGCCGCCTTGGCTGCTTCCAGCGTCAGGCCTTGGCGATAAATCAATTTATGCATCTGTTTGACCGCGGCGATGCGCGTCGCCGAAAACCCGCGGCGCCGCAGGCCCTCGACATTGAAGCCGCGCACCGCGAGCGGGTTGCCATCGACGAGCATGAAAGGCGGAACGTCTTGCGACACGGCACTCGCGAAACCGACCATCACATGCGCGCCGATCTTCACGAACTGGTGTACGCCGCTCAGGCCGCCGATGATCGCCCAGTCGTCCACCTCCACATGGCCGCCCAGCGTCGCGTTGTTCGCGAAGATCGTCTGGTTGCCGACGTGGCAGTCGTGCGCGATGTGCACATAAGCCATGATCCAGTTGTCGTCGCCGATGCGTGTCACGCCGCCGTCTTGCACCGTGCCCAGGTTCAGGGTGCAGAACTCGCGGATCGTGTTGCGATCACCCATCCGAAGTTCCGTTGGCTCACCCGCGTACTTCTTGTCCTGCGGCGCCGCGCCGATCGAGCAGAACTGGAAAATCTTGTTGTCGCGGCCGATGCGCGTGTGGCCTTCAATCACGCAGTGCGCGCCGACGTGGCTGCCCTCGCCGATCTGCACATTCGCGCGCACGATCGCGTAGGCGTCGATGCGCACGGTGTCACCGAGCTGCGCACCGGGCTCGACAATCGCCGTGGGATGAATGGTGGCCATGGGGCGCGCCAACGCCTGCCACTACGCGAACTTGCGCATCGTGCAGGTCAACTCGCATTCGACGACCAAGTCGCCGTCCACCTTGCCCGTGCAAGCGAATTTGTAGACCGTGGCCTTGTTGCGCGTGAGCAGCGCCTCCAGCACCAGTTGATCCCCGGGCTCCACGGGTTTCTTGAAGCGCGCGGCGTCGAGCGCCGCGAGGTAGTAGATCGTCTTCGAGTCGGGCAATTGACCGAGCGTTTCGAACGCCAGCAGGGCCGCTGTTTGCGCCAGCGCTTCGAGCATCAACACGCCGGGCATGACAGGTCGAATCGGGAAATGGCCGACAAAAAACGGCTCGTTGATCGTGACGTTCTTGATCGCCTGGATGCGCTTGCCCTTCTCCAGCTCGAGCACCCGGTCGATCAACAGGAACGGGTAGCGGTGCGGCAGCTTGGTGAGTATCTCGTGGATGTCCATCATGATTTGTTCTTCACGTCTTTCTCCAGGGCGCGCACCCGGTCACGCAGGCCGTGCAGTTGCCGCAGCGTGGCGGCATTCTTCTCCCACGCGGCATTGTCGTCGATGGGAAAGATGCCGCTGTACAGGCCCGGCTTGTGGATCGAGCGCATCACGACGCTCGCCGCCGAGATGTGCACGCCCTCCGCGAGCGTGAGGTGGCCCAGAATGTTCGCCGCCCCGCCGATGGTGCAGCGCGGCCCGATGCGCGCGCTGCCGGCCACGCCAGCGTTGCCGGCGATCGCCGTGTGCGCGCCGATGTGCACGTTGTGGCCAATCTGGATCAGGTTGTCGAGCTTGACGCCGTCCTCGATCACCGTGTCTTCGAGCGTGCCGCGGTCGATGCAGGTGTTGGCGCCGATCTCCACGTCGTCGCCGATGCGCACCGCGCCGAGTTGCTCGATCTTCTCCCAGCGCCCCTGCGTCGGCGCGAAACCGAAGCCGTCAGCGCCGATCACGACGCCGCTGTGCACGATGCCGCGTGCACCGATGCTGCAGCCCGCGCCGAGCACGACACGCGCCGCCAGGCGGGTGTGCGCGCCGACCTTCGCGCCGGCACCGACGAAGCATTGCGCGCCAATCTGCGCGCCTTCGTCTATCGAAGCATGCGCCTCGATCACCGCCAGCGCCTGCACCACGGCGCCGGGCGCCACCCGCGCCGTCGGGTCGATCACGGCACTGGCATGCACGCCACTCGGCGCGGCCGGGCGTGTGAGCTTCACCCACCACTGCGTGAGGCGCGCGAAATAAAGGTAAGGGTCTGGCGTGACGATCGCCGCGCCGCGCGCGCACGCCGCGTCGCGAAACTCCGGCGCAACGATCACGCAGCCGGCCTGGCTGTGCGCAAGTTGCGCCTGGTATCGGGCCTGCGAGAGAAAGGAAATCGTGGCAGGCGTTGCGCCTTCCAAAGCGCCGATGCGCTCGATGCGCAACTCCGGCGGGCCGATCAGTTCACCGCCGAGGGCCTGAACAATCTCAAGCGCCGAAACGCTGATAGACACTCACTTCGCGCCTTGCGCGTTCAGCGCCTTGATCACTTTGTCGGTGATGTCGACCTTCGGGCCGGCGAATACCGCTTCTTGCAGGATCAGGTCGTATTTTTCGGTCTCGAAAATCTGCTTGATGACCTTGTTCGCGCGCTCCACCACGGCGGCCAGCTCTTCATTCTTGCGCTGGCTCAGGTCTTCCTGAAACTCACGGCGCTTGCGCTGGAACTCTCGGTCTTGCTCGACGAGGTCGCGCTGGCGCCGGTTGCGCTCGGTCTCCGCCAGGGTGGGCGCGTCCTTGTCGAGCTTGTCGCCCGCCGCCTTGAGGCGATTGGCGAACTCAGCCAGATCCTTCTCGCGCTTGGAAAACTCCACTTCAAGCTTGGCTTGCGCCGCTTTCGCGGGCACGGCGTCGCGCAAC
Organism: Burkholderiales bacterium; assembly: GCA_031419715.1. Taxonomy (GTDB): domain Bacteria; phylum Pseudomonadota; class Gammaproteobacteria; order Burkholderiales; family Burkholderiaceae_C; genus JAEMQF01. Next base: position 6,074 of record JANOLJ010000125.1, on the reverse strand, counting down.
ACACGATCGCTGTTCACATAGCCGATGCGCAGTTCCTGAGCCCAGCCACCCAGCGCAACGCAGCCGAGCAGCGCGGACACGGCGAGCGACTTCCATGCAGAACTTTTCATTAGAACGCTGTCCCGATCTGGAATTGAAGACGTTGGATTCTATCGCCCGGCTGTTTGCGCCACGGCGCACCCCAACTCAGCTTCAACGGGCCCACGGGTGAGATCCAGCTCAGGCCGATTCCCGCCGAGGCGCGCAGGCTTTCCGCGGTCACGCTTTCGAACTCGCCCCACACATTGCCGGCATCCACATAAGTAAACAGGCGCAGCGACCGGTCATTGCCCGAGCCCGGCACCGGCACATACAACTCGCTGTTCAGGTTGATGCGCCGGTTGCCCCCGATGTAGCCGCCCAGCACATCGGGCGGGCCGAGCGAACCCTGGTCGAATGCGCGCACCGTGCCCAGGCCGCCGCCGTAGAAGTTCTTGAACACCGGGTAAGGGCGGCCGGCCAGCCCCACACCCCAGCCGATCTCGGCGTTCAGGCCCACCGAGAATTTCGGTCCGAGGGGAAAGTACTGTTGCGCCTGCGCGTTGCTGCGCAGGTAGCGTGTGTCGCCCGCAATGCCCCACTCAAAGTTGAGTCTCGAATAGCGCCCTGCCGTCGGCGCGATCGCGCTGTCGCGCGCGTCGCGCGACCAACCCAATGTGACCGGGACCGACACGCTCTTCGCACCAAAGTTGAAGCGGTAGTTGTGATAGTTGTTCGGCAGGTTCACGTCACCGCGAATCTCGGTCTGCTCGGCGCCGATGCCCAGGAACACGGTGTCGTACTCGCTGAACGGAATGCCGAAGCGGATCGACGCACCCGGCGTCACCAATTCGTACTGCTCGCCCTGGCTGTTGAAGGGCTTGACGGTGCGGTAGTACAGCTCGAACGCGCGCGAGATGCCGTCGATCGTGAAGTAGGGGTCCACCGTGCTCAAGGAGATGGTGCGCGCCGAGCGGCTCGTGTTCAGCTCCAACCCGAGGTAGTTGCCCGAGCCGAACACATTGTCCTGTTTGATCGACGCCGTCAGCGAGAGTTTGTCGGCCGACGAGAAACCAGCGCCGATGAGCAGATTGCCGGTGGGTTTTTCCGTGACGTTCAGCGTCAGGTCGACCTGGTCTTGCGCGCCCGGGACTTCGGCGCTGTCGACCGCGACGTCCTTGAAGTAACCTAGGCGATCGACCCGATCGCGCGACAGCTTGATCTTGTTGCCGTCGTACCAGCTCGACTCGAATTGGCGGAACTCGCGGCGCACAACTTCGTCGCGCGTGCGGCTGTTGCCAGCGACGTTGATGCGCCGCACATAGACCCGGCGCTGCGGGTCCGCCACCAGCGCCACCGCGACGCGGCCGTTGACGCGGTCGATGTCGGTGCGCGGCTCGACCCGGGCGAAGGCATAGCCAAAGGTGCCGAAGCGCTCGACGAAAGCGCGTGTCGTGTTCGTCACCGCTTCGGCGCGATAGGGCTCGCCGGGTTTGAGGCGCACCAGAGTCTTGAAGTCTTCTTCCTTGCCCAGGTACTCGCCTTCCAGCGTCACCGCGGTCACGGTGTAGGGCTGGCCTTCATCAACGTTGATCGTGATCGAGATCTCTTGCTTGTCCGGCGAGATTGCGACCTGCGTGGACGTGACGGTGAATTCGAGGTAACCCCGGTTCAAGTAAAAAGCGCGCAGCGTTTCCAGATCGGCGTTCAGCTTGGAGCGAGAATAGCGGTCCGCCTTCGTGTACCAACTGAGCCAGCCGCCGTCGTTCAACTCAAGCAGGTCGGTCAGCTCGGTCTCCGTGAAGGCCTTGGCCCCGGCGATGCGCAGTTCGCGGATCTTCGCCGCCGAGCCTTCCGTGATGGTGAAGGTGACGTTGACACGGTTGCGCTCTTGCGGCGTCACCGTCGTCACGACTTCGGCGCCGTACAGGCTGCGCGTCAGGTACTGGCGCTTGAGCTCTTGTTCGGCGCGATCGGCGAGCGCCTTGTCAAACGGCAGGCCCTCGCCGATGCCGAAGTCCTTCAACGACTTCGTCAGCTGGTCCTTGTCGAATTCCTTCAGGCCGACGAAGTCCAGGCTCGCGACGATGGAGCGCTCTTCGACGATGACGATCGCCACACCGCCGTCGATGTCAATGCGAACATCCTTGAACAGCCCCGTGGCGAACAAGGCGCGCAACGCGGCGGCGCCCTTTTCGTCGTTGTAGGTGTCGCCGATGCGAAACGGCAACGAGGCGAACACCGTGCCGGCGTCGGTGCGCTGCAGGCCCTCGACACGGATGTCCTTGAGCACGAACGGATCGACCGCGAAGGCGGGCCCGCCATGCAGGGCTGCGCTCAGCGCAATGCAAAGGATCGAAGGGCGAAAGCGGTCCAGCGGAAAAGGCAAGCGCATGCGGTCGGGTGGAAATCTGGGTCTGAATCAGTACAGGCCCAGCAAGCGAGCCACATCGTTGTAAAGGGCCAGCGACATCATCATCAGCATGATCGCCACCCCGCCGCGCTGGAGTCTCTCAAGCCATACCTCGGAGACCGGCCGCCCCGTCACGGCCTCGAAAAGATAATACATCAGGTGTCCACCATCGAGCATCGGCAGCGGCAGCAGGTTGAGCACGCCCAGACTCACGCTGACGACGGCCAGAAAACCGAGGTAGTACGCCAGGCCCAGGCGCACCGATTGCCCGGCGTAGTCGGCGATCGTGATCGGGCCGCTGAGGTTCTTCAACGACGCCTGGCCGATGAGCATCTTGCCGAGCATCTCGACCGTCAGCGCCGACATCTCCCAGGTCTTGCGCACGGCGCGCGACAGGCCCTCGAACACGCCATAGCGCACCGTCAGCATTTCCGGCGGCTGGCCGGGGAAGGCTTCGATGCGGCCAATGCGCAGCGGGCCATCGACCACGATGTTGGGAACGACCTCCAGCTCGATTGCCTGGCCACGGCGTTCGATGCGCCAAGCCATGGGCTTGGCGGTACCGGGAAGCGCGTTGCCAGACGCTTCGCCACGCCCGCTGCCCGGTCCGCCGTTTCCGCTCGCGCGGATCAACTCGCGGACCATCGACGCGTCGGCAATCGTCACACCGTCGATGGCGAGCACGCGGTCGCCCGCGGCCAAACCGGCGCGCGCTGCCGGGCCGCCCGCCTTCACTTCGCCCAACACCGGCTCGCTGAACGGGCCGCCCAGCCCGATGCGCTGCATTGTCGCGGCGTCGATTTCGGTGCTGCCCAGGCGATCCAGCTCTAGCACGACGCGACGCTGGCCACGGCCGTCGCGATCGCTCACCATGAGTTGCAGCGCTTGCCCGCGCAGCACGGCGCGTGTGACTTGCCAGCGCAGGTCGGACAGCGAATGCAGGTCATTCCATTCGGTGCCGTCGGCCGACCAGGAGCGTACCCAGTCGCCGCTGCGCATGCCTGCGGCCTCACTCAGGCTGGCGCGCGCCGGTGGCGCGAGGACGGCCTTTGCTTCATCGATGCCGATCCAGTGCGCGGCCGCATAGAGCAGCACCGCGAGCAGCAAGTTGGCCAACGGGCCAGCCGCGACCCCCGCGGTGCGCTGCCAGAGCGGCTTGCGATTGAAGGCGGAGTTCACCTGGTCTGGCGGCACCGTTCCCTCACGCTCGTCGAGCATGCGCACATAGCCGCCCAGCGGCAGCGCGCAGATCACGAATTCGGTGGCATCGGCGTGGGCCTGGCGGCGCCAGATGACACGCCCGAAGCCCACTGAAAAACGCAACACCTTGACGCCACACGCCACAGCCACCCGGTAGTGCCCGTATTCATGGATGACGATCAGCACGCCCAAGGTGAGCACGAACGCAAGCACGGTGATCAACATGGCGCCAACCCCTTGATGATTTGCTGCGACGCGGCGCGCGCGCGTGCGTCGAGATCGAGCAGCGCGTCGATGCTGTCGGCGTCGCTCGACGCGACGCTGATGTTGGAAAGTGTCTGCGCGTTCACGACATGAATCTGGTCGAAGCGGATGTGACGCGCCAGGAACGCCGCGACCGCGACTTCATTTGCCGCATTGAGCACCGTCGTGCTGCCCGGCAGGCCGCGCAGCGTGTCCCAGGCGAGTTGCAGCCCGGGATAGCGCGCATGATCGGGCGGTGCGAAACTCAAGGCCCCGAGCGTCGTGAAATCGAGCTGGTCCGCCCCGGAAGCGATGCGCTCGGGAAACGCCAGGCCGTAGGCGATGGGCACGCGCATGTCGGGCGTGCCCAGTTGGGCGAGCACAGAGTGGTCACGGCATACCACCATCGAATGCACGATGCTTTGCGGATGAATGACGACCCGGATTTGCGCAGGCGTCAGGTCGAACAACCAGCGCGCCTCGATCACTTCCAGCGCCTTGTTCATCATCGTCGCCGAATCGACGGAAATCTTGCGCCCCATCACCCAGTTCGGATGCGCGCAGGCTTCATCGGGCGTCACATCGCGCAGCGTGAGTGGGTCGCGGCTGCGAAACGGGCCGCCCGAGGCGGTGAGCACGATATGGTCGATGCGCGCATTCCATGTGGTGCGGTCTTCCGGCAGGCATTGAAAAATCGCCGAATGTTCGCTGTCGATCGGCAGCAGCGTCGCGCCCCCAGCGCGAACCGCGGCCATGAAGAGCGCACCGCCCACCACCAGCGCTTCCTTGTTCGCCAGCAGCAACCGTTTGCCGGCGCGCGCCGCGGCGATGCAAGGCGCCAGTCCGGCGGCGCCGACGATCGCGGCCATCACGGTATCGACCTGCGGGTGCGCCGCCATGTCACACAGAGCTTGCGCGCCATACAGCACTTCAGTGCGTATGCCCCTCGAACGCAGGCGTGCCGCGAGTGCCCCGGCTTGGGCGGCATCGCTGACGATGGCGCAGCGCGGGCTCCACGTCACACACAGATCGAACAGCAAGTCGATGCGGCTGTGCGCCGACAAGGCAAACACCTCGAAGCGCTCCGGGTGCAGCTCCACCACATCGAGCGTGCTCGTGCCCACCGAACCGGTGGCACCGAGGATGCAAAGGCGCTGGCGTCGTGTGCTCATGGGTGTGAATCTGGGGCGATGCGAAGCGTCAAACGCTACAGCGAGGAAAACGCCAAGGCGACGGGCAGAACGGGAAGCAAGGCATCGAAGCGATCAAGCACACCCCCATGGCCGGGGAGCAACTGGCTGCTGTCTTTTGCGCCCGCGCTGCGTTTGATGAGGGACTCGAACAAATCGCCGACGACGCTCAGCGCCACGAGGAAGACCACGACCAGAACCATTCCGACGGCACCGAGCCGCGCCAACAGATGCGCGAACAGACTCGCCGACTCAAAGGAGTATGCGCGCTCCACCATCAACCATGCGAAAGCCAGCAGCAGAACCCCGAGCATGCCGCTCCACACGCCTTCCCAGCTCTTGCCGGGGCTGATCGCCGGAGCGAGCTTGCGCTTGCCCCAGGCGCGGCCACCAAAGTAAGCCGCGATGTCGGCCATCCAGACGATGCAGCAGATCGACAACAGAAAATTGACGCCCACGGCACGCGCATTGACGATCGCCAACCACGCCAGCCCCAGCAGCACGATGCCGAGCAACCAGCGCAGCGCTTGCGGGTGCGTGGTCCAAGCACCCACACCGTTGCGCAGCGCCCAGGCCCCGCCCAGCGCCCAGAGCAACAAGGCCGCCCACCACAACGCACCCGGCGCCGCGTTGCCCCAACCAAGTGCGAGCGCCACCGCGCACACGCCCACCAGCGCGACGGCGAGCACCAATGAAAGCCCACCCGCGCCGTTCAAGCGGCCCCACTCCCACGCCGCGCCAGCGATCAACAGCAGCGTGAAAGCGGCGAACGGCCAAGGCGATGGCGCGAACAGCGTGCCGAGCAACACTGCCGCCAGCACGAGCGCCGTGATGACCCGCTGCTTGAGCATGTCAGTCGCCCAACCGCGCTGCGCGCAGTCTGCAGTTCGTGAATAGTCCCACGCTGGTGGATGCCCGCTTTCGGCCTATGGCTTCCGTTCGTTTGGGTCCACTCCTGCATGTCAGCGTCTGCGCGGCGCGGCAGGCGCTACCCGCCGGGTGCCGCCTGC
>JANOLJ010000124.1:0-4211 GCA_031419715.1 Burkholderiales bacterium | reverse complement strand
CACCTGAGCGTGAACCGGCCGCGCTGCCCGTTCCACCACCAGCAGCGCGACGGCGCGATGGCGATCGAGAACGCAGGCGCGGCGATCAACTACGCGAACGTGGAGTCTGGTGGCACCGCGCCCCAAGGCCTGGGCCATGGCGATCCGGGCTGGGCGCTTGAGGGCATGACGGGCCGCTTCGACGCGCGCTTTCAAATCACATCGAAGCGCGCCATCATCGCGTGATCTTCATGCTCCAGGTTGTGGCAGTGAAGTACGAAGGGCCCGGTGTAGTCGCGGAACTTGACGTAGACCTCCACTTCGCTGTTCGGCCCGAGCACGATGGTGTCTTTCTTCGCCAGGCCGTCGCGTTCCAGGCTTTGGCCGAGGTCGGTGCCGGTGCCGTCGTAAGGCAACTTGCCGTTGCGCTTGAGCACGCGCATGAACTCATGGTGCACATGGATCGGGTGCCACCAGCCGCCAGACTTGTTGATAAGGCGCCAGATTTCCGCCTTGCCGCGCGCCGGGCGGGCCACCACGCGGCGCAGGTCGCCGGCCAGCTCGCCGTTGATCTGCCACTGGCCGTTGCCGCGGCCGAACTCGAAGTTGCGGATCGGCAAGCCGCTCAGGTCGGCTGACTTTATGGTCGGGAACGGGCGCAGCGTGGCGGGCACCTGGCTGGGGTCGGGCACCGCCTCTTCCAACCTGAACTGAAGCAACTGCGTGCCGCGTGAAGACAGCTTGGGCTTCTCGAACTTGCCGTCGGGGCCGCGGCCGTCTTCCTGAAGCATGCGGTTTTCGATGTACAGCTCGCTGAACTGCGGGAACGCAAACTGGCTGAAGTCGATCACGACTTCAATGCGCTCGGCCATCGCCAGCATGAAGCTCTTGCGCGGCACCGGCCGAGAGAGCAGACCGCCCTCGGTGGCAATCTGCGTCATCGGGTAGGTCTTGCCGTTTTTGTCGGCAAGGAACATCTGGTAGATGCGCGCGTTCGAACCATTCAGGAAGCGCAAGCGGTACTTGCGGCGCTTCACGTTCAGGAAGGGCTGCACCATGCCGTTCACCAGGTACTTCTCGCCCATGAACCCATCGAGGTTGAACACGTCGTAGATCAGCTCGCCGTTCAGGCCGAAGGTCTTTTCCTGAAACATCAGCGGAACGTCGAATTTGCCGCTGGGCAGGCGCAGCGCGTGCGGGGCATTCGCTGCGTTGAGTTCGTCGCCGGTGTCACGGATCTGCTCGACGATGTCGGCCGGTGTGTCGGGCCGGATGTGCGGGTTGTCGTAGACCAGGAACATCCCCGTCAGGCCGCGATAGACGTTGTGCGACGTGAAGTCCAGGATGTGATCGTGATACCACAGCGTCGAAGGGCGCTCGCTGTGTTCGCACTTGTCGGTCGTGCCGTCGCGCAGATCGTCGATGTAACCCGGGTCGGTCATCGGATAGGCGTAGTCGAAGTGCTCGCCGCGCGCGAACGTCACCTTGAACGGCGAGCCGTCGGGCAGCGTCATGTCGGTGGGAAAGCCGTCGAATTGCGCCGGGTGGTGGCCTCCGTGCAGGTGCACCGTGGTGCGCGGTTCGCCGAAACCCATGTGCTGGCTGGCCAGGGGCAGTTGGTTCTCATGGCGCACGATAGTGCCGCTGAAGGCATCGCCAGCGGTGTAGCGAACGAACGTCGGCCCGAGCGCGTGGTTCCAGGTTTCGCCGGGGCGCAAATTGCCGTCGCGGTAACCCCAGATTTGCGTCGCGGGCAGTTGCGAATGAAACTTCACCGAGCGCACTTCGGCGACGATTCGGTAAAACGCTGCCTTGCCCCGAAGCTGGCTCGGGTCCACGTATTGGGCGGCCTGTGGGCTGAGGTTGGGCAAGGGCAGTTGCCCAGGGGTCCAGTCAAGTGCGCGCGGTGCCGGTGGCAGCGGCAGCGGGTCGAGGAACGGTGTGGTGACGGGGCGCAACGCCGTCTGGCCGCGCGCCCACGGCGAAAGTGACAGGGCGGCGCCGGCCGTGCTACCCAAGCCCAGGTGGAACAGTGTGCGTCGATTGACCATGATGAGAACTCCCGATGTTGTTGATGTTGATTGCGCTGTGCCCGAAGCGCGCACAGCGCTGTGTGCACTTCAGGTCCAGCGTGTCACGCTGGCGAGAATCTGGCGGGGATCGGCCAGAGCCGAAATCCGCGCCCAGCGGCCACGCGCTTGATTGCCGTACACCAGCATGCCGGTGTGCTGCGTCTTGTCGCGGTCCACGACTGGGTTGCGGTCGTACGCGCCCAGCGCACGGCGGATCGCGTCGATGTCCCGTGGCCGGCCGGTGAGAAACTGCCAGCCCGGCCGGGCATCGAAGCGCTCGGCGTAGCCTTTCAGGATCGCCGGCGTGTCCTTGGCCGGGTCGATGCTCAGCGACAGCAAATGCACCTCGCGGCCCAGCTTGTTCCCCAGCAGCGCCTGCACGCGAGCCAGGTTGGCCATCGTCATCGGACAGATGTCGCCACACTGTGCGTAGATGAAGCTGATGACGACGCTGCGATTGCCCCGCACCAGGTCGTCGTAGAAGCGCAAGCGCTTGCCGTCCTGATTGAGGAGTTGCACGTTCGGAAAGTCAGCCTGCCCGGGAGGGCCGGCGCTGGGGGCCGCCTGCGCAGGCCCGCGCAGTGCCCAAATGCCCAAGCCCGAGGCCAAGCCCAGCGCCGCGCCTATGCTTCGGCGTTGAATCATTTAGTTTCACTCCCGTCATTGGAATGAAACAAACTGTATTCGAAACATGAGTCACACGAGAGTCGTACAACAATTACTCTGCATGATTGGTCTGGTATTTCGAGTCAAAGCGGGGTCAAGCGGGGGTCGATACCATCTGCACCTAAATCAATATGTCACAGAACCTGTCTACTTCAGAGGACGATGCCCCTCGCTACCGAAGCGGGGCGGTGGCGCGCATGGTGCAAATGCCGGTGGCCACCTTGCGGGTGTGGGAGCGCCGCTACGCGCTCACAGCAACCAACTCAACCACCAGCAGCCAGCGTCTGTACAGCGCCAATGAAGTGCGGCGCATCGCGCTGCTCAAGCAATTGACCGAACTCGGCCACGCCATCGGCAGCCTGGCCGCGCTCGACAGTGCGCAGCTTCAGGCGATCAAGGTCACGCACGCCAGTTCGCTGGCGCAGGCCCAAACCGGCGTGCATCAGCGCGCGGCTGAACCCGCATCCGCGCAAGCGGCGCAGCCCGTGCGCGTGGTCGTGGTCGGCGCCGCACTGGCCAGCCGCTTGAGCCGCGCCGACGTGGTGCGCCAGATGAGTCGGCCCTTCGAGGTGATCGGCGCATTCGACAGCGTCGAGCAGGCCACCGCGGCGCCTGGCATCGACGCCGCGCAAGCCTTGCTCCTGCAGTTGTCGAGCCTGCATCCGGCCTGGCTGGCGCAGGCACGCGCCGCGGCGCCCGCGCTCTTTGCGTTGCCCATCGGCGTGCTGTACAGCTTCGCCTCTCAAGCCGTGGTGCGGCAGCTCACGAATGAAGGGTTGTTCTTGCTGCGCGAGACCCACGCCGATGCGGCCCTGGGCCGTTGGCTGCATCGGGTGAGTGCGGCGGCGCGTGGCGCCACGCCGCGTTTGGCTGGGGTGGCTTCAAGCGCGCCGCCGCTTCCGGCGCGGCGTTGGGACGATGCGAGCCTGGCCGACATCGCCGCGCTGACCTCAACCGTGGCCTGCGAGTGCCCGCGCCATATCTCCGAGTTGCTGACGCTGCTCACGCACTTCGAGGCCTACAGCGCCGACTGCGAGCAACTCAGCCCCGAAGACACCGAGCTGCACGTCTACCTGCGCCACGTCGCGGCCACGTCGCGAGCCCAGTTCGAAACTGCGCTGCAGCGCGTTGCCGAACACGAAGGGTTGATCCTGCCGCCGTAGCTACTTCGCCACGGCCATATCAGTGGCTCCACCGCGCTTCGCGCGACCCGCGACGCATGAAACTCCGACGCGGTGGGTTGGGCTGCTTGCGGCCCGTTGCTGCCTTTGAGCGCCTACTACTTGAATGGCCGCTTCGCCTGCGAGAGGTCAGCGCGGCGCAGCAGGCGCTACCCGCAGGGGGCTCATGCTGTGGCGGTCTCCGCTTCGCTGCGACTCCGCTGTGCTGCTCGCTCTGGGGTCGCGCCGCTGAACTCGCTGCGTTCGCTGCGCTCACTACGCTCAAACAGACGCGGCGAGTCAGTTTTGGAGGCGCGCTGCGCGCGCCGACCCC
>JANOLJ010000123.1:0-2073 GCA_031419715.1 Burkholderiales bacterium | reverse complement strand
GTCGATCTCGCGCGGCTCGACCGAACCTGCAGGCGCGCCAACGCGGTCCTGCGTTCGTGCGATGAATCGCAGCAGGTCGCGCGGCGTCTCGGCTTCGGTGAGCGCGGCTTCGCTCAGCGACACGCCCAGGTCGTGGTCGATACGGGTGATCAGTTCGACGCGGGCCAGGCTGTCCAGGCCGTAGTCGCGCTCGAGCGAGTGGTCCAACCCGAGCGAGGCGGCGAGCCCCGCCTGCGGCCGCAACTCGTCAGCCACGGCGCGCACCGTCGCCAGCAAGCGCGGCGCCAGCGCTTCGATGTCCGCAGCGTCTGCCATGCGCGATTGAACGGCGTTTGCTGCTTTGTTGATTTGACTTGCGTCAAGCCATCAGCGGTTTCCAGCCTCGGCTTGAATCGACTCGCGTCTGAGCTACTCCGACTGCCCCAGCCAGTCGAGCAGATGCCGGGTGACTTCGCCCGGCTGTTCCCGGTGCAGGAAATGACCTGCGCCCTCGATCAGGCGGTAGCGATAAGGCCCTGCGAAGTGTTGCGATTGATCGGCCATCAGCTCGGCGCGAAGATCTTGACTGCCGCACAGCGCCAGCGTGGGCACGGTGATAGGGCGTGCCATGGCAGGGGCGAATGCGGCGAGGGACGGATCACTGCGGGCGGGGTCGAGCATGGCGCGGTAGTAGCCCAGGGTGGCACCGAGCACGCCGGGCTCGCGCAGCATGGCCTTGATGTCGGCGATATGCGCCGCGTCTTCGAAGCCCGGGGCGCTCCAGTAGCGCCAGAGGTAGTCGATGAAGGCGAAGTCGTTCTCCGCAATCGCTTTTTCGGGCAAATGGGGAAGCTGAAAAAACCACCAGTGAAACGAGCGTTGCACATGGCGCGCCTGCAGCATGCTCTTGGCCACTTCAGCCGGATGCGGCACCGCCATCACGACAGCGCGGCGCACGCGCTCGGGAAAAGCCGCAAGCACCGCGTAACTGATGATCGCGCCCCAGTCCTGACCCACCAGAAACGCCGGCTCGCCGTGGCCGAGTGCGTCGATCAGTGCGGCCACATCGGCGGCAAGCGTGGCCTTGTCGTAATACCCGCCGGCAACGTCGCCGCTCGGGTGATACCCGCGCAAAAAGGGTGCGACAGCGCGGTAGCCCGCCTCGGCCAGCGCCGCCATCTGGTAGTCCCAGGTGCGGGCGTTGTCGGGAAAACCGTGCAGCAGCAGAACCAGCGGGCCAGATCCCTGTTCGAGGTAAGCGAAATCGACGCCGTTGGCGTGCAGGTGGTTCATGAGTCTTCTCCAATGAAGCGGTCGGAATTTTGCACCTGCCCAGCGCGCTCGACGGCTCCAGAGGCCGCCGATAGGCAATGTCGGCGTCCGGTCGGTCGGTGTCTTGCACAGCGCCAGCGAGTGCAGGGCACCGCTCGCACCTCAACAGAGCACGAGGATGGGCTGATCTCTCGCGTTCATCAGGTCTTTCGTTGACGCCGATCAAAGCGAAAACGCACTTGCCTTTCAAAATGTCTTGCGCAACAACCTTCGCGAGACGACGCGAAACCTGGATTCGGCAGTTGGATGGCGCCCGAGCGGGCTGCGGTGCGCTGGCGAGCCGCGACGCCGCAGCCGGCCCGTGCCCGCGAAGAGAGGCACGCGGCCATCTTCCGTAGCGAGGCTCGATGCCGAACGAACCCAACTCCGAGGAACTGCACGATGAACGACTATCGCAACGTGTTGGTGCATGTCAGCGACAGCGAGAGATCGAGAACGGTATTGTCTTGCGCCGCAATGGTGGCGGCTGCACAGGATGCGAGCTTGCGCGCGGTGCATGCGGTCGAACCCCTTTACCTTGGGGTCGGCCTCAGCCCGGAGTCCGCCATGACCGCCGCCCAGTTCGGCCAGATGGCGGAACGGGACCGCACCTCAATGGCACGGGACCGTGTACTCGACGCCGGTCGGGCGACCGGCATGAGCATCGAATTCGAAAGCCCGGCGGGCGACCCGGTGGAGGCGATGAGTTCGCGTTTGCGGGTGGCTGATCTGGCGGTAATGGGCCAACCGTTCGACGAGGATGCGGACGGGCCGTCGCGGCGC
>JANOLJ010000122.1:0-4652 GCA_031419715.1 Burkholderiales bacterium | reverse complement strand
GCGCTGGTGTGCGTCGGCTATGAAACCGGCGATCGCGGTGACGCGGCGCTTTTGCGCGAGCGGCCCCATGCGCGTATCGGCCGCCAGGCCGTCGCCGACCTTGACCTTCTCCACCTTGGCGAGAAAGCGCGCGACGAATTTGTCGTACGCGCCTTCCTGCACATAAAAGCGCGTCGGCGAGATGCACACCTGGCCGGCGTTGCGGAACTTGAATGGCGCGAGCATGTCGGCGGCGGCATCGATGTCGGCGTCGTCACACACGATCACCGGCGCGTGACCGCCGAGTTCCATCGTGCAGCGCTTCATCAGCGAGCCGGCCAGCCCGGCGAGCTGCTTGCCCACCGCCACCGAGCCGGTGAAGGAGACCTTGCGCACGATGGGCGAGCGGATCAGGTGATCCGACACTTCGCTCGGCACGCCCCACACCACGTTCAGGCAGCCCGGGGGCAGGCCGGCGTCGTGGAACAACTGGGCGAGCGCCACCACCGCGCTGGGTGAGTCTTCCGGGCCCTTGATGATGATCGTGCAGCCCGCGCCGAGCGCCGCCGTGATCTTGCGAATCGCCTGGTTGAACGGGAAGTTCCACGGCGAGAACGCGGCGCACACGCCGATTGGCTCGCGCAGTACGAGCTGGCGCACGCCATCATTGCGCGGCTGGATGACTCGCCCGTAGATGCGCCGGCATTCCTCGGCGTGCCATTCGGCGTGTTCCGAGCAGGCGTTGACTTCGCCCACCGCTTCGGCGAGCGGCTTGCCCTGGTCGCGCACGATGTTGCGGCCGATGTCGTTGGCGCGCTCGCGCGCGAGCTCGGCGACCTTGCGCAATATCTTGCTGCGCTCCATCGGCGAACTTTTGCGCCATGACTCGAACGCACGCTGCGCGCTGCTCAGGGCCTTGTCGAGGTCTTCGCGCGTCGCGTGCGGCAGCTTGGCGATGACCTGATTTGTCGCGGGGTTGAACACCTCTTGCTCACGGCGTCCGCCGCCGTGAATGAATTGACCGTCGATGTAGAGATTGAGGGTGGGGTACATGGTTCGTGCCGGGAGTTGGGGGAGAACGTGAGGCGTCGCGCTGGCTGCCGATCGAGGCGACATGCTACCCGCCCGCGCCGGCCCTTGCCGCCACAGGGTGGCCGGCGCGCTGCCGGGCGATGAATTTGCTGGCCGCGGCGATCAGCTTTTCGCGCTGATCGCGGTGCGGTGAATGCCCACAGTCGGGCAATTCGAGCAGCTCGGTGTGCGCCACGTGGCGCGCAATGCCGCGGATCTGCTCCAGTGTTCCGTACTCGTCGTCCAGCCCTTGCACGGCGAGCACCGGGCAGGCGATGGATTCGATTTCCGCTTCGATCGACCAATCGCGAAACGCCGGCAGCAGCCAGACGCGGTTCCAGCCCCAGAACGCCGAGTCGGGGTCGTCGTGATGTCGCGCCAGGCGCTGCTTGAGATCCGTCTGCTCATAGAGGTCGCGCGCCTTCGCGATGCTTTGCACCGAGATGTCTTCGACGATGACGTGCGGCGCGACGACGATCGTCCCGGCGAGTTGGTCTGAATGTCTTGCGGCGTAGAGCAAGGCGATTGAGCCGCCGTCGCTGTGGCCGAACAGCCAGAGCGGCTGCGCCGCGCCATCGACGTTCAGTGCCTCAAGCAACGCCGGCAGAACCTCTTGCGCCTGGCGGTGCATGAAGTCCACGCCCCAGGCTTCGTCAGCGGTGCGTGGCGTCGAGCGGCCATAGCCGGGGCGCGAATAGACCAGGCCGCGGCAATTTGCGGCCTCGCACAGCGCCTTCGGAAAGTCGCGCCACATGGCGAGTGAGCCCAGGCCTTCGTGCAGGAACACGATGAGCGGTGCGCCCAGCGGGGCTGCGCCCAGCCACTGGTACTCGATGCGCACCGGCCGGCCGCACCAGTCAATCTGCGCAAATTCGCTTCTGCTGTCGCTGGCCATGGTGCTTCGCGCTGCCTGGTGGGGGTTCGCACGGCGGCCAGTGTAGGGGCGGCGTGCCCGACATAATCGGCCATGAAGTTCGCCGAATTCCACGCTGGCCAGGTGCTGCACGCCGGCCCCTACATACTGCATGAGGCCGAGTTGCTGGCCTTCGCCGCGGCTTACGACCCGCAGTGGTTTCACACCGACCGCGAAGCCGCTCAGCGCGGCCGGTTTCAAGGCTTGATCGCGAGTGGCTGGCAAACCTGCGCGATCGCGATGCGCCTGGCGGTGGACTCGGCGTTGCAGGGTTCGGAGTCGTTCGCCTCACCCGGCATGGCCTACATCAAGTGGCCGCAGCCGCTGCGGGCCGGCGACACGCTGCGCCTGCAGGCGAGCGTGATCGAAGCGCGCCGCTCGGAAAAGCGCGCCACGCTGGGAATTCTGCGTTGGCGCTGGCAGCTCTTCAATCAGAATGACGTGGAAGTGCTCGACCTCGAAGCGACCAGCCTGTTTGACCTATCTTGATCGACCTCTGATCCACCTCGAATCGACCCAGCGACCCTTTTCAAACCGGAGCGCCCCATGACCCATGCCTTCATCTGCGACGCCATCCGCACGCCCTTCGGCCGCTACGGCGGCGCTCTGTCCACTGTGCGCACCGACGACCTCGGCGCGATTCCGCTGCGCGCCCTGATGGCGCGTAACAGAGGCGTCGATTGGGCGGCGGTGGGTGACGTGTTCTACGGCTGCGCGAACCAGGCCGGCGAAGACAATCGCAACGTTGCGCACATGGCGTCGCTGCTCGCGGGCTTGCCGATCGAGGTGAGCGGCGCCACGATCAACCGCCTGTGCGGATCGGGCCTGGACGCCGTGGGCAGCGCGGCGCGCGCCATCCGTTGCGGCGAAGCGCAGCTGATGATTGCCGGCGGCGTGGAAAGCATGAGCCGCGCGCCGTTCGTGATGCCCAAGGCCGACACCGCGTTCAGCCGCAACAACGCGGTGTACGACACAACGCTCGGCTGGCGTTTCGTGAACAAACTGATGAAGGAGATGTACGGCATCGACTCCATGCCCGAAACGGCGGAGAACGTCGCCAAGGAGTTCGGCATCGAGCGCGACGCGCAAGACCGCATGGCGCTGCGCTCGCAACTCAATGCCGTGAAGGCGCAACAGGCGGGTTGTTTCGACGCCGAAATCGTGCCGGTGCAGATCGCGCAGAAGAAAGGCGAGAGCTTGAGCGTGAGCAAGGACGAACACCCGCGCGAAACCTCGCTTGAAGCCCTCGCCAAACTCAAGGGTGTGGTGCGCCCCGACGGCACGGTGACGCCGGGCAATGCGAGCGGCATCAACGACGGCGCCTGCGCGCTGCTGCTCGCCAGTGAAGCGGCAGCGGCGCGCCATGGCCTGACGCCGCGCGCGCGCGTGCTGGGCATGGCCACGGCCGGCGTGGCGCCGCGCATCATGGGCTTCGGGCCGGCGCCGGCCACGCGCAAGGTGCTCGAACTCACCGGCCTCAAGCTCGCGCAGATCGACGTGATCGAACTCAACGAAGCCTTCGCCGCGCAAGGCCTGGCGGTGCTGCGCGACCTGGGCCTGGCCGACGACGACGCACGTGTCAACCCCTGGGGCGGCGCGATCGCGCTCGGGCATCCGCTGGGTGCGAGTGGGGCGCGACTGGTGACCACGGCAGTCAACCAGTTGCAGCGCGGCGGCGGGCGCTACGCGCTGTGCACGATGTGCATCGGCGTGGGGCAGGGGATTGCGCTGGTGATCGAGCGCGTCTGAGTGATGACAGTGACGGGAACCACAGCATGAATGTCTACGAAGCCCTCGCCAGCCGCCGTTCGGTTCGCGATTTCCTGCCCACGCCGGTGCCAGGCGCGGTGATCCGGCGCGTGCTGAGCGCCGCTGCGCGATCGGCGTCCGGCGGCAATGTGCAGCCGTGGCACATCGATGTGGTGGCGGGCGAGCGGCTCGACGAACTGAAGGCGCTCATGCAGCGCCGCTTGCAAGAGGTGGCGACCGGCGCCGCGCCCGAGCCCACCGAGTACGACATCTACCCCAAGGAACTGGTCGCGCCGTACCGCGACTACCGCTTCAAACTGGGCGAGGCGATGTACGCGACGATGGGAATTCCGCGCGAAGACAAGGCGAGTCGGCTGAAGTGGTTTGCGCGCAATTACCAGTTCTTCGGCGCGCCGATGGCGCTGTTCTGCTCGATCGACCGCCGCATGGGCCCGCCGCAATGGTCCGACCTGGGCATGTTCCTGATGTCGGTGATGCTGCTGCTGCGCGAAGAGGGCCTGGACAGTTGCGCCCAGGAGTCCTGGTCGGTCTATCCGCGGACCATCGCGCAAATCGTCGGCATCCCGCCCGAGCGCATGCTGTTCTGTGGCATGGCGATCGGGCGCAGCAACCCGGACCATCCAGTCAACCAGATGGTCTCCGAGCGCGCCGGATTGGCGGAGTTCGCGACCTTTCAGGGGGTCTGAGAGGTTGAGGGTCAGTCGTTGGCAAACGGCGGCGTCTGAGCGCATGGCGTTGGCTTCTCAGCTGAGCTGCCAGTAAGCTGCTGTTCACCGGTACCGGCAGTCGGCCATTATGGAGATCTCCACATAAGTGCCGTTATGCACAGGTCCCAGTTATGGACAGCTTGGGCTGGTCGGGCGCCGAGTCTTCCTCGTGATGGGGTTGCACTCGGCGACCGAGCTCTGCACATAGTCAC
>JANOLJ010000121.1:0-28113 GCA_031419715.1 Burkholderiales bacterium | reverse complement strand
GTGCTCCAGCATGTCGCGCAACTGGCCCTGCAAGGTGCGCGCGCCGCCCTCGAAGCGCCTGAAAAGGCGTGGCCACATCAGTTCGCTGGTGCGTGCGCGGCGTGTCATCGGCGTTGGCGTTCGCGTTCGGCCTAGGGATTTCCCGGATGCTATCTGGACTGATGGATTGATCTTATCTGGACTCAGACACAAACGGTGAGTCTGGCTATTGTTCGTGCCATCTTGAACGCACCTCTGCCCCGACACTTTTCCCCGATCGTCGCCTCACGACATGGCGACGTGGCGAGGTGCCCGCCATGACCCAGGCACGCGACTCCGCGCGCCTGTGGACTGGCGTCACCACCGTGGTCAGCCTGATCGCGCTGTGGTTGATCGGCTCGAAGATGGGTCTCATCAACCCGCAGGTGTTTCCCTCGCCTGAGCAGTTTCTCGCTGCGGCGCGGCAACTGCTGTTCGGCGAAGGTTTCGCCGACGGGCGCATCCACGAGCACATGCTGCAAAGCGTGAAGCTGATCCTGCTCGGCTTCTTTGCCGCCACTGCGGTGGGCGTGCCGCTGGGCCTGTGGATGGGCTGGAACCGCACCGCCGAGGCAATGGTGAACCCGATCTTTCTACTCGTCAGGCCGATACCGGCGTTGGCCTGGATTCCGCTGGCCATCGTCTGGTTGGGTTTGGGCGACGCGGCGAAAGTGATGATTCTGTGGTTCGCGGCCTTCGTGCCCTCGGTCATCAATAGTTTCTCGGGCGTGCGCAGCATCGAGCGGCCGATCATTGAAGCCAGCCGCATGCTCGGCGTGCGCGGCTGGTCGCTCGTCAAGGATGTGATCGTTCCCGGCGCCCTGCCCTCCATCTTCACCGGCTTGCGCTTGTCGCTCCAAGGTTGCCTCACTGCCCTGGTGGCGGCCGAGCTGCTGGGCGCGTTGCTGGGCATGGGCAAGGTGCTTTACCAGGCGGGGCTGGACATCTACCCGGCGATGATTCTGGTGGGCATGGTGGCCGTGGCGGTGGTGGGTTTCGCGCTGACGGCGGTGCTTGATTTTCTGGAGCGCCGCTCGATGCCGTGGCGCACCGTCCACTGAGCGAAGGCCAGCCATGGGCGACAAGCTTTCGCGCTCCCAACTGGCCTGGCTGTCGGCCAGCGGCTTGTTGATCTTCTTCGGCCTGTGGACCTTCTCCGCCTGGGTGGAACTGGCGCCGCGCAAGTTCCTGCCGCTGCCCTGGGAAGTGGTGGAACGCGGCATCACGCTGCTCACCAAGCCGTTCTCGGGCCAGACGCTGCAGGGCCACCTGGCCGCGAGCATCGATCGCTATTTGCGTGGTTTCATCCTCGCCGCGGCGGTGGGTGTGCCGCTCGGGCTGCTCATGGGCTGGTACCGCTGGCTCGACAACGTGGTCACGCCGCTGTTCGACAGCCTGCGCTTCATCGCCCCCATCGCCTGGGTGCCGTTTGCGGCGCTGTGGTTCGGCACCGGCATCGGCGGGCCGACGATGATCATCTTCGCCGGTGCGTTCCCGCCGTGCCTGATCAACGCCTATCGCGGCGCGCGTTTCGTCGAGCGCAAGTACATCGAAGCGGCGCAGGTCTATGGCGCCTCGGGCCCGCGCATCGTCTTTGAAGTGCTGCTGCCGGCTTCCCTGCCGTCCATCATTTCGGGCCTGCGTGTCAGCGCTGGCGCGGGCTGGCAGAGCCTGATAGGTGCCGAGCTGATTGCCGCGAACAGCGGCATCGGCTTGATGATGGTGCGCGGCCAAGGCGCGCTGGACACGTCGATCGTGATGGTCGGAATGATCGCGGTGGGTCTGTTCGGCCTGCTCATCGACGTGGCGCTGCGTGGCGTCGAAGCCTGGATCAACCACCAACGAGGTCGATAGCAAACATGGCCAACATCGTTCTCGACAACGTGAGCCGTAACTTCACGCGCGACGGCAAGGAATTCCTGGCGCTGGACAAGGTGTCCTACGTCTGCAACGACGGCGAATTCGTCGCCGTCGTCGGCCCTTCGGGTTGTGGCAAGACGACCTGCATGCGCATGGCCGCGGGCCTGGAGTTTCCGAGCTCGGGCAGCGTCAAGGTCGGCGGCAAAGAGGTCAAGGCCCCGGGCCCGGACCGCGCCGTGGTGTTCCAAGCCTTCGCCTTGTTTCCGTGGAAAACGGTGCAAGAGAACATTCAGTTCGGCTTGAAGTCGCTCGGCGTCGGGCGCGAAGAAGCTGCCGAGCGCATTTCGAAGAATCTCAAGCTGATGAACCTGGAGGGCTACGAGTCGGCCTATCCGCACCAGCTCTCGGGCGGCATGCAGCAGCGCGTGGCGATCGCGCGCGCCTATGTGCTCAACCCCGATGTGCTGCTGATGGACGAGCCTTTCGGCGCACTCGACGCACAGACCCGCACCGTGATGCAGGAAGAACTGCTGCGTGTGGGACGCGCGAATCCGCGCACCGTGATGTTCATCACCCACGCCGTCGAAGAGGCGGTCTACCTCGCCGACCGGGTGGTGGTGATGACGCGCCGGCCGGGAACGATCAAGGAAATCATCGACGTGAAACCGGTGCGTGACGCCGAAGACTGGCAAAAGTACGAGCGCATCGAAGACGTGATGGACCTCGAGTCCTTCGTGCATCTGCGCACCAAGATCTGGCGCCTGCTGCGCGAGCAGCATGGCCCGGGCGACCATTGACGCACGATTGACGCACGCGCGCGCCTCACATGACGTGACCCCTTGACACTCGTTACCACCCTGGAGAAATCCCATGACACTGAAGATTCGAAATTCATTCGCCGCCGCCCTGCTCGCGCTGGGCACGGCTGGCGCCGTCGCCCAAGAGCTGAAGGAGATTCGCATCAGCTCGCAGCCCGCGCTGCTCGGTTCGGTGCCCTTCCTCGTCGCCGAGGAAAAGGGCTGGTGGAAGGAAGTCGGGCTGAAGGTCACCGTCACGAATTTCCCCGCCGGTGCGCCGCAGATCGCGGCGAGCAAGTCCTGGGACGTGGGCTACACCGGCTCCGTGCCGGCGGTGCTGGGCGCGGTGCGCTTCGGGCTGCACACCATCGCCTTTTCTGACGACCAGTCAGCCACGAATGCGATGTACGTGAGCGGCGCGAAGGCCGACGCCATCATCAAGACACCCGCCTCGCTCAAAGGCGGCACGGTATTCCTCACCGGCAATTCCACGGTTGACCTGGCGTCGCGTTCGTGCCTGCAAAAGTTCGGCCTCGCCAAGGGTGACGTGACGGTGCGTTCGATGGGACAGGCGGAGATCATCGCCGCCATGAGTTCGGGCAGCGCCGACGTGGGTGGCCTGTGGGCGCCCAACACCTACACCGTGGAAGAAAAGGCGGGGGGCAAGCTGCTCTGTTCGGGCAAGGACGCGGGGGTCATGATCCCGGGCAACGTTGTCGCGCGCAGCGAGTGGGCGAAAGAGAACCCGCAGCTCGCCGCCAAGTTCCTCGCCGTCTACCTGCGCGCCCAGCGCTGGCTCGCCGCGAACCGCAAGGAAGCCGTGGCGATGATGAAGAAACACTATGAAGTGGGTGGGGTGAACATTTCCGACGCGGCGATGAACAAAGAATTCGATCTGCGCCCGACCTTCGACCTCGCCACCCACCTGGCGATGTTCAACCGCGGCGCGCAGCCCTCCAAGGCCGATGGCACGATGAACACGATCGCCATGTTCATGAAGGAAGTGGGCTCGCTGCGCGCCGATGAAGCCCTGCCCGACCCCAAGACCTACGTCACCGACGAGTACTTGAAGCTGATCGACAAGGACCCGGTGTTGAAGGCATTCGCGAACAAGACGAATTGAAGGCTTGGGCAAGCACCGGCTGTGGCATGGAGGCCGCGAAGATGGACTACGAGTTGCGGCCCATCTTTTCGCTAAAGTCGGCAGCGACTCCGAGTTGTCGAAATTCGCGAACCCGCGGTAGGTGCCGCTGCCGCCGCGAACCGCGCAAGGCGTTGCCCCGCGGCCCCTGTCACCCCATTCGCGCAGAGCCATACCATCATGCCCATTGAATACCTCAAGCAAGCCTCGCCCCCCGTGCAGGCGATCGACACCGCCACCGCCGAGACCGTGCGCCGCATGCTGGGCGACATCGAGGCCGGCGGCGAGGACGTCGTGCGCCGCTATGCGGCCGAGTTCGACGGTTGGCACGGCGACATCGTCGTGGACGAAGCTGCCCTCGCCAAGGCCGAAAAGGCGCTCAGCATCGGAGTCAAGGACGACCTGCGCTTCGCTCGAGATCGCGTCCAGGACTTCGCGCGCCGCCAGCGCGATTCGCTGCACGAGTTTCAAGCCGAGCTGATTCCCGGCTTGACGGCGGGCCAGCGCCTGATCCCGTGCAACACCGCCGGCTGCTACGTGCCGGGCGGGCGCTACGCGCACGCGGCCAGCGCCATCATGAGCGTCGGCACGGCCTCGGTGGCGGGAGTGAAGAACATCATCGCGGCCTCGCCTGCGCACAAGAACGAGGGCATCAACCCGGCCATTTTGTATGCAATGAAACTGTGCGGCGCGCACACGGTGCTCGCGCTGGGTGGCGTGCAGGCGGTGGCCTCGCTCACCTACGGCCTGTTCACGGGCAAACCGGCCGACATCATCGTGGGCCCGGGAAACCGCTTCGTGGCCGAGGCCAAGCGCATGCTTTTCGGGCGCGTGGGCATCGACGTGGTGGCCGGCCCGACAGAATCGGCCGTGATCGCGGACGCCACGGCAGACCCGGCGATCGTTACCGCCGATCTCATCGGCCAGGCCGAGCACGGACCCGACTCGCCGGTGTGGTTGATCACCACCTCGCGCGCCCTCGGACAAAAAGTAATGGAGCTGGCACCCTCGGTGATTGCCGCCCTGCCCGACGTGGCGCGCGCCGCTGCCACCGCCGCGTGGCGCGACTATGCCGAAGTGGTGTTGTGCGCGACGCGCGAAGAAGCCGTCGAGGTGAGCGACCGCTATGCCTGCGAACACCTCCAGGTGATGGCCAGCGATCTTGACTGGTGGCTGGCCCACCTCACCAACTACGGTTCGCTGTTCCTCGGCGAAGAAACCACCGTCGCCTATGGCGACAAGTGCAGTGGCCCGAACCACATTCTGCCCACGCGCGGCGCGGCGCGCTACTCCGGCGGCCTGTCGGTCGGCAAGTTCATCAAGACCGTCAGCTGGCAACGCATGACGCGCGCAGCCTCGCGTGAAGTGGGTCAGGTCGCGGCGCGCATCTCGCGCCTGGAAGGCATGGAAGGCCATGCCCGCACGGGCGACGTGCGCTTGCACAAGTACTTCCCCGACGAGAAGTTCGAGCTTGGCACGCTGGGCGGGCACCAGCGTTGAAGGTCCAGCGATGACCGTGCCCCAGCTCGCACTCGATCTGACCCAACAGGAACCCATTCCTGCCGCAGGCATCGCCGCCGCCATGGCCCTGATGGTCAGCGGCAAGCTGCACCGCTATGGCGAGACGGGCGGCAAGCCGAGCGAGGTGTCGGCTCTGGAGGCCGAATTCGCGCGTGAACTCGGCGTGAAGTACTGCGTCGCGATGAACTCTTGCGGGTCGACGATGTTCGTGGCACTCAAGTCCGCCGGCGTGAAACCGGGTGATGCCGTGCTGTCGAACTGCTTCACGCTGGCGCCTGTTCCCGGAGCGATTGCCCATGCCGGGGCGCGGCCGGTGCTGGTGGAGGTGACCGACGACTACACGATCGATCTGGATGACCTCAAGCGCAAGGCGGCGCAAAGCGGCGCCAAGACGCTGCTGCTGTCGCACATGCGCGGCCACATCTGCGACATGCCGGCGTTGATGGCGATCTGCCAGCACCACGGCGTGCAGCTCATCGAAGACTGCGCCCACACCATGGGCGCGGCCTGGGCGGGCCGGGCCACTGGCACCTGGGGCCGCGCGGGCTGCTTCAGCCTGCAAAGCTACAAGCACGCGAACAGCGGTGAAGGCGGCCTGCTCGCCACCGACGATGACGACATCGCCGCCCAGGCGATTCTGTTTTCCGGCAGCTACATGCTCTACGGCACTCACCAGTCGCGGCCGGCCGACGAGGTGTTCGAGCGCTGGAAGTACCTGACGCCCAACTTCAGCATGCGCATGGGCAACCTCGCCGCCGCGCTGGCACGGCCGCAGTTGGGCGCGCTGCTGGCCGATCGAGGCCGACGCTGGAACGAGCGCTACGGCTGGGTCGCCGCGGCGCTGGCCGACGCGCCACATCTGCGCTTGCCGCAGCGCCCAGCCGCGGAGCAGTACGTGGCCAGTTCGATCCAGTTTTCCCTGATGGACTTGGCGCGCGAACAAATCAAGCGCTTCCTGCGCGCCGCCGCCGAGCGCGGCGTGCATGTCAAGTGGTTCGGTGCCGACGAGCCGGTGGGCTTCACCAGCGTCTGGACCCATTGGCGCTACTTTGGTACGCCCCAATCGCTGCCCAACGCCCAGCGGGTGCTCGGCGGCCTGTGCGACCTGCGTCTGCCGTTGACGCTGACGCAAGTCGACTGCGAGGCCATTGCCGGCGCGATCCGCGGCGCCTTGGTCGACGCAACGCAGGGGTGAGTTCGATGCAGAGGCAGAGTCTCGTGCCGTTGCTGGCGCTGCTGCTGGCCGGATGCGCCAAAGCACCCGCCAAAGCACCCGCCAACGCACCCGCCGGCGCACCTGCCAGCGCACCCGCCACGGCACCGGCCACGGCACCACCGGCCCCAGCGGCGGCGCCGGCCGGAGAAGTCAAGGAAGGCGCAACGCTGCACACCGCACAGTCGCTTCGCGCCCTCGTGGCGGGGGCCCAGGTCGCGCTGCCTGCCGCGGCGAACGCGGGCCTGAGCGCGGCGACACCCATCGCACCGACCGACCCAACCGTTCCAACCCTCCAGTGAGCCCACCATGAAACTCTCGAAATTCCCCCGCGTCCGCATCACCCACGGCCCGACCGCGCTGGAGCCGATGAAGCGCCTGAGCGAGGCCCTGGGCGGCCCTAACCTGTGGATCAAGCGGGACGACTGCACGGGACTGGCCAGTGGTGGCAACAAGACGCGCAAGCTCGAATTCCTCATGGCCGAGGCGCTGAAGATGGGCGCCGACACCGTCATCACCCAAGGCGCGACGCAGTCCAACCATGCGCGCCAGACGGTCGCCATCGCGGCCAAGCTGGGCATGCAAAGCCACATCATTCTGGAAGACCGCACCGGCTACACCTTCGACGACTACAAACATTCAGGCAACGTCTTCCTCGACCACCTCTACGGCGCGAGCGTGACGGAAGCGCCGAAAGACACCGACATGAACGCCGCGATGGCCACGCTGGCGCAAGCCCTTCGCGACAAGGGCCGCAAGCCTTACATCATTCCGGGCGGCGGCTCGAACGCCGTGGGGGCACTCGGCTACGTGACCTGCGCGCTCGAACTCATGGACCAGGCGAACAACATGGGCGTGGCCTTTGACAGTCTGGTGCACGCCACCGGCAGCGCCGGCACGCAGGCCGGGCTGGTGGTGGGCCTGTACGGGGCGCGCTCGCAGATTCCGATTCTCGGCATCGGCGTGCGTGCAGCGAAGCAGGCGCAGGAAGAGCGCGTCTTCGCACTGGCCAAGGAAACGGCCGAGCTGCTGGGCGTGCCTGGCTCGATTGCGCGCGACGACGTCGTCGCCAATTGCGACTACGTCGGCCCCGGCTACGGCCTGCCCACGCCCGGCATGATTGAAGCGGTGACGATGCTCGCGCGCCTGGAGGGCATCCTGCTCGACCCGGTGTACTCAGGCAAGGGCATGGCCGGTCTCATCGACCTGTGCCGCAAGGGCCATTTCCGACGCGGTCAGAACGTCGTGTTCCTGCACACCGGCGGCTCGGTGGCGCTGTACGGTTACATGCACGCCTTCAAGGACACGCTGAAGGCTTGAGCTGCGCAACAAGCGAACATGATCGATCGGTTCTCAGCCGCCCAGCCGGCAACGCTGCCCGAGCTGAGCGCGCTGTTTTCGCTCGCCGGCCGCGTCGCGCTTGTCACCGGTGGCTCTTCCGGCATCGGCCTGACTATCGCCACCGCACTGGCCGGGGCCGGCGCGGCCGTCGTGCTGTGCAGCCGGCGCGCGGCGCCGCTGGCCGAGGCCTGCGCGGCTTTGCGATCGGCGGGTGCGCGCGCCGAGTTTGTTGACGCCGATCTGTCCGACCGCGGCGCGCTCGCGCAGGTTGCGCGCGCCGCGGCGCAGCCCTTCGGCGCGCCCGATATCGTGGTCCATGCCGCGGGCGTTAACCTACGCCAGCCCTGGGCCCAGGTGGACGACGCGAGCTGGAACACCCAAATCGAATTGATGCTCGCCACGCCGTTCTTTCTGTCGCGTGAGCTGCAGCCGGCGATGGCGCAACGGGGTTGGGGCCGCATCATCGCGATCGCCTCGCTGCAATCGGTGCGCGCCTATGGCGACAGCATCCCCTACGGCGCGGCCAAGGGTGGCGTGGTGCAACTGGTGCGTGCGATGGCGCAGGCATGGTCCGGCCAGGGAATCACGGCGAACGCCATCGCGCCGGGCTTCTTTCGCACCGCGCTCACCGAAGCGGTGTTCGACGATGCGTCGCGCATCGAGTCGATTCGCGCCCAAACCGCCATCGGCCGCACCGGCGAAATGCAAGACCTGCACGGTGCGGCGGTGTTCCTGGCCGGCCCGGCCTCCAGCTACATCACCGGGCAGACGCTGTTCGTGGACGGCGGCATCAGCGCAAAATGAGGCCCTCGGCTCGCGCAAGCGACGCGCACCTGTTGCCACCCCGACTCTGAATCACTCGACGATGCAAGCCCTCGTCTACACCGCGCCAAACCGCATCGAGCTGCATGACGTGGCGCGCCCCACCGCACAACACGGCAGCGTGCGCCTGCGTGTCGACGCCGTTGGCATCTGCGGCTCGGACCTGCATGCCTTCAAGGGCCACGACCCGCGTCGCAACCCGCCTATCGTGCTGGGGCATGAATTCGTCGGCACCGCGCTCGACGGCGCGCACGCCGGGCGCCGCTACACCGCGAACCCGCTCGTCACCTGCGGCAAGTGCCGCTACTGCATGCAGGAGCGCGGCAACCTGTGCAGCGACCGCGGCATGATCGGCATGAACTTGCCCGGCGCGTTCGCGGATGAGCTGGCGGTGCCGCAGGCCTGCCTGATCGAAGTGCCACACACGCTGTCCGACCGCGGCGCGGCGCTCACCGAGCCCGCCGCGACCGTGGTGCACGCGCTGGCACTGGCCGCGCGCGCATTGTTCGAACCGGTAGCGCAAGCGCGCGTGCTCGTGCTCGGGGCGGGGGCGATTGGCCTGCTCGCGACGCTGGCGCTGCAACATGCGTCGGTGCCGGCGTTGACAGTGGTCGAAACGAATGCGCTGCGATGCACGGCGCTGCGCCAAGCCACCGGTATCGTGGCGGTCGATGCACAGACGGCATTGGCCGCGGCCAGCAACTTCGACTTTGTGTTCGACGCCGTCGGCATCGCGGCGACGCGCGACCTGGCGATCGCCGCCGTCGCGCCTGGCGGTGTGGTCGCGCATGTGGGCCTGGGCGACTGGGCGAGTGCGCTCGACTGGCGTGCGTTGACGCTGCGCGAGATCACGCTGATTGGCTGCTACACCTACACCACGGCCGACATGCACGCAGCGGTGGCGGCGCTGGCGCGCGGCGAATTCGGCAGCCTCGCATGGGTGCAAGAGCGCGCGCTGGCCGACGGCGCCGCGGCGTTCGCCGATCTGGTGTCGGGCCGCGTGGGCGCCGCGAAAATCCTGCTGCGCCCGGGTGGCGTGCGTCAGCAGGGATAACACGATGATCGGTGTGATCGGTGGCATGGGGCCGGCAGCCACGGCCGACTTCCTCAACAAGGTGATCGAGGAGACACCCGCCGAGCACGACGCCGACCATGTGCCGCTGCTCATCAGCAACGACCCACGCATTCCCGCCCGGCCAGCGGCCATCCTCAGTGGCGGCGAATCTCCGCTGCCGCGCCTGCTCGACATCCGGAACAAGCTGCTCGCCGCGGGCGCCACCGCGCTCGTGATGCCGTGCAACACCGCCCACTACTGGTACGACGATCTGCTGCACAGCTGCCCCGTGCCGTTCATCAGCATTGTCGAATGCAACGCGCTGGAGGCACTTCGCCTCGCCGGCCCGGGCGCGACGATCGGCGTCGCCGGCACTCGCGCCACGCTCGCCAGCGGCCTGTTCGATCGAACCCTCGCCCGCCACGGGCTGCAAACCGTGCGACCCACCGACGCGGAGTTCGAGCACTCGCTGCTGCCCGCGATCGCCGCTGTCAAGGCGGGCCGCATCGCCCACGCCGGCGCGCTGGTGGAGGCCACGTTGATCGGCATGGCCGAGCGCGGCGCAAGCCACATCCTGCTTGCCTGCACCGAGCTGCCGCTCGCGCTCGCGGCGGGTGGCCCTGCGGGCGGCGCTCCCTGCATCGACGCCACGCGCACGCTGGCAAGGGCCACGGTGGCGTTTTGGCGTGCGCAAGCCGCGCGTTGATGTTGAACGGCCAATCACCCGCCACACAACTCAAGCTGATTCAGACCGACGCGTTGAAGATGGCCGCTTTCGTCCTGATGCTGACCTGCGTCGCGCGCTGCATGCACTCGTCGAGCAGCGTGGCTGTCGGCCTGCAGCCACGACGACGGCAGGCCGACACCGCATCGACAGTCAGCAACGGACCAAAAACCGCAGCACGCATGGGCCGATCCCCGGTGAAGTAACCTTGTCCGCTCAACCGATGCGCTGTTAATGTTCGGCTTCAAGGCTTCGATGCGAAGGCGCGTCGCACTTGGCTCGCCAATCGCCACAGGTACGCGCCGAACAGCACAACGAGAATCGCGCTTGCCCAAGCGCTGGACGAGAACGCGAAGTTGAAAAGCTGCGTCAGTCTTTGAGTGTCATCACCGTACAGCAACTGAATTGCTCGAAACCAGCGCGCAAACGCGAATGCGGTGATTGATGCGAAGCACAGTGTGAACAGAAGGACCGCAATCGCCTGCCGGTGGCCGTGCCGATCAGCGAGAAGGTGCCTCATACGCCCGCACCGAACGCAGGAAACACACTACCGGTTCAACGGTGGCTGCGCGGGCAGGAATGATTGCTGGCGCGGCGAGCCTGGAATGCCATGAAGGTCAGCCAGCCATGGCATGGACGACTGCTGCCATATCTGCACGGCGGGCTTGAGCTGCGCGCGCTGCGCGACGCAACCCAGGCGGATGATGACCGCAGTGGGATTCTGCGGTGCGGTGGCGTATAGCGGCGTTCCGCATTCCGGGCAAAAGACCTGGGCCCGCGGGTTGCCGCTCTCTGCGACTTTGACATAGCTCTTGGTCTCGCCACGAACCGCGAATAACTCGATCGGCGCGGCCACAACAGCGCGAAATGGTGAGCCCGACAGGACCTGGCAGTCCGCGCAGTGGCAGACCATGACCCGATGGGGATCGACCTCCGCGGTGAATGTGATTCGACCGCAGTGGCAGCCGCCGTCGATATGCATGGGCATGCTCTCCATTGAGTGGTTCGATAGTCTACGCGCGCTGAACGTGTCTGCTCACGCCCCGTGCAGCTTGAATACCCCGCAGGAACTATCTGGCCGAACTCTGAAGCTCCGCCAGGCGCAGCCACATGTGGATTTTGGACTTGAAGCCAGTGGGCGTCAGGACGGCCATGGGTTCGAGACCATAGGGCATGAAGCCGTGTTCATGATAGATAGAGACTGACAGCCGGTTCATTGCCCTCGGTGACTTCAAGCTGCATGACCGAAATGTCGTCGCGCACAACGCAATGATCGATCGTGGAGCCAGTCACGCAGGCCGGATCACCACTCGCCGAGTCTCGGCATCGGGAGCCCGCGCCCGCAGTTGCCCACACCCCGCATCCACATCCTGCCCCGCCGACTGGCGCAACTTCGTGAGCACACCGCGCCGGTTCAGCGACTGGGCGATGGCTGCAGCGCGTTCACTCGGCGGGCGCCGGAACGCAAGGCCTTCGACCGCGTTGTACGGAATCATGTTCATCACCGCGTACTTGCCGCGCAACAATTCGACGATGCCGTTCAACTCGTCGTCGCCATCGTTCACGCCCTGCATCAGGGTCCATTGGTACTGGATCGGGTAGCCCGTGGCGCGGGCGTAGCGCTCACCTTGCTCCACCAACTCAGCCGGTTCGATGCGCGGCGCGCGCGGCAGCAGTTGCGCGCGCAGCGCGGCGCGCGTGGTGTGCAGTGACAGCGCCAGCGCCGGTTTGACGCGCCCGAGCGGCAAGCGCTCGAAGACGCGCGCATCCCCCACTGTCGAGAACACCAGATTCTTGTGGCCGATTCCGCCCTCGGTGCCGAGCAGCTCGATCGCCTCACACACGTTGTCCAGGTTGTGCGCCGGCTCGCCCATGCCCATGAACACAACCTTGCGAACCGCGCGCCTGCGCCGCGCCAACACCACCTGCGCCACGATCTCGGCGCTGCCGAGCTGGCGCAGCAGGCCGCCGCGCCCCGTCATGCAGAACACACAACCGACGGCGCAGCCGACTTGCGTGGACACACACACGCCGTCGCGCGGCAGCAGCACGCCCTCCACCGTCTGGCCGTCGCCGAGTTCGATGAGCAGGCGCGCCGAGCCGTCGGCCGCCGGGTGTTCGCTGCGAACGCGCGCCAGTGCGTCAAGCTCCTCCACGAGCGCGGGCAGTGCGCCGCGCAGGGCCTTGGGCAGGTAGTCTTCAATGCGCTGCTTGCCGCTGCTTTGCGGCAAGGCCTGCGCCCAGCGTGTGAGCACATGTCGCTCGTGGCCGGGCCCGGCACCGAGGCCACGCAGGCGTTGACGAATCTGTTCGATCAGCATCAGGCCGGCATCGTAAGTGCAATTCGCGAACCCACGAGGCTCCTAGAATGCGCTGGCAACCAGAGAGAGACCATGAGACCTCATATTGCCTTTGTCGCGATCTTCGCGACCTTTGCGGCCGCGCTCGCCCTCGGTCTGGCACCGGCCCCATCGTTCGCGCAGGCGGCCTACCCCGACAAACCCATCAAGCTCATCGTCGGCTTCGCCCCCGGCGGCTCGACCGACATCGTCGCGCGCATCATCGCGCAGCGCCTGTCAGAGAAGCTGGGCCAGACGGTGAACGTAGACAACAAGGCCGGCGCGGGTGGCACGATAGGCGCTGACGCCACCGCCAAAGCGCCGCCCGACGGCTACACGCTGACGCTCGGCACGACGAGCACGCACGCGATCGCGGCCGGCGCGTATGCCAAGCTGCCCTACGACCCGGTAGAGAACTTCACGCAGATCTCGCTCGTCGCCATCACGCCATACCTGCTGGTCGTGAACCCGCAAGTGAAGGCGAACAACCTTGCCGAATTCGTGGCGCTCGCCAAGGGCCAGCCGGGCAAGCTGAACTACGCGTCGGCGGGCAACGGCACCGCCACCCACCTGGCGATGGAAATGCTGAAAGACGCGGCGAAGATCGACGTCGTGCACATTCCCTACAAGGGCAACGCGCCGGCCGATCTGGCAATCGTCGGCGGTGAAGTGCAGGCGGTGTTTGGCTCGATGCCGGCGCTGCTGCAGAACACCAAAGCCGGCAAAGTGCGGCCGCTCGCCGTGGGCACGCTGGCGCGCTCGCCGGCCCTGCCCGACGTGCCTACCGTGGCAGAACTCGGCTACCCCGGCTTCGAGGCGGCTCTCTGGCTGGGCATCATGGGCCCGGCGAACATGCCCAAGGCGATTGTTGACCGCCTGCACCGGGAGATCAGCGCGATCGTCGCCACGGCGGAGTTCCGCGTCGCGATGGACGCGAATGGCGCCGAGGCGCTGGCCAGCAAGTCACCGGAAGAGTTTCGCGAGATGCTGCGCGGCCAGGTCGCGAAGTACGTGAAGATCACCAAAGCGGTCGGCATCAAGCTCGACTGAACCCGACTGAACCTCAACCCACACGGTCACCCCCACGAAAGCAACCATGAGCAACTACGTCATCGAACTCGGCCCTCAGCCCAGCCTGCCTGTGGCCGGCAGCGACAAGCGCTTTCCGGTCGGGCGCATCTATTGCGTCGGGCGCAACTACGCCGACCACGCACGCGAAATGGGCCACGACCCGGACCGCGAGCCGCCGTTCTTCTTCATGAAGCCGGCCAACGCCATCGTGCAGAACAACGCGAGCCTCACCTACCCGGTGGGAACGAAAGACGTGCACCACGAAATCGAGCTCGTGGTGGCGATCGGCAAGGGCGGCAAGAACATTCCGGTGGACAAGGCCTTGAGCCATGTGTGGGGCTACGGCGTCGGCTTGGACATGACGCGCCGCGATCTTCAAGCCGAAGCAAAGAAGCAAGGCCGGCCCTGGGAGATGGGCAAGGCGTTCGACGAATCTGCCCCCTGCACCGCCTTGAAGCCTGCCAGCGAAATCGGCCACCCGGCCAAGGGCGCGATCACGCTCAAGGTTAACGGGCAAGTCAAGCAGACCGGCGATCTGGCGATGCAGATCTGGAGCGTGCCGGAGCAGATTTCCTACCTGTCGCACCTGATCACGCTGCAACCCGGCGATCTGATCTATTCGGGCACTCCGGCGGGCGTCGGCCCCGTCAAGCCGGGCGAGAAGCTTGAGGGCCATATCGACGGCGTGGGCGACCTGGTCATCAGCTACAAGGGCTGAAAGCCCCGCTACTTCGACCCGTCAATGATCTTCCACACCCTGCCACGCAAGCCGGTGGGCGTGAACAGCCCGGTCACGGCATAGAGCTCGCCATCGGCATCTTCGCCGATGCTCTTCACGAAACCGGCCTTGGCCGGATCGCTCGCGCTGAACACGAAGGCCCGGCGCAGTTTCCACAGCTGCCCCGGCGCACCCGGGTCGGCCACGAGGATCTGCCCGTCGAGCTTGTTCAACGCAAAGTCGCCCTGCACGAACTTGCCGCGCAGCCACGCGATTTTCTTGCCGCGGTAAATGTGGCCACCCACTGAGGCCTTGCCGAAGCCCGGGCCGGCAACTCGCGAGCGCGGGTTCTCGACCGCCGGGTTCATGTACTCGATGACAGGCAGGCGGATCGGCTCGCCCTGCGGCCCGCGCGCGCTGCAGGTACAAATACCGTTGCGGCCACACGTCGAGACCTGCGGCCCGGTGGGGCATTGCGCGTCCGACGTGCAGGCTTGCGTCGCCGGTGGTGCGAAGGGGCTGGTTCGCGCCAGGCAATACGTGCCCTCCTTCGCCGCCCAGCCATAGTTGCCGGGCCCGGTGACTTTGTAGGTAGCTTCAAACAAGGTCTCAGCGGGTGCGCTGACGTACATCGCCGAATCGCCGGCACGGTCGAACGCAATCCGAAACGGGTTGCGAAAGCCCCAGGCGTAGATCTCGCCCGGAATACCGTCGCGCCCCACAAACGGGTTGTTCGGTGGGATGGAGTACGGCATGCTGCGGTCCACATCGATGCGCAAAATCTTGCCGTACAGCGTGCTCAAGTCCTGCGCGAGCTTGTCGCCGAAAAGCAAGGCTGGCGCGACGCTGAACGCCGCTTCGTCGGTGCCGGTGGGGCCGTGCACAAAGCCGCCGTCGCCCAGGCCGATATAGAGCATGCCGTCCGGGCCGAACGCGAGGCCACCACCGTTGTGTTTGCGACTCGGCCAGGCCATTTTGAAGATGACGCGCTCGCTGCCCGGGTCAACGCGGTTCGCATCGTCCGCCGACACGCGAAGTTCGGAGACCACGCGGCTGTACTGCAAGGGGCAGCCCGCGGGCTCGGCGGGAATTTGGCCGTCTTCACCGACACAGATGTTCGGGCCTTCGCGCGCCGCGCTGTAGTGAACGAAGAGCCTGCCGTTTTCCGCGAAGCGCGGGTGGAAGGCCAGCGCGAGCAGTCCGCGTTCGTCGAACGCCGACTGGATCACGACGCGTTTGCTGATGTCGAGGAAGGGCGCGGGCAACAGCGTGCCGTTCGCGGTGAGGATTTGCACCAGCCCGGTCTGGTCAACGATGAAGCGGCGCGCGCTGCGGTCGGGTGCGAACGTCACGTCGATCGGCGAGATCAAACCTTCCGCCACCAGCTCCACATTCAGCCCGGGCGCTGCAGCGCGCGCCGCGCCGGCCAGCGCCGCAACGGCGAGAACCAAGCCTGCCAGGAAACTCTTGCGAACCACAACCATCGGACAACTCCTGTGAAACCCGACTCCCGCGGCGGCACCATGCCACGCAGCATCCACGCCGAATCGCGCATCGGGTGTGCGCCGCTGGCCGCGACAGCTGCGCACTATAGTGGCATCGTGATCTTTGGGAGAACCGCTGATGGCATTCGAGTTCAAGAACAGCAAGGTCGTCGTCACCGGCGGCAGCCGCGGCATCGGCCGCTCCATCGCGCTGGGCTTCGCCGCGGCCGGCGCCGATGTGTCGATCTGCGCGCGCGGCGTTGAGGCGCTGGAGGCCACACGCCTTGAGATCGCGCGCCACGGCCACAAAGCGCACGCCGGCATGTGCGACCTTGCCGATGCCGGGGCAATCAGCCGCTACGTCGGCGAAGCCGGCGCGGCGCTGGGCGGTATCGACGTGCTTGTCAACAACGCCTCGGGTTTCGGCATGGGCGACACCGAAGCCGGCTGGGCCGCCGGCCTGTCGGTCGATGTGATGGCGATGGTGCGCGCCTCGCACGCGGCGCTGCCGCTGCTGGAGGCCTCGGCGGCGGGCGGCACGGGCGCGGCCATCGTCCACATCACGTCGATCTCGGCCTACCGCGCCTCCACGCGCTCGCCCGCCTACGCCGCCGTGAAGGCCGCGATGATCAGCTACACCGGCAGCCAGGCGGCGATGCTTGCCCCCAAGCGCATCCGCGTGAACGGCATCGCACCGGGCTCGATTGAATTTCCCGGTGGCGTGTGGGACCAGCGGCGCCTCAAGCAAGACCCGCTTTACGCAACGATACTGCGCAGCATTCCGTTCGGCCGCCTTGGCACGCCCGAGGAGATTGCCGAAGTCGCGCTGTTTCTCGCGTCCAGCCACGCGCGCTGGATCACGGGGCAGACGATCACCGTGGACGGTGGCCAGTTGTTGGGGAGTTGAACATGACCGGAGACTCGAATGACCACTGATCCGTTGCGCTGGGCGCGCTTTGAAGAAGCCGGCAACACCCGCTTCGGCACGCTGGACGGCGCGCAGATCGCCGAGTACCGCGGCGACATGTTCGGCACACCTGAGCCGACCGGCCGTGTGTTTGACCTGAGCAGTGTGGGGCTGCTGCGCCCCACGCAACCGACGAAGGTGATTGCGCTGTGGAACAACTTTGCCGCGCTGGGTGCGAAGCTGGGCTTGGCGGCACCCGCCGAGCCGCTGTACTTGCTGAAGTCTCCGAACTCGTTTGCGAACCCGGGCGACGTGATCCTCCAGCCGCACTGCAAGGGCAAGGTGGTCTACGAGGGTGAGTTGGGCATCGTGATCGGCCGCACGGCGTCGGCGGTCGTGGAGGCGAACGCCATGGATCACGTCTTCGGCTACACCTGCGCCAATGACGTGACCGAAGCCGACATCTTGAATCGCGACGCGTCGTTCACGCAGTGGTCGCGCGCCAAGGGCATGGACGGCTTCTGCCCCATGGGGCCGGTGGTTGCCACCGGCCTGGACCCCGCCACGCTGGTCGTCAAGACCGTGCTGAACGGTGAGCTGCGCCAAGACTATCCCGTCAGCGACATGCGCTTCTCCGTGGCGCGCCTGGTGAGCCTGATCTCCGCCGACATGACGCTCTACCCCGGCGACGTGATCCTGTGCGGCACCTCAGTCGGCGTGGGATCGATGAAACCCGGCAGTGAGGTGTCGGTCGAGATCACTGGAATTGGTAGGCTGACAAATCGCTACGAACCACGGTAATTGCGAATCACCTGGCGCAAATGGAGTGGCGGCACCACCGCCTTGGGCAGCCGGCCGGCCAGGGCTTGCTCGGGCGTGAGGATGTCGGCCGCGTACACCCAGTCGAGCGCCTGTTGCAGGCCGACGATGCGCGGCAGGAACCAACTGCTGCACGCTTCGGGAACGATGCCGATGCGGCCGAAGACGAAGCCGATGCGCGCCTTGTCAGACGCCAGGCGCACGTCCATCGCCAGCGTCATCGTCGCGCCGATGCCCACCGCCGCGCCGTTGATCGCCGCGATGATGGGCTTCTTGCAGTCATGCGCCGCCAGCGAGACGCGCCCGCCGGTGTCGCGCACACCGTTCACGAATGCCGGGTCGTCCCAATGCGCCTCTTGCTCGGCCAGGCTCGGGTTCAAAGTCTCGTCCAGCCCGAACACGTTGCCGCCAACGGACAAGTCCATGCCGGCGCAAAAGG
Source organism: Burkholderiales bacterium (assembly GCA_031419715.1). Taxonomy (GTDB): domain Bacteria; phylum Pseudomonadota; class Gammaproteobacteria; order Burkholderiales; family Burkholderiaceae_C; genus JAEMQF01. Next base: position 9,845 of record JANOLJ010000121.1, on the reverse strand, counting down.
CCCGGCCGGCGCCGGTGACGACGATGGCGCCGACCGCGTCGTCTTCACTGGCGCGTTGGTAGGCATCGATCAGCTCATTGGCCATCTCTACCGTGAAGGCATTGAGCTGGGCCGGGCGGTTCAGGGTGAGCGTTAGCACACGCTCGTCGATCTGCCAGGTGAGCGTGTTGTAGGTCATGAGCGCGCCTGCATGTTGTGTTGAGCGTTACGGCGCGGGGGCTGGCCGAGTTGGACCACGGTGTCGGAATCAACGTCCCTGCCGTTGAGCCACTGGGCAAACTCTTTGAAGTCGCGGTTCAGCATCGCCAGGTTCGACAGGTGTTTCGTTCTCCGCAGCATGCGTGGCGCAAATTCGAGGCTGGGCGCACGGCCGTCAACTCAAAATGTTCGTATCCCCACACACCGACAGCGCCTGCCCGGAAATGGTGGCGGCGCGCGGGCTGGCGAGGTAGACCACGTAGTCGGCCAACTGCTCGGCGCTCACGTACTCCTTGATCGATGTACCGGCAAAGGCAGCCTTCTCGACTTCTTCGAACGTCACGCCGCGCGCCTGTGCCTTGGCGCTCAGCACGCGCGTTTGGCGCTCTCCTGCCACGATGCCGGGCAGCAGCGCGTTGACGCGGATGTTGTCGGGGCCCAGCTCCACCGCAAGAGAGCGCATCAGGCCGATCACGCCCCACTTCGCCGCGGCGTAGGGCGTGCGCAGCGCGAAGCCCAGGCGCCCGGCGAGTGACGAGACGTTGACGATGCTGGCGTTGTTCGACGCACGCAGCGCCGGAACGCCCAAGCGCACGCAGTTGAACTGGCCCGTCAGGTCCACCGCGATGCAGCGGTCCCAGGCTTCGGGGTCGATGGCGTCGACCTTGCCCGTCGGCCCGGCGATGCCGGCGTTGTTCACCAGGCAGTCGAGCCCGCCCAGGTGCGCCAGGCCCGCGCCGAACCAGCGTGCCACGTCGTCGCGCTTCGCCACGTCGCAGGTGCTGGCGTGCAGGCCGGCGTCGCTTTGCGCCAGCGCCTGCAACGCCGCCGCGTCGACGTCGCACACCGCCACGCGCGCGCCTTCGCGCACGAATGCGCGGGCGATGGCCAGGCCGATACCGTTCGCGCCGGCCGACACCATCACGCGCAGTCCGGAAATTCCGAGGTCCATGGAGCATTCCTTTCGTGGGGGTTGGATCAGTCGCGGCGCGCCTCAAAGCGACTACTCGCGCGGCAGCACACCGCGTGCTTCAATAAAGGCCGCCGTGTTGCCGATGTCCTCAAGCAGCGCGGCGCGCGCGGCGGATGCATCGCCAGTGAGCACCGCAGCCACCATCGCGCCGTGGCTGCGCGCGGCCGAGCCGCTGGCCAGGCGGTTCTCGCCGTCGCGCAGGTCGAGGTTGAGCACCGGGCCGATGCGCAGCCACAGCCCTTCGATGATGGCCACCAGCGCCGGCATCGCCGCCGCGCGGTAGACCGCGAAGTGCAGATTCGCGTTCGCGACGATTGCCGCATCCACATCGGGCGTGCGGCGTTCGCTCTCGCGCCGAAACGCCGCTTCGAAGCGGCGCAGTGCCGCAGCCTGCGAACCCCCGCGATGCTGTGCCGCCTGCTCGGCGGCAAAGCCCTCGATGCCCAGGCGGATTGCGGTGAGTTCGCGAAACCGCGGCAGCGACAACAGCGGCACCTGGACCGAGCGCTTGGGCGTCACCTCAAGCGCGCGTTCCGCGACCAGGCGTGCCACGGCGTCGCGCACCGGCTGCATCGACACGCCGAGCTGCAACGCCAACGTGCGCAACGAAAGCTTGTCGCCGGGCGCGAGCATGCCGGTGATCAACTGGGTGCGCAATTGCGCCAGCACTTGGGCGCCCAAGGTCTCGTTCATGAGTGACCTGAAGGGTCAGGGTCAGAGTCAGGTAAAGCCCGAGTGGACAAGTGGCAGAATTTTGGGCACGATAACTGTGATCACAGATTTTGGCAACCCAGCCCGCTGTTCCCGCTTGTTCCACCGAGGAGACCAGAACCATGAGCGAACCATCCATCGACACCCGGCGCCGCACGGTATTGGCCGGCGCCACCGCCGCCGTCGCGACGCTCGGCTTTCCTGCCCTGAGCCGCGCCCAGGCCGACGTGATCCGCATCGGCCACCTCACGCCGCGCACCGGCTTTCTCGGCCCGTTGGGCGAATTCGCGGTGCAGGCCGCCGACATGGCGGTGGCGGAGATCAACGCCGCAGGCGGCGTGAACGGGCGCAAGGTTGAGCTGCTGAAAGAAGACTCGGTGAACCCGCAAACGGCGTCCACCAAGGCCGAGCGCATGATCGAGCGCGACAAGGTGGCGTGCATCATCGGCGAGATCTCCTCGGCCTCGGCGCTCACGATCAGCCAGGTGGCGGAGCGCACGAAAACGCTGTTCATCAACACCGGCGCGAACTCGGATGAGCTGCGCGGCAAAGGCTGCAAGAAGTTCATGTTCCACATCGAGAGCCAGAACTCGATGTACGTCAAGACCTGCGGGCGCTCGTTGATGGCGCAAGGCTTGGTGAAAGGCAAGAAGTGGTTCTCGCTGACGGCGGACTATGCGTTTGGCCACGACCTGCTGCGCGTGTCCAAGCGCTTCATGGCAGCGAACGGCGGCGACTTCGCGGCTGACAAACTGGTGCCCACTGACGCGACCGACTTTTCGCCGCTGCTGCTGGAGATTCGCAGCGCCAAGCCAGACCTGGTGATCTCGAACCTTGCGGGCAACCAGGTCACGAATTTCCTGAAGCAGTACTCCGAGTTCGGCCTGAGCTTCCCGGTGGCGGGTTTCGGCTTCGACATGGCGCTGGCATGGGGCGCGGGCAAGGGCAATTTTCTCGGCACCTGGCCCGTGGTGTGGCACCACCTCATCGACACGCCCGACACGAAGAAGTTTGTCGCCGAGTTCACCAAACGCTACGGCCGCCCGCCGGAGAACCAGGCATGGGGTGACTACAACGCGATCAAGCTGACGATGCAGGCGATGGCTGAAACCAAGTCGATCGATTCGCTGAAGGTCGTCGAGCACTTCGAAAAGGGCGCGAAGTTCGGCCTGATGAAGACGCGCGAAGGCTACTTCCGCAAGGCCGATCACCAGATGATGCACGAGATGTACACGGTGCAGGCGCTGCCGGTGGGGGAGATCAAGAACGCGCACGACATCTTCCGCTCGTCGGCGCCGGTGCCGGCGGCTAACGAATCCTTGGAGGTGATCGCGAGCACGGCGGAAGAGAACGAGTGCAAGATGGCGTGACGTCTCGGTCACGCACTGGATCCCGGCTTTCGCCGGGATGACGGTTTGTCGTGCTCTTCGCCCAACACCTCCTCAACGGCCTGCTCGCGGGCGCCTACTACCTGCTGATCGCGCTGGGTCTGTCGCTGATCTTTTCTCTCGGCGGCATCGTCAACTTGGCGCACGGCGCGTTCTATGCGATTGGCGCTTACCTGGCCGTCAGCATCGGCCAGTCGCTCGGCTTCACCGGCGCGGCGCTGCTGTCGCCGCTGATCGTCGGCGCCTTGGGCGTGGTGATTGAGCGGCTGCTGTTCCGGCGTTTCTACAAGGCTGATCCGGCGCTTTCGCTGCTGTTGACGTTCGGCCTGGCGATGGTCGCCGAGCAGTTGCTGCGCATGGTCTTCGGCGCGCCGCCGTTGTCATGGTCGATACCGCAAGAGCTGCGCGGGCAAATATTCATCGGCGACTTCGTCTATCCGCGCTACCGGTTGCTGATCTTGCTCGTCGCCGTGGCGTGCGTGGCTGGCCTGTGGTTCCTGTTGCAGCGCACGCCCTTCGGCCGGGTGGTGCGTGCCGGCGTGCAGAACCCGGACATGGTGGGGGCGCTCGGCATTTCGCTCGAACCCTACATGGCGGCGATCGCGTTCCTCGGCATTGGCCTCGCAGGGCTGGCAGGCGTGATGCTCGCGCCTATCTTCTCCATCCACCCGGCAATGGGCGCGGAGATCATTACTTCCGCATTTGTTGTCGTCGTCATCGGCGGGTTGGGCTCCTTCTGGGGCGTCGTGCTCGCGGCGCTGGTGGTCGGCCTGACCAAGGGCGTGGTCACCGCGGCGGGATTCCCGCAGTATTCGGAAGCCGCGATCTATCTGCTGATGCTGCTCGTGCTGCTGGTTCGGCCACGCGGTCTGTTCGGCGAGCGCATCTTGCGCTTTGAGTAGCGGCGAGCACGACCCCATGCCGATCCGCCGCGACCTCATCATTGCCGCGCTGGCGCTTGCGCTGTTGCCGTTCGCGCTCTCTGCCATTGGCCTGGGCGTGACCTCGGCAACGGAGGTCGTGGTGTTCGCGCTGGCGTGCATGGCGTTGAACATCCTCGTGGGCTACACCGGCCTCACGTCATTCGGCCATGGCGCCTGGTTCGGCCTCGCGGCTTATGCCGTGGGCATGTCGCAGAAGGCGTTTGCGCCGGGCTCGTTTGTCGTGCCGGCGCTGATCGGCATCGGCGTCGTGCTCGCCGCATCACTCGTATTCGGCTTCCTGATCCTGCGCCGCCGCGGCGTCTATTTTTCGCTGCTGACACTCGCGCTGTCGGCGATGCTCTATTCGGTGGCGTTTCGTTGGACCGAAGTGACGGGCGGCGAAAACGGCCTGGGCGGCATCACCCGCCCGGTGCTGGCCGGCGTGTCGTTCGAAAGCGCCGCCTACTACTACGCGCTGGTGGCAAGCATTGCCTTCGGCGCGATCGTCGCGCTGTGGCGCTTTCACCGCTCGCCGCTGGGCAGTGTGTTGGTGGCAATACGCGAGAACGAACAGCGCGCGCGCTTCATCGGCTACCCGACGAACCGCGTCAAGCTCACCGCATTCGTCGCTTCCGCCACGTTGACGGGGCTGGCCGGCATGCTGCTCGCGTTCAACAACCGCATGACGTCGGCCGAGCCGATCTCCGTCGCGTTCTCCGGCGAACTGCTGGCGATGGTCATCATCGGCGGCATGCGTTCCTTCCTCGGGCCTGCCCTGGGTGCATTGTTCTTCGTCATCTTTCGCGACTCACTCTCAAGGGTCACGGAGCATTGGCTGCTGATCTTCGGCATTCTGTTCGTCGCTTTCATCGTGTTCTCACCCACCGGCCTGGTGGGCCTGTACGAGCGCGCCACGGCGCGCTGGCGCAAAGCTGTGGTGGGTGAGGCGGCGATGGCGCAGCGCCTGGCCGGCACGGTGGCGCTGCCCGAGTTCCTGAAGCCTGCGCGCATCGCCGACACGATCATCCTCGAAGCAAAAGGCCTGGCCAAACATTTCGGCGGCATCCAGGCGGTGAAAGACATGCGGCTCCGCCTGCGCGACCGCACGCTGCACGCGCTCATCGGACCTAACGGCGCGGGCAAGACGACAGCGTTCAACCTGATCTCGGGCCTGTACGCGCCGGATCGCGGCAGCGTCACCCTCGCCGGCCAAGCGCTGCAAGGGCAAGCGCCGGAGCAAGTGACGCAAGCCGGAATCGGCCGTTCGTTCCAGATCACGAACCTGTTCACTTCGCTGAGCGTCGCGGAGAACGTGCGCCTCGCGGTGCAGGCGCGGCACCCGAAGCGCTTTGCGCTGTGGGCGGATGCGCAATCCCTGCATGAGGTGAACCGCGACGCCGCCGAGGTGGTGCGCACGATGGGCCTGGGCGGCGTGGAGGCGGCGAGCGCCGCGTCGCTCTCCTACGGTGGCCAGCGCCTGCTCGACATGGCGCTGGCCCTGGCCACACGCCCGCGCGTGTTGTTGCTCGACGAGCCGCTCGCTGGTCTGGCCAGCGCGGAGCGCGAGCGCGTCGGCCAGCTCATCAAGGGCATTTCCGCCGACCTGCCGGTGCTGCTGGTCGAACACGACATCGACCGCGTGTTCGCACTGGCCGACGCCGTGACGGTGATGAACGACGGCGAAGTGCTCGTCGACGGCACGGTGGACGACGCGCGCAATTCGCCAAGGGTGCAGGCGGTGTACATCGGCGCGGGTTCGCACGCGCTGGCTGAAACGCTGCGCGCGAGCGCGGCTCGCGAAACGACACTGCTGCGCTTGGAAGGCGTGAACACCTACTACGGCAAGAGCCACATCCTGCGCGACGTGAGCTTTGACGTGCACGACAACGAGATCGTCGCGCTGCTCGGGCGCAACGGCGCGGGCAAGTCAACGTTGCTCAAGTCCATCATCGGCGTGAGCGCGCCGCAAAGCGGCAGCATCACGCTCGGCGACGAGCCGCTCGCGCGGCGCCCCGCCGCTGAGATCGCACGGCGCGGCGTGGCCTATGTACCGCAGGGGCGCGGCCTGTTCGCCGGAATGTCAGTCGCTGAGAACATGGAACTCGGGCGCCTGAAGCGGCGCAACCAGGCGGGTGTGTTCTGGGACGACGAGAAGATCTTCGCTTTCTTCCCACGCATCAAGGAGCGCTGGCGCTCGCCGGCCGATTACCTCTCTGGCGGCGAGCAGCAAATGGTGGCGGTGGCGCGCGCGCTGTCGGGCGACACGCGAGTGTTGTTGCTCGACGAGCCCTTCGAGGGGCTGGCGCCGGCCATCGTTGAAGAATTGTTCGAGGCCTTCGACAAGCTGCGCCATGAAGTGGCGATACTCATCGTCGATCATCATCTCGACTTGGCGCTTGCGCTGTCGGACCGCACGGTGGCGCTGGAGCGCGGCGAGGTCACGCACATCGGCGCGTCGGCGGCGTTGTCGCGTGATCTGGAACTGCGGCGCAAGGTGTTGTGGCTATAGGAAACGCATCAACATGAACGGTGAAACCCAAACCCTCGGCGTCGTCGGCATCGTCGGCGCGGGCCTGATCGGCCGCTCCTGGGCGAATGTGTTCGCGCGCGCCGGCTGGCAAGTGCGGCTGTGGGACTTGAGCGCCGAACAGCGCGAGCTTGCCCAGGGCCAGATCGCACTGTCGCTGCGCGAGCTGGAGTCGCATGGCCTGGTCATCGACGCCAAGGCCGCGACGGCGCGCATCCAGACCGTGCACACGCTCAAGGAAGCGGTGCGCGAGGCCGACTATGTGCAGGAAAGCGGGCCTGAGTCGCTGGAGGTCAAGCTCGCGACCTTCGCCGCGTTAGATGCCGCCGCGCCGCCGCGCTGCGTGCTGGCGTCTTCCACCTCGGCAATCGTCGCCTCCAAATTCACCGAGGCGCTGTCCGGCCGCGCGCGCTGCATCGTGGCGCACCCGGTGAACCCGCCGCATCTGGTGCCGGTGGTTGAGCTGTGCGGCGCGCAATGGACGAGTGACGAAACCAAGGCACGCGCGCGTGAGGTGCTGTTGGGTGTGGGCCAGGTGCCGATCGACGTGAAGCGCGAGATCGACGGCTTCGTCTTGAACCGCCTGCAAGCCGCCCTGCTCACGGAAGCGTTTCGCCTCGTGCAAGAAGGCGTCGTCAGCCCGCAAGACCTGGACGCCACGATTCGCGACGGCCTGGGCCTGCGCTGGGCTTTCATGGGCCCGTTTGAGACCATCGAGTTGAACGCGCCCGGCGGCATTGCCGACTACTGTGAGCGCTACGTGCCCTGGTTTCGCCGCTACGCCGCCGACCTGCCGCGACCCGCGGTGTGGGACGACGCCGCGTGGCAAAAGGTCGCCGCCGAGTGGGGCCCGGCACCCGACGCACAAGAGATCGCACAGAAGAGCCTTTGGCGCAATGACCGGCTCGCCGCGCTGGCCGCGCACAAGCTCAAGCAGAAACACTGGCAAGAATCATGACGCTGCCTGGCACCGCGCGGCGCCGCGTGGCGCCACCCACGCTGTCCCTTTGACCGGAGGAGAACCGAGATGCCTAAAGCCAAAACGAACCGCCGCAAGGTGATGATCACCTGCGCCGTGACCGGCGCGATCCACACGCCGACAATGTCGCGCTATTTGCCGATCACCGCCGATGAAATCGCGCAAGCCGCGCTCGAAGCCCACGCCGCTGGCGCGGCGCTCGTGCACCTGCATGCGCGCGACCCGGTGAACGGCAAACCCGATCAGCGCCCCGAGGCGTTCGCGCCTTTCCTCAGCCGCATCAAAAACTCTGCCGACGTGGTGATCAACATCACCACGGGCGGCGCGCCGACGATGAGCGTGGAAGAGCGCCTCAAGCCCTGCGCCCACTTCAAGCCCGAAGTCGCCTCGCTCAATATGGGGTCGATGAACTTCGGCCTGTACCCGATGCTGGCGCGCTTTCCCGAGTTCAAGTTCGATTGGGAGCGGCCCTATCTCGCCGAGTCGGACGATCGCATCTTCAAGAACACATTCAAGGACATCGCGAACATACTCACCACCTGCGCCGCGAACAACACGCGCTTCGAGATCGAGTGTTATGACATAGGCCACCTCTACACGCTGCGCCACTTCGCCGACCGGGGTTTGGTGAAGGCACCGTTTTTCATCCAGTCGGTGTTTGGGCTGCTGGGCGGCATCGGGCCACACCCGGAAGACGTGGCGCACATGAAGCGCACCGCCGATCGACTCTTCGGCGACGACTACCACTGGAGCGTGTTGGGGGCCGGGCGCAATCAACTTCCGATTGCGGCGCAGTCGGTTGCGCTGGGCGGCAACGTGCGGGTCGGGCTGGAAGACTCGCTGTGGATCGGCCCGGGGCAATTGGCCGAGAGCAACGCGCAGCAAGTGCGCGCAGCGCGGCAGGTCATCGAAGGGTTGGGATTGGAAGTCGCGATTTCCGATGAGGCGCGCGAGATGCTGCAGCTCAAGGGTGGGGCGAATGTGAATTTCTGAGGTCTCGGCGCGATAATCACGGGCCATGAACACCCTCCTGAAACAGCACACCTGTACAGCGGACACCCCAACATACCCTCGATCTCTTTGAGGACGCCCAGTGTGTAGAAGCCCTTGGCGCCTCCTCCATCGAGAGCCAAGATGCGGCACAGGCCGTCAGTCTTGTACTCAGTCAGCAATGGCGAAGTCTTCGATAGTCCTGTCATACGTTCCCTTGTTTGCTTCGAGTCTGGAGAAAGCGCGGGCTGCGCCATCAACGGCTTTCAGCAACGCGCTCAGCTCCGAAAGACTTCTTCAGCCATTCCGTCTAACTTGACCTTCACCGCGCGCCACGTTGGCATATGCCGGTCCAGCGACCGGTAGAACTTCGGGCTGTGGTTGTGGTGCAGCAAGTGACTGAGCTCATGCAGCAACACGTAGTCGATGCATTCGCGAGGCGCCTTCACCAGCCACGGATTCAGCGTGATCCGGCCAGCCGGCGAGCAACTGCCCCATTGAACGGTCATGAACTGAAGGCGCGTCGCCGGCAGTTGGCGAACCCAGCGCAGAGGCTCCGCCACTGCTGCAAGCCGCTGTGCGAACACTTCCCGCGCACGCAATCGATACCAAGCCTCCAGCGCCTTTCGCACTCCATCGGCAGAGCGATCAGGAACAGTGACGACGACGAGGCTCCCGCGCATGCTGGCTCCCTCTCTTGCATCCGGTTGGACGACAACCTTTAGCCGGTATCGCCGTCCGAGGTACAACAGTGATTCACCGCTCACGTACTGCCGGGGAGAGAGATTGGTTCGCCGCCCGAGAGCAGCCTCTACGTGCTGACTGATCCAGCGTGATCGCTTGCGCACTGCCGACATCACGGCCGAGTGAGTCACTCCGGGCGGCACATCCACCAGCACTCGCCCGTCTGGTTCAACATGGATTGAAAGGCGCTGCGCTTCGCGCTCAGTTTGAACGCGCAGGTCGAACCAGATGATCTGGTCACCGTAGCGGATGCGGTGCTCGCTGTACGCCTGAACTGCGGAAGCGCTCATGACCGGCTCAACCCCACCCGTGTGATCTGGATCACCTGCTCGACGACTTGCTTGGCGTTGTCCAATCCCAAGGCGTTGAAAAGCAGCGGCAGCAGTCCCTTTCGAATCGCCGCCTCGATGTT